>CAMLFK010000027.1 GCA_946479255.1 uncultured Oxalobacteraceae bacterium
TCCTTGATGTGCGAGGCTTCGAGGAACTTCAGGCCGCCGAATTTGACGAAGGGGACGTTACGCCGCATCAGTTCGAGCTCCAGCGCGGCGCTGTGGCTGGCCGCCCGGAACAGCACAGCCTGCGCGGTCAGGGCCATGCCGGCCTCGCGGTGCTCCAGCACCCGGTTGCAGACCCAGCGCGCCTGCTCGGCCTCGTCGGGGATCAGCACCAGCTGGGGCAGCGCGCTGCTGGCCTTGTCGGTCCACAAGGTCTTGGCGTGGCGCTCCAGCGCGGCGGCAATGACGGCATTGGACGCGTCCAGGATCGGCTGGGTCGACCGGTAGTTGCGGTCGAGCGTGATGAGGCTGGCCTGCCGCGAGAATTGCTTGGGGAAGTCGAGGATGTTGCGCACGGTGGCGCCGCGGAAAGAGTAAATCGCCTGAGCGTCGTCACCGACCACCATCACGCCCTCCCCGCCCGGCTTCATGCCCAGCAGTATGGATGCCTGCAGGCGATTGGTATCCTGGTACTCGTCGACCAGCACATAATCGAACAGCGCACCCAGCTCGGGCCCCAGCTCCGGATCGGCGGCCATTTCGGACCAGAACAAGAGCAAGTCATCGTAGTCGAGCACATTCTGCTCTTGCTTGGCATCCACATAGGCAGCAAACAGGGTCTTCAGTTCCGCCTGCCATTCGCTACACCAGGGAAAGGTCGACTGCAGCACATCGGCCAGCGGCTCGCGGCTGTTGACCACGCGCGAATAAATCGCCAGGCAAGTGCCTTTGAGGGGAAAGCGCTTCTGCGTGGTGGTCAGGCCGATGTCGTGGCGCACCATGCCCATCAAGTCTTCCGAATCGCCGCGGTCGTGGATGGTGAAGGATTCGTCCAGGCCGATACGCCCGGCATACTCGCGCAGCAGGCGCGCGCCGATGCTGTGAAAGGTGCCGGCCCAGGGCAAGGTGGTGCCGGTCTGGCTGCCGCGCAGCCCCATGACGCGGTGCAGGACATGGCCGGCGCGCTGGCTCATTTCCTGGGCGGCACGGCGCGAAAACGTCAGCAACAGCATGCGCTGCGGATCGGCGCCGGACATGATCAGGCGGGCTACCCGGTGCGCCAGTGTATTGGTCTTGCCGGAGCCGGCCCCGGCGATGACCAGCAGCGGGCGCGATTGACCAGGCGCGCAGCCGATGTCGTGCTCGACGGCGGAGCGCTGCTCCGGGTTCAGGCTGGCAAACGGGTCCTCCGCAGTGCGCTCGGTGGCAATTTCGGGGGCGATCTCAGCAGCGGCGTCGGACATAGGCAATCATTTAAAAGGGCTTGACGCAACTGTACATTTATCCAGTAGAATGGCGCAAGTGCTTTCCACGATGAAGCACTTCCGCCCAGTTCGCTGGATTGGTTTCCAATGCCCGTCCCCGCTTGGCCAGCGCGCCCCAGACGACGCTAAGTAGCCGTTTCTAAAGCGCTTTTTCAGATATCCCCAGACCGTGTGGATAACTTTGTTGATAACCCCCTCTTGACACCCCCAAAGCGTGTGCTGATGCGGGTTTCAACAAAATGCCCGTTCCGCAGGCACAAAATCCCCCGTTTAAAATCAATGACTTACAAAGTCAATGCGTTAACCTCGAAAAATTATTAGGAAATTTCCTACGCGACTTTTTTGTGTATAAGGCCGCTTCGCGCGGCCAGGGGCGCGCCACGAAAACGATGGCAAATTGGTACTGGTGGAGAGTGAAAAATCAGTGCGCGAAGCTGGCGCGGCGGCGGTGAGGTTCGAGCAGTACCCGCTCGATCAGGCGGGCGTCGATATCGTGGGACTTGAGAAATTCGATGGCCGACATGGTATTGCTGCTTTGCTGCAGGCCGATCGCACGGTCGACCAGCTCGCGGCTGCGTACGTCCTGGCGCTCGTAATCGGTGTCCGCCAAGGCGCCGGCGGCATGGGCTTCGTTCGATCGTCGCTTCATAGCATCTTTTCCTTGTATTGATGTTGACATATGTCATACCAGGGGCGCTTGCTGCCTAGGAGTATCCACTAATCATTTGCAAAGTCAATGTCATGCTCTCATCGATTCGCGAAAAAGCCGGACGCCGCCGTGGCGCAATTTGCCGCGTTTGCCGGATTTCAAAGTAGCGCCACCCGCCCACCGGCCTGCCTACAATGGCTCAAATATGGACACAATATCCACCAAACTTTGAGGCCACCACCATGGTTACCGAACCCGACCCGACCTTGAATCCCGGCGATGAAGCCAAGCCCGGCACACCGGGCGCCGCCGAGGATATCTGCGACAAATGCAGCGGCAGCGGCAAGCTGGCCAACGGCACACCGTGCCCCGAATGCGGCGGCAGCGGACGGGTCATGCGCGGCATCGGTGGCGGTTGAGGCGGCAAGCCGGGCCTGCTGTTCGGCACGGCCGTTGACACGTAGACATGCCGCCGGGTCAACGCCATAATGGGGCATGCACAATCATGAGCCCCTGTCCGAGCGGCCCCGTCCGCGATCGCTGAGCGACCTGTTTTTGTCGTTCACGGTGCTGGCCCTGCAAGGGTTCGGCGGGGTGGTGGCGGTCGTCCAGCGCGAACTGGTTGAGCGCAAGGGCTGGCTGACCCAGGATGAATTCATCGAAGACTGGGCGGTCGCGCAAATCATGCCAGGGCCGAACGTGGTCAACCTGTCGCTGATGATCGGTGCGCGCTATTTCGGCGTGGCCGGCTCGCTGGCCGCGTTGGCCGGCATGCTGGCGGTGCCGCTGATGGTGGTCCTGATGCTGGCCTTGCTGTACGAGCGCTTCGGCGGCCGTCCCGAAGTAGCCGGCGCCCTGCGCGGGATGGCGGCGGTATCGGCCGGCATGCTGGGCGCGGCCGGGCTCAAGCTGGGCGGCGCGCTGCGCAAGAACGCCCTGCCGCTGCCATGGTGCGTCGGCCTGTGCGCCCTCGGGTTTGCCATGCTGGCCCTGCTCCATGTGCCGCTCGCCTATGTGCTGCTGGGAATTGGCGCGCCCTCGTGCTGGCTGGTCTACCGGCGCCTGCAAGCGGCGTCCACGCCGTGAGCGGCGCGCCGCTGCTGGTGCTGGGCTGGAACGACTGGATCAGCCTGGCCGGGCACTTCCTGATGCTGTCGCTGCTGTCGGTGGGCGGCCCGATCGCGACCACGCCGGAAATGCACCGTTACCTGGTCGACCAGCAGCACTGGCTCAGTGGGGCCCAGTTCAGCCAGTCGATTGCCTTGGCCCAGGCCGCGCCGGGGCCGAATATGTTGTTCGTGGCGCTCATGGGCTGGCACATCGGCATGAATACCGGCAGCCTGGGTGCGGCGCTGCTGGCGGTCATGGTGACCATGCTGGGCATCCTGCTCCCCTCGTCGATGCTGATGATGGCCACGGCGCAATGGGGACATCGCAACCGGGAACTGCGCGCGGTGCGCGCTTTCCGTCAAGGCATGGCGCCGGTGGTCATTGCCATGCTGCTGTCGACCAGCTGGATTCTCGGCAGCGCCGGCGGACAGTGGCAGCGCGACTGGCCTTTGTGGCTGCTGAGCCTACTTAGCGGCCTGGTCTTGTGGCGGACGCGCGTGCACCTGTTGCTGGTGCTCGGCGCCGGCGCCCTGCTCGGCTGGTTTCAGCTGGTGTAAAACAAGATGAGACTGCACGGATTGGCAAGGACAGGCATGCCGCCTGAGGCAAGCAAGGGTGCAAGAGCGGCATGAGAGTCATTCCCGCCGGCCGGCAAGGGCATTGGCGGACCACACATTCTGCAAGCGAAGGAAGGACATGAGCAACGGTCTGTTTTCAGGAAACCCGCGTACCGAATGGCTGTCCGAGCGCGGCGACGATCACGGCATGCGCTTGCTGGAAGCGTTCTGGTATATCGATCCGCAAGGGCGCCGATGGGACGTCCCGGCCGGAACCGTCGTCGACGGCGCCAGCATTCCACGCACCTTGTGGTCCACTGTGGGCAGCCCCTACACGGGCGACTACCGTCGTGCGGCAGTCGTGCACGACACCGCCATCAACGACCCCGCGCTCATTCGCGACGAGGCCGACACCATGTTCTACTATGCCTGCCTGGCCGGCGGCTGTTCGCTGTTGCAGGCCAAGTTGCTGTACGGCGGCGTGCGCATCGGTTCGTGGACGTCGGCGCGCCAGTTCTTCGCCTTCGATGTGGCCTCGATGATGCCTGACGCCTACCGGCTTCCGGGCCAGCTATCGCCCAAGGAACTGGAAGTGCGGGCGCGCTATACCCTGATGGCCAGCCAGCTGCTGGCCACGCCGAACGACTTCATGGAGATCCGGGCCACGGTCGATCGTCTTCTGCTGTAGAGCGCACTGTTCGATCCGCATGGTGCAGGCCGCATGGTGCAGGCCGCCTCGCGCGCACCGAGCTAGTATCATCTCGTTCACGTTCAATACAGCCATCACACGGATCCAATATGCTCGAACTGATCAGCGAACACGCCTGCTTTGGCGGCGTCCAGCGCTTCTACCGCCATGCCTCCGAGGCGATCGGCTTGCCGATGCGCTTCTCTGTTTTCATTCCGTCCCATCCCGCCGGCACGCGCCTGCCCGCCGTGTTCTATCTGGCCGGCCTGACGTGTACCGAGGAAACATTCATGACCAAGGCCGGCGCCCAGCGTGTGGCCGCGCGCGAAGGCATGATCCTGATCGCCCCGGATACCAGCCCGCGCGGCGCGAACATTGCCGGCGAGAGCGACGCATGGGACTTCGGCGCCGGCGCCGGCTTTTACCTCGATGCCAGCACGGAACCATGGAGCAAGCACTACCGCATGTACAGCTACCTGCTGGAGCTGCGCGCACTGGTCGTGGACGCACTCGATGTCGACGGCGAGCGCGTCGGCATCTTCGGCCACTCGATGGGCGGCCACGGCGCCCTGGTGCTGGGCTTACGCAATCCTGGCCTGTTCCGTTCGGTGTCGGCATTCGCGCCGATCGCCGCCCCCTCCTCTTGCCCTTGGGGCGTGAAGGCATTCAGCAATTATCTTGGCGAGGACCGCGCGGCGTGGCGCCAGTACGATGCAAGGGCATTGGTTGCGGAGCTCGGCATGCGCTTCCCGGCCGGCATCCTGATCGACCAGGGCCTGGGCGATCAGTTTCTGGACAGCCAGCTGCACCCGGAGCTGTTCGAAGCGGCCTGCCAGGCGGCCGGCCAGCCCCTGCAGCTACGCCGCCATGCGCGTTACGATCACGGCTACTACTTCATCGCCACCTTCGTGGAAGACCATCTCCGCTTTCATCGAGAACAGCTGGGATAGGCCAGGCCCAGGCAAACTGGCCGCGGCCGGGCCTCTTGTCACGGTTCCGACAGCGCCGCCGCCCCTGCCGCAGGGCTGCTGCGCGCCTCGTTCAGGCTCGACCACTTGCGTACCCGCAGCGACAGCACGGTAAGCAGAATGCCGGTCAGGATGGCGTACAGTCCGATCATCCAGGCCAGCGCCAGTGCGCCCAGGCCGGCCGGGAACAACAGCACCAGCAGGCCGAAGAGGATACAGGCGATGCCGTTGAGCGCCAGCAACCACTCCCCATGCATGTAGCGGCGCACCCGCACCGCCACCGCCAGGTCGACGACACCGCTGACCAGGGCATTGGCACCGACCAGCAAAACCAGCACCACCGCCGTCAGGGCCGGATACAGCGCCGCCGCCACGCCCGCCGCCAGGCTGACGGCGCCGAGAATGAGCAAGACCCACCATCGCTCATCGCTTGTACGGTTGCGCAGGGCGGCGAAGGTCCAGGCCGCCCCGCCGACCAAGGCGAACGCGGCAAAGAGCACCGCCAGCGTGACCAGCGTGATGGCCGGCCACACGAGCGCGAGCACGCCAAACACGATGGCGAGCACGCCACGCAGGCCGAGCAGCCACCAATGCCGCAATAAGGTTTCGTTCATTGCCCCCTCCTTGCCGGTTCAGACCACGCTGCGGCCGAATCAATCGGCGCGTGTCGACATGCTTTGCGCTGCATCAAGCGGCGCACAACCTTGACATCGCCGCATAGCGAAGTATAAATAATAAGCATTGCGCTGATTTGTCAGCGTTTCATTGAAGAAAGGAGGTCATCATGAATATCGTCAGACGCAACGCTTCTCCGCTCACTACCTATCGTCCAAGGTCCATCGAAGACCAGTTCGGCCGCATGGTGGAAAACATGTTCGAGGACTTCTTCGCCCCGCTTTCGCTCGCCGCACAGGGCGCGCCGTGGCCAGGCGACGCCGCGACCCAGGCACGCCTGAACGTCACGGAAAACGACCAGGCTTTCGACGTCGAAGTCGAGATGCCAGGCGTGAAGAAGGAAGACGTCAAGGTCAGTGTCGAGCAGCAGCGCATCACCATCGAAGGCGAATCGAAGCAGGAGGATGAGAAGCGCGAAGGCGACAATGTCATCTATTCGGAGCGCAGCAGCCGCCGCTTCGTGCGCAGCTTCATGCTGCCGAGCGAAGTCGACGAAGGCAACGCCCAGGCCCGCATGGAAAATGGCGTGCTGAAGCTGAACCTGCCGAAAAAGCAGGGAAGCGCACCGACCAGGCTGACTATTCAATAAGCTCTGGCCGCGATCCGGCCTGAAAGTCAGCGGCCCGCCGCAGGCAAAGCGCGCGGGCTTTTCTTTTCCTGCTTTTCTTTTCCTGCTTTTCTTTTCCTGCTTTTCTTTTCCTGCTTTTCTTTTCCTGTACATCGCGTCCGCGATGCTACGCGGCTACCCACACGCCGCATACGCAGCAAACAAAAAAATATGCAACTGGCGCGCGCATTGCTGGTCAAACAAGCATGGCCATCCTCCCAGTCCGATTCAAGAATCGCATGCACGCCGGCAAGTTGCTGGCCGCAGCGCTGTCGGTCTACGCCGGCCGCGGCGACGCCATCGTGCTCGCCCTGCCGCGCGGCGGGGTGCCGGTCGGCTTCGCCGTTGCCACGGCGCTCGGGCTGGAACTCGACGTGCTGCTGGTTCGCAAGCTCGGCATGCCGGGGCACGAGGAATTCGCCATGGGCGCCCTGGGCAGCGGCGGCGTGCGGGTACTGAACGCGGAGGCCATGCTCGGTTTCCGCATACGCCCCGAGGTCGTCGATGCCGTGTGCGAGCGCGAACAGGCGGTGATCGACCGCCGCGCCCGCCAGTACCGGGGGGCGCGCGCGCCGCTCGACCTGCATGAGCGCACCGCCATTCTCGTCGATGACGGCCTGGCGACGGGCTCCACCATGCGCGCCGCGGTCAAGGTGGCGCGCCAGCTGGGTGCGGCCCGCGTCATCGCGGCCGTACCGGTGGGGCCGCCCGATTCCTGCGCGGCACTGGGGGTGGAAGTCGACGAACTCGTTTGCCTCAACCAGCCGGCCCACTTCCGCGCTGTCAGCCAGTGGTACCGCCAGTTCGACCAGACCGGGGACGACGAGGTCCAGGACCTGCTGGCGCTCGCCTGGCGCGAGGAGCGCCCCGGCCGGCCCGGCGGCAAAGCGGCCTGCCCGTCCCCGCCACGGCCGCCGCACTGACCGAAACGAGCCGAGGCCCGGATCGTTTTACGCGCTTTTGATCTCAACGCCATCACCTCTTTATCGGCATCGGCAACACCAACAACAAAGGAGAACACCATGACCACGGATTCGCCTAAGGACCTGCAAGGGGGTAGCCAACAGCTCGGGGAACTGCAGCTCGGCAAATGGATCGCCAGCGCCGCAGTCGGCGCGCTCGTCATGTACATGCTCGATCCCGAACGCGGCGCGCGCCGGCGCGCCGAAGCCGGTGCGCGCATGCGCGAGATCGGCAGGCAGACCAGCGATGCGGTCAGCGGTGTCGTGCAAGACGTGAGCCACCGGACCGGCTTGGCCGACGTCTTTCACGCCAGCGACAGCATCGGCCACGGCGGCAGCATGCCGCAGAGTACGGGAAGCGGCTTGCAGCCGCAAAGTACGGGAAGCGGCTTGCAGCCGCAAAACGTCACCGACATCCTGCGCAAATCGGAAACCCCGATCGAGTCGGTCCTGCGCGGCCTGCGCGAACGCTCGTGGGACCCGAAGGTGCGCAACGCCGCCCTGTATGGCGGTGGCGCGCTCGGGCTGTTCAGCCTGCTCAACCGGCGCTCGCCGCTGGCCATGACGGCCGCCCTGGCGGGGGCGGCCTTGCTCGCGCGCGGCGCCAGCGCGCGGAGCGCGCCTGGCATGGCCGCGGCGGCTACTCCGGGCAGGCGGGTGGACATCGAGAAAACCATCCGCATCGACGTTGCGCCCGAACAGGTGTACGACCTGTGGGCCAGCTACGAAAACTTCCCGCGCTTCATGCCAAATGTCCTCGAGGTGCGCGATCTGGGCGATCGCCGCTCGCACTGGGTGGTCAAGGGACCGGCCGGCAGAACCTTCGCCTGGGATTCGATTATCACGGACCAGTCGCGTCCTTACCGCCTGGCCTGGCAAAGCGCGCCCGGCTCGGAAATCGAACAGGCCGGCGAGGTCCGCTTCGAGCAGATCCACGGCGGCACCCGCGCCACGGTGCGGCTGTCATACAGTCCACCGGCGGGCGCCGCCGGCCGCGCGCTCGCTTCACTCTTGGGCAGCAATCCTGAACGCCAACTGGAGGAAGACCTGCAACGCATGAAGACCTTGCTGGAGCGCGGCGGCCTGCCGCATGGAGTATCACAGGGCGGCACATCGGACAGCCGCTTTCTCCATTGACGGCGGCAGTTCGGGCCAGGGCGAGGCGAGCCATGGCATCAAGCGGCCACGGCACAGTGCAATGTCATGCTGACCATGGCGTGGCCAGCGTGACGGGGCAGGCATAGAAACAAGGAGATCGTCGTCATGCTGTTTTCCAAGCCTGGACGTACGCCGGAAGCGGCGGTCGCGGACGCTGTTCCACTGCACGGCGGCAAGGGCGACTATGATCAGTTGCTCGACATGATAGGCGACGCCCGCTATGTGCTGCTGGGCGAGGCGACGCACGGCAGTCACGAGTTTTACGAGGAACGTGCACGCATCACGCAGCGGCTCATCAGCGAAAAGGGCTTCAGTGCGCTCGCGGTGGAAGCCGACTGGCCCGACGCTTACCGTGTCAACCGCTATGTGCGCGGCCTCGGGCTGGACCCCAGCGCCACCGAAGCGCTCGATGGCTTTCAGCGCTTTCCCAACTGGATGTGGCGAAATACCGATGTCGTCAATCTCGTCAACTGGATGCACGGCTATAACGAAGGCCGCGCCCCGTCCGCACGGGTCGGGTTTTACGGTCTCGACTTGTACAGCCTCTTCACTTCAATCGGCGAGGTCCTGCGCTACCTGGACCAGGTCGACCCTGCCTCCGCGCGCGAGGCACGGGAGCGCTACGCCTGCTTCGACCATTATGGCGACGACAGCCAGCAATACGCCTACGCGGCCGGATTCGGCATGTCCGAATCGTGCGAAAACGCCGTGATCGCCCAGTTGCATGCGCTTCAGCAACGTGCCGGCGACTACATGCGCCGGGATGGCGCCGAAGCCAGCGATGCGTATTTCTATGCACAGCAAAACGCCCGCCTCATCAAGAACGCGGAAGAATATTACCGCACCATGTTGCGCGGCCGCGTGTCGTCGTGGAATTTGCGCGACCGCCATATGACCGACACCCTCGACGCGCTGGCCAGCCACCTGTCCGGCGCGGCCGGTGCGCCGGCCAAGATCGTGGTCTGGGAACACAACTCGCATATCGGCGACGCGCGTGCCACCGAGACCGCCCGGCTGGGCGAGTGGAATGTGGGGCAACTAACGCGCGAGCGCCACGGCCAGCAGGTCTTCCTGGTCGGCTTCACCACCTTCACCGGCTGGGTAACCGCGGCCTCGCGCTGGGATGGCATCGGCGAGCGCAAACGCGTATTGCCGGCCCTGCCCGGCAGTTACGAAGAACTATTCCATCGCAGCGGTCCGCCCCGTTTCCTGTTGCCGCTTGGCCCACGCAGCGCGGCGGCGGCGGCCCTGCAGGCACGCCGGCTCGAACGCGCGATCGGCGTGCTCTATTTGCCGCAAACCGAACGGCAGAGCCACTACTTCAACGCGCAATTGCCGGCCCAATTCGACGCGGTCATTCACATTGACGAGACCGATGCCGTACAGCCATTGGAGCTAGTGGGACGTGGGCCTGGCGGCGAAGCGCCGGAGACCTATCCGGTCGGGGTATAGGGAGCCGCGCGCTTGGCCAGCCGCGCCTATCTGTGCGCTGCCCGGTCCGGATCGCGTCCGCCGCAGCGCTCCAGAATTGCCACCGCATGGGCAGCAACCTCGGCATCGGCTGCCTGGACCGTAATCATGCAGTGGCTGCGCTGAACGGTCTCGGCATAGTTTCGGTCATACGTGTGCTGTTCGGATTCCATCGGATTATTGCCAACTGTGAAGTTGCCCTCGACAGGGCCAGCTTCGTCATCGCGTACCGACAAGACCACCGCCTCGCGCGTAAAACCGCTCTCAATGAGGGCATCGCGCGCATGCTCGGCATAGTCGAACACATCGAATACCCGGACGATTGAATGCTGCATGGCTGGCCTCCAGAATCACCTGATACGGCCAGCATACCAACAATCCCAGCCGCCCAACGCGCGATTCCGCCCGGAATCACATCGATCAGAAAGCCCTAACGCCGCCAGGCCGCGCAGTAGGTTTATCGAGTTCACACTACAGCAACGGGAGCTCGATAAACCGTAGCGAGCAGGCCTGATATTGCGCCGAGTAGCGGAGCCGTACGAAGGTACGGCGAGCAACGCAGGTGCAATAGCAGGCCGCGCAGTAGGTTTATCGAGTTCCCATCAGTGCAGGTCGTGGATGCGACTTCCAGTGGTGATCATGTCGCCCACATCGGAGCCCGCGGGCGAACCCAGCAAACGAACCAGCTGGGCCAGCTCTTCATCCTTGATAAAGCTAGCCGCCGAACTACCTGCCAGCAATTGCTCCGGCTGCATCGAACGTGCCACCGCCCAGCCCTGCACATAGTCGACGCCGATATCGGCCAGGGTGCGTACCGTGGCCGTATCCTCTGCCCATTCGGCAATCGTTTTCATGCCAAGGTTTAGTGCGAGGTTGACGATCGCTTCGACAATGGCCACGTTGGCGGGATGGGCGTTGATGTTGACGATGAAGTTGCCGTCGATCTTCAGCACATCGGCCGGCAGTTCTTTCAGATACGAGAAGGAGGTGTAGCCGGCGCCGAAATCGTCCAATGCCACCTTGACGCCGAAGTTGCGCACCTGGTCGATGAAACGACGCGTGTTGTCCAGGTCATGCAAGGCCACGCTTTCGGTAATTTCCATGCACAGGCGGCTGGCCACGTGCACGTGCCGGCCGAGGATATCGATGGTGTCCTGCACGAAGCGTTCGTCATTGAGCGAGGCGCCCGACAGGTTCATGCAGATGAACTGGGTGTTCTGCAGCCGCGCGGAATTCTTATCGATCCACGCCAGGGTGGTGGCCAGCACCCAGCGGTCGATCACGCCGGCGCGGCCACTCTTTTCGGCGGCGGCAATGATCGGTCCGGCCGACAGCACGCGCCCATCGGCTTCGCGCATGCGCAGCAGTACCTCGAAATTAAGCGAGTCGTGCGGCGCCTTGAGCGACATGATCGGCTGCATTTCGAGAAACATGGTGGCCGTCGCATCGTTGGCGGACAGCAGCGCCACCAGGTTGAGCTCGGCTTCGCGCTCGTGGAAGGCCGCCGCATTGCGCTCGTAGACCACCAGCCCGTTGCTATGGCCGTCCTTGGCTTCGCGGCAGGCCCGGTCGGCCGTCGAAATCGCATCCTTCATCTGCATGCCCGGGCTCACTTCGATCAGGCCGATCGAGCCGCGCACGTGGAAGGCCTTGTCGCCCACCCGGTAGGCGGTGTTGCCGATGCGGTCGACAATGCCGCGGCAGATCAGCGAAGCCAGCGTAATGGTGGTGTCCGGCATGACGATGACGAATTCGTCACCGCCCACCCGGCCGACTTGCTGGCCGCCGGCCAGCATCGTGCCGATCCGCTCGCACACCTGCTTGAGCACCTCGTCGCCGGCGCTATGGCCGAACAGGTCGTTGATCAGTTTAAAGCGATCCAGGTCAAGATAGGCCAGCGCCAGCGGCTTGCCGGCCGCGGCCGGCCCACCCGCCTGCTGGAACATGCGTTCGATCCCGCGCCGGTTGAACACTTTGGTCAGCGGATCGTTGTTGGCCATGAAGTGCAGCTGCTCGGTGGCCTTGGCCTGTTCAGTGGTGTCCTGCAATACCCCTTCAATCTTCCCGCGCGCCAGGGTAGCGCGCACCAGGAAGCGGCGCGAGCCATCCCGGTTCTCGATGTCCAGCTCGGCATCGTCCTGGGTATGCACCAGGTCGTGCAACTGGCTCCACACGCCCTCGGCAAAAAACTGTTTCCAGCGCGTACGTCCCGCCACGATCTCGGACGTGCCCAGCATTTTGCGCAAGGCCGGGTTGGCACTGAGGAAGTGTCCATACACATCCAAGGTGAACAAGCCGACCGGCATCGCCTCGTAGGCGTGCTCCAGTTCCGCCTGGGCGGCGATGCGCTGCTGGGTTTCGAGGCGCATCTGCTCGGCAACGGCCAGCGCCGCCAGCAGGCTGGACGCGAGCGCTGCGGTGACGCTGTTGATCAGGCCCATCAGTTCACGCATGCCGAGCGCGGCGGCAATCACCTCCGACAGGCCGGACATGAAAGTCACGCCGAACGAGGCGGCGAACCAGAATGCCACCCGGTTATTCGAGTGGAACATGATGCTGACCAGGCCCAGGGTCATCAGCAGCAAGGCGGCGCCCACCACCGGCCACATCAACGGCAGGAACACGTTGTACGGCAACACGACCGCGGCGATCAGCAGAGGCACGCACAGCCACTCGCAGATCCGCAGCGGGGTTTTGTAGCGGGTCTTGGCCAGGTCCTCGCGGAACAAGGTCAGGTACAGGGTCAAGGTGGTGATGGAGGACAGGGCGATGGTGACCGAGCGGCTGATCAGCAGCAGGTTCTCGGGCACGGTCTGGCCCAGCCACTGAATGTCCCACCCGGCCGACAGGGCGCCGATGCGCAGGTTCAGCACCAGCCAGCCGGCAAACAGGTAGTACAGCGGTTGGCGGTTGATCAGCGCCGTGACGAGCACAAACAGCGCCAGCACCAGCATGCCGCCATCGAGCAAGCCGGACTTGCGGTGGTACTGCTGGACCGACTGGGCCAGCTGATCGGGCGGCCATTGCAGCGCGGTCAGGCGGGCCGGACCCGCGAAGTTGGCACGGCACAGGATCTTTTCAGGAACCGGGCTGGTCTTGAGGGCGAAACCAGCCTTGAGCGGCGCCAGCGCGCCATCGGTGTGACTGCGCGACGCCGAGCCAAGCGATTGCATGGTGCTGCCATCCCAGCAGGCGATCTCAAGCGCATGGCGCGAGGGGAATTCGATGACAGGCTCGCCGTCGGGTTCGCCGCGGGTGCTGAAACTGAACCATACAGGGGCCGGCGACAGCTTGGTGTCATACAGCCCGACCGGGCGCGTATGCTCCAGCTTGACCAAAGCTTCGGGAGGCGCGAGCGCCACCTTGTCTTCGGCCGCCACGCGCAGCATGAGCGGGCGCTCGCCATTGCTGACGTACTGGCTGCTCCAGGACGCCAGCGCGATCAAGGAGAACAGCGCGATTGCCAGTGGCACGCCATAGAACGAAAAGCTGCGCAATATCGATTCAAGCATGCGTTGGCCGCGCCCCAGCAGCGAGAGGCGCGGCGATAGAAGCCGTGAGGGCATATGACTGAGTCCGTCTCCGAGAGGTTGACCGCCATTGTATGCCCAATGGCAGTGCGAATACCGCAAGGATACAGAATTAGAATGATGCCGTCATGCAATATTTACCTAAATCGCAGCCAAGTTGAAAAAAGCTGGCTCGGAACGCAGTGCCGGGGCCGCTTTTGCCACATTTTCAGGCAGCACATGGCGGGTGACCACGTCGATGTCCGGATGGTGGGTATGGCGGAAAAAACCCAGCAGCGGGTGTTTGGCCGCGCTCCAGCGCGCTTCCCCGGTGGCGATTTCGAAGGCCATCACCCGGTGCGGCAGGTTACCAACATGGCGCAGCGGAATGAAAGCCTTGTTCTCGAACACGTCGGAAAACAGCAATTGTTCGTAATGGCGATCGATCGGCGCGCGCCCGGTAACGACCGCATAGTCGATTCCATTGTTTTCGCAATAATCAAAGCAGGCCTTGATCAGTGCCATTTTGACCATGCGCCCTTCGCGCCCCTCGTTGATACCCAGCCGGGTCACTTCTGCCAGCCGGCGCGACTGCAGCCACAGCGGCAGTTCGATCGACTCTTCCACGTGCAGCTGCTGGATCAGATTGGTCTGGATGCGTGTCGTGCCCAGCGCCGTGCCGTCCAGCTTCGATTCCGCCAGCAGCACCACGGTGTCGCTGTCGTAGTCGGCCGGCTCCGGGTCCACCAGGGTGCGGGCGAACTCCGGCACATGGCGCGCATAAGCGGCGTGGCGCACCTTGACCGCCTTGCGCATGTCTTGCTCGCTGGCCACGCGGCGGATAGTAAATGGCAGCCGTTCGATCTTTTTGTCCGAAGAATCGCTCTGGACACCACGCTCCCGCGCGCTGGCGGTGCTGGCAACGTGGGCCATGAGACGCAGGGCGGTAGCAGACGGGGATTGGTGTTCCATGTTGCGATACTCCTATAAAGATAGTGATGGACGGGTTGGCAATTTCTTCATTATGTAACTCAACAATACGATTCGAATTCGTGAATAAAGGGGCAATAATGCCTCTGTTTTCCAGTAGGAAATAATTCATCTGTGCAAATCAAATGATTTGGGGCATGACTGATATACTGTCGCGCTACATTGTTTTAAATATAGGATTACACATGAGCGCACTGCCCCCCTGCCCCCTCTGCAACTCGGCTTTTACCTATGAGGATGGGGCCATGCTGGTCTGTCCGGAATGTGCGCACGAATGGCGCGCCGGGGAGCTTGGCGCGGCTGGAGAGGACGGTCCGCGCGTCTACCGCGACAGCGCCGGCAATCTGCTGCAGGACGGCGACACCGTCACGGTCATCAAGGATTTGAAACTGAAAGGCTCAGGCGGCACCGTCAAGATGGGTACCAAGGTCAAGAACATCCGGCTGGTCGACAGCGACCACGACATCGACTGCAAGATCGATGGATTTGGCGCGATGAGCCTGAAGACGGAGTTTGTCAGGAAGGTCTGATTGGCGAACAACTCCGCTTCAGGCGCGCCTGCGCTCGCGGCATAGAAGCAGTCCCCACGCTGAGCACGTGCAAGCCCGGCTCGATCGTCACGCTATTCATCGGCGCACCAGCGCCGCCGGGCAGCCGGCCCAGCTGGTGCCGGGCGGGATGAACTCGCCCTTCATCACCAGCGTCAGCGGCCCGATGCGGGCGTTGTCGCCGACCGCGGCACTGTAGAGCACCGAACTGCGCGGCCCCAGATAGACCTTGTCGCCGATCTCGACCCGGTCGATCTTCATCACGCGGTCCTCGAACAGGTGGGTCTGCGGACAGGACAGCGCGTTCAGTTCGCTGTAGTCGCCGATGGCCACGCAGTCGAATTCGGTGATGTCGGTGGTATCGAGATAGACCCCCTTGCCGATCTTGCAGCCGAGCAGGCGAAAGGCGACCGGCAGCCAAGGCGTGCCGCGCAGGTAGCGCAAGAAGTTGGGCACCGCCAGCCCCTCGTACAGATTGGTCACGGCCTCGGAGAGCCATACAAAGCCGGTCCACATGGGCGCGGCGCGCTTGCGGTAGCGCCCCAGCAGCGTCCATTTCATGGCCAACACCATCAGGAAATTGAGCCCGCAATAGGCCAGGCCCGACAGGCCCATGTACAAGGCCACCTCGTGCCAGCGCCCCGCGTCCGCCAGGTGCATGACGTTGAACACCACCGTGTACCCCACCGCGATGACCAGCGCGTGCGGCGCCACGATCCTGAACGATTCGACCAGCGCGCGGCAAAGCCGGCGCAGCGGCGACGGCCGATACGTCAGCGATTCCGGGTAGCCGCTGGTTTCTTCGCGCGCCGGCAGGTGGATCGGCGGCGAGCCGAGCCAGGTGTCGCCGCTGGCCATTTGCGCGTTGCGCGGCGCATGGGTATGCACGCCCACCAGCACCCGTTCCGGCAGGGTCGTGCCGTCCGGCACATAGCTGCCGTTGCCGATAAAACTACGGTGCGACACCACCGTCGCCTTGGTGGTCATCCAGCCGCCGTCGATCTGCTCATCCCCCAGCATCACGCCGTCGGCGATGAAGGTTTCGTCGCCCAGGGTCAGCATGTCGGGAACCACCCCGAGCGCGGTCGAAATCTCGGCGTCGCGGCCCACCCTGGCGCCCAGCAGCCGGTACCAGGTCGAGGCGAAGACGGTCGCGTACATGCCGTGCAGCACATTGAGGCTCGATTCCTGGATATGGCTGACCAGCCATTTGGCGCAGTAGACCTTGCTGTGAACGCGGTAGCGGCCCGGCTTGAGGCGTGGCAGGAAGCCCCAGCGGATGGCGGCCGACACCAGCAGCGTGAGGACGATGAGCACCGCGCTGGCGGGAAACGCCAACAAGAAATAGCGCGCCAGTCCGGTGGCCAGGTCGCCGCCGGGCAGCCATGACAGCCTGTCGACGTCGTCGAGCCAGTCGATCAGGATGAAGCTGGGGAAAACCGGCATGAAAAACAGCGTCGACACCAGCGGCATGCCCAACATGAAGAACAAGGCTTCGCCGGCCAGGCGCAGCCCGGTCACCGCCGGACGCGGCGGCAGCTCCTGAACGAAGGGGCCAAGGTCGCGGGCGGGCGAGCCGGCCCACACGCGGCCGGGCGGCACCTTCACGCCATCGGCCAGCGCCGACTGGCCCTCGAGATGGGCGAGAACGCCAAGCCCCGTATTTCCTTCGAGCACGCAGAATGAGGAGACGCAGGTATCGTCGCCCAGTTCAACCGGGCCCAGCAACAAGCGGCCCCGCTCGACCCGTGCATTTTCAATGTTCACCGCGTTACCGATGCTCGCGCCGTCGCCGATGCTCAGCAGGTCGGGCGCGCGCAGTGTCATCGAACCGATGATCACCGAACGCCCCACGCGGGCGCCAAGCGCGCGCAGCCACCAGTTGTACAGCGACGAGCCGCTGAGCAGGTAGGCGGGGGCGCCTTCGACCAGGCGGTCCGCCAGCCACCAACGGTAATAGGTCCAGCCCCACAGCGGATAGGAGCCGGCCCGCAGGCGCCCGGCGATGAGCCACTTGCCGGCGATGGCGAGCACGAACTCCATCAGCGTGGCGAACAGGAACACCATGATCGAGGCGGCGATCGCCCGCGCCACCGAGTCGCCCGCCTCGCCGGTGAAGTAGTGGTAGGTGAAAAAAGGGGCCAGCCACTGCGCCATGCGCAGGCTCGCCAGCGGCGGCACCGCCGCCAGCTGCGCCAGCGCGCAGGTCCAGCGCTTGATGGCCGGCGGCGGCGTCCAGTCGGCCTGGGCCTGGTGCGCCTCGTGCGGCTCGGCCAGCGCTGCCGCGATGCGCCCGACCTGGCGCTGCTGATAAATGTCGCGCACCGTGACATGGGCGAATGCCGGATCGGCGCGCAACGCGGACGCCAGACGGGCGGCAATAAAGGAATGCCCGCCCAGGTCGTTGAAAAAATCGGCTTCGCGCCGGATCGGCGTGCCGGGAAACAGCGCCGCCAGGGCCTTGAACAGGGCAGCCTCGGCGGCGGTCTCGGGCAGGTCGGACTCGCCGGCGGCGCCCGGCGCGGGGGCGCTGAGCGGCATGGCGCGCAGTGCCTTGCGGTCGATCTTGCCCGACGTCAGGCGCGGCATCTGCGCCACTTGCTCGTAGCGGCCGGGCACCATATAGGGCGGCAGCAGCGCGCTCAGCGCCTGGCGCAGGCGCGGGCCGTCGACGCCGCCGGTGCCAGAGGGCACCAGGTAGGCCACCAGTTGGTCGATGCCGTCGTCTTTGCGCAAAAGCACCGCGACCGTCCCCACGCAGGGCTGCTGCGCCAGCACCGCCTCGATCTCGCCCAGCTCCACGCGAAAGCCGCGGAGCTTGACCTGGTCGTCGGTGCGGCCCAGGCATTGCACCTGGCCGTCAGGATCGATGCGGGCCAGGTCGCCCGTGCGGTACAGGAAAGCGTCGTGCACTCCGCTGGCCCACGGGTTCGGCACGAATTTTTCGGCCGTCAGCTCGGGACGGCCCAGGTAGCCGGCCGCCAGCCCCGGCCCAGTGATGCACAGTTCGCCGGTCTGGCCGCGCGGCTGCAGCGCCAGCGCGGGGCCGTCGGTGCCGATCACCAGCAGGCCGTAATTGGGCAAGGGCGTGCCGATCGTGATCGGGCGTCCCGGTTCCAGGCGCGCCAGGCTGGCCGACACGGTGGCCTCGGTCGGGCCATAGGTGTTGAAAATCTGGCGCCCGGGCCGGGCCCAGCGTTCGACCAGCGATTCGGGGCACATTTCGCCGCCCAGGTTGATCAGGCGCAGCCCGGGCACGTCTTCGCTAAACAGCGCCAGCAGGGTCGGCACCGCGTGCAGCACGCTGACGGCGTTGGCGGAGAGCATGCGCGGCAGCGTTTCCGGGTCGCCCGCGATCTCCTTCGGCCCGATCCACAGCGTGGCGCCGACCAGGTAGGCGATCCAGATCTCTTCGAACGACATGTCGAAGGCAAGCGAAAAGCCCTGGTAGACGCGGTCGGCGGGGCCGATGCCCAGCACCTGGTTCTCGCTGCGCAGAAAATGACAGATGCTGCGCTGCGAAATGGCGATGCCCTTGGGCTTGCCGGTCGAGCCGGAAGTATAGATGACATATGCCGGACTGTCGGGGGCGACGGCGGCGCGCCGGCGCAGCACGCGCCCGGGTTCCACCGGCATCAGCAGCAGCGGCGCCTGCCACACGGGGACATTGGCGCCGGCCAACTGGCCGGCCAGCTTTGCGCTGGTCACGACCCCGGCCGCGGAGGCGTCCTCCAGACAGACGAGCAATCGCTCGACCGGCGTGTCCTGGTCGACCGGCAGCCAGGCCGCGCCGGCCTTGGCAATGGCGGCCTGCAGGACCAGCAAGTCGACGCCGCGTTCCATCCACAGCCCGACGATGCTGCCGGGGCCCACGCCGGCGTCGATCAGGCGTGATGCGGCCAAGTCGGCGAGGCGATCCAGTGCGCCGTAGCTGAGCTCTGTATCGCCAAAAATCAATGCAATCTGCTCGGGCGTGCGGCGCGCGCTCGCCTCGAGCAAATCAGCCAGGATCTCTTCGCGCAGCAGCGCGGGGGCGGCAGGCCCGTAGAGGATTTCGGCTCGCACGTCTGCAACTTCCGGCACGACTATCTCATCATTCATCATCGACTTTTGGCATGTGCGGACCGCTCCGCATTTAGCTCTACCATATAGCAATATTGTCGGCGATTCCAAGGTGTCGCGAGGAAAATCTTTCCTTGTGCGCTAAGAGTTCTCTACGGAAATTGACGTGCGAAAACACATCGGCTAAGGGCCACACTTGACCCCGACGACATCGTTGAACATGCCATCGCGCCAGAAGGTGGCGCGCCAGCGGTAGGTGCCGGGGCCGATGAACAGCAGCTCCCACTCGCGCATCCCGGCCGGCAGGCCGGTCACCTTGTCGTCGTAGCGGATCACCAGCATATTGGCCGATTCGCGCAGCACGGCGGCGCCGTACTCCCGAAGCTCGGGCCCGGCCCCGATCCGCCACGGGCGATCCAGCTTGAACAGCAATTGCTTGCGGTCGGCTGAGAGCTCGAAGCGGTGATGGACATTATCGGGCCGGCAGCCGAAGGCGTTGCGCACGCTCTCGGCCCATTCGCCGGCCAGCAGCGCGGTATTAAACTGCTCGGCATGCGCGCCATTGGCGGCGGCAAAAAGAAGAAGTAAGACTAAACGGCTAAAACGCATGACAACCCGAGGCATGGATACATGCCTCGGATCATACCCGATTCAACTTATGCCGCTTCGCGGGCGCGCGTCTCGATCAGGATCTGCTTGATCTCCGGTACGCAGGAGCCACAGTTACCGCCCGCCTTCACGCACGCGGTCACTTGCGCCACGCTGCTCAGGTTCTGCTCGACGATGGCATTGCAGATCGTATTGCGGCCCACGCCGAAGCAGGAGCACACGGTCGGACCGGTGTCCTCGCGCTTGCCCAGCGACTGGCCCGCCAGCAGGCCGGCGCGGTCGGCCAGGCTCAGGCTTTCGCTGGCGAACAGGCCGGCCAGCCAGGCGCGCGACGGCAGGTCCGGGCGCGGCGACAGGAATACGCACTGCTCGATGCGTTCGTCCACCAGGTGCACGGCGCGGTACACGCCGTCGCTGCTATCCTCGTAATCGAGCCAGTCGGCGTCATCTTCCTTCACGCCAAGCAGCGCCCGCGCCCAGGCGGCGCGGTCCTTCTGCACCGCGCGCCCCGCCATCTCGTAGCGCGCAAAGCCCTTGCCCTGCACCCTCGTCCAGTGCGCCACGCCTTCAAGCGGCAGCTCGGTGCGCGACAGCACGAAGGCGTGCCAGCTCACGCCGAAGCGCTCCACCATCACCGGCGTGTGCTTGAATTCCGGTTCGCCCGAGACCGGGTCGACCACCGGATTGACCACGGTGCCCACGCGGGCGTCGGACGCGGTCTGGCCGTTCCAGTGGATCGGCACGAACACGCTGCCGCGCGCGATGCCGCCGCTGTGCTGCACGCGTGCCACCATGGCGCCCCACTCGCTCGATACCCGCGCCAGCTCGCCTTCACGCACGCCGAACAGCAAGGCGTCCTGCGGATGGATGTCGATGAAGGACTCGGAGACGTGGTCGGCCAGGCGCGGCGCCTTGCCGGTGCGCGACATCGTGTGCCACTGGTCGCGTACCCGTCCGGTATTGAGCACCAGCGGGAATTCGCCGCCCGGCTTGTTGGCCGGCGCGCGCGGCGCGGTCGCGACAAAGCGCGCCTTGCCGTCCAGGTGGGCGAAACGGCCGTCGCCGAACAGGCGTTCAGTGCCGCCCATGCTGCCCTCAAGATCGCGCTTGACCGGCCACTGGACCGGCTCGAAGTCGTCGTACTCGCGCGCCGACATGCCGGCCATGCCGGACAGGTCGAGCATGCGCGCCAGCGGACCCGGCTCGTTGCGGAAGCCGGTGAGGCGCGCGTGTTCGTCGAAAATCTCGGCCGGCGAATTGAAATCGAAGCCTTCGTAGCCCATGCGTTTGGCCACATCGCACATGATGCGCCAGTCGGCCCGCGCTTCGCCCGGCGCGGGCATGAAGGCCCGCTGGCGCGAAATGCGGCGTTCGGAATTGGTGACCGTGCCATCCTTCTCGCCCCAGCCCAGGGCCGGCAGCAGCACGTCGGCGAAGGTATTGGTGTCGGTATTCTGGTTGATGTCGGAGACCACCACCAGCTCGCATTTCTCGAGCGCGCGCTGGATCTGGTTGGCGTCCGGCAGGCTGACCATGGGATTGGTCGCCATCACCCAGACCGCCTTGACCTTGCCCGACTCGATCGCGCGGAACAGGTCGACCGCCTTGAGGCCCATCTCGCTGGCGATGGCCGGCGAACCCCAGAAGGTCTGGACCAGCTCGCGATGGCCTGGATTGAGCACGTCCATGTGAGCGGCCAGCATATTGGCCAGGCCCCCTACTTCGCGCCCGCCCATGGCGTTGGGCTGGCCGGTGATGGAAAACGGCCCCATGCCGGCCTGGCCGATGCGGCCGGTCAGCAGGTGGCAGTTGATGATGCTGTTGACTTTATCGGTGCCGGCGGTCGACTGGTTCACACCCATCGAGAAGGCGGTGATGACTTTGGTGGTGGCGGCGAACGAGGCGTAAAAGCCGCGCAGCACTTCCGGGTCGAGGCGGCAATGGCGCGCCACGGCTTCCACATCGAGCGCGTCGACGGCCGCCGCCAGGGCTTCGTCCAGGCCGCTGGTGTTGGCGGCAACAAAATCGTCGTTACGCGCGCCGTTCCGGGACAGGTACTGTAATAAACCGTTGAACAGCATCACGTCGGTGCCCGGCTTGACCGGCAGGTGCAGGTCGGCCATGTCGCAGGTGGCGGTGCGGCGCGGGTCGACCACGACGACCTGCACTTCAGGACGCGCTTCCTTCAGGCGCGTGATGCGCTGGAACAGGATCGGATGGCACCAGGCGGCGTTCGAGCCGACCAGCACGATCATGTCGGCCTGGTCGAAATCTTCGTAGTTACCCGGCACCAGATCGCCGCCGAAGGCGCGCTTGTGGCCGGCCACGGCCGACGACATGCACAGGCGCGAGTTGGTGTCGATGTTGGCGCTGCCGACGTAACCCTTCATCAGCTTGTTGGCGACGTAGTAGTCCTCGGTCAGCAGCTGGCCGGAGACGTACAGGGCCACCGAATCCGGGCCGTGCTCATCGATGATGGCGCGCAGGCCGCCGGCCACCCGGCCGATCGCTTCATCCCACGAAACCTGGCGCAGCACGCCGTCTTCGCGCACTTGCGGATGCAGCAGGCGTCCCTCCAGGCCGACCGTTTCGGCCAGGGCCGAGCCCTTGACGCACAGGCGGCCGCGGTTGGCCGGATGCTCGGTGTCGCCAACAATGGCAATGGCGCCGTCCGGCAGCGCTGTGGCGCTGACGCCGCAACCGACGCCGCAATACGGGCAGGTGCTGCGCACCGCTTTGGGGATGGGAGAGACGATGGGAGAGAAAATCACGTTAGCTCCGTATTTCTTAAACTGCAATTACTAAGGCGGCTCTTAAGCAGCCTGGGCGCACAATGCTTCGCCAAACAAGAGGCGGCTGCGCATGGCGGAGATATCCGTGCGGTTCTGAATGAGGTTGAAGTACCAGGGTCCGTCCTGCACATCGCCATATAGTACTGCGCCGGCGATCCGGTTGCCCGCCAAAACCAGGCGTTTGTACACGCCCCGGCGCGGGTCGCGCAGCACCAGGTCTTCGCTGCCTTCGCCGCCGATGAAGTCGCCCACCGAATACAGGTCGACGCCGGTCACCTTCAGCTTGGTTGGAGTGGCCTGCTGCACGAAGCGGCGCACGCCGGCGCATGCCAGGTGGGCGCCGGCTACCTTGGCCTGATCCCAGATCGGGGCCACCAGGCCGAAGGTGGCGCTCCTGTGCTGCACGCACTCGCCGACCGCGTAGATGCGCGGATCGTAAGTCTGCAGGGTGTCGTCGACCACGATGGCGCGGTCGCAATGCAGCCCGGCTTCCTTGGCCAGTGCGATGTTCGGGCGCACGCCGGCGGTCATCACCACCAGGTCGGCCGGGATTTCCTGGCCATCCTTGAAGCGCACCGAGCGCACGCGCTCGTCGCCGATGATCTCGGCGGTATGCGCCTCGAGCATGAAGTTAAAGCCGCGACCTTCCAGCGCGCTCTTGAGCAGCGCGGCGGCCGGCTTGTCGAGCTGCTGGTTCATCAGGCTGTCGGTCACGTGCACCACGGTTACCTGCATGCCGCGCCGCAGCAGGCCGTTGGCCGCTTCCAGGCCGAGCAGGCCGCCGCCGATCACCACCGCATGGCCGCCGCTCTTGGCCGCTTCCAGCATGGTGTCGACATCGTTGATGTCCCTAAAACCGATCACGCCAGGCAGCTTGTGCCCCGGGACCGGAATGATGAACGGGGTCGAGCCGGTCGCCAGCAGCAGGCGGTCGTACCAGACTTCGCGGCCCGAGCGCGAGCGCACAAAGCGGCGCTTGCGGTCGATATGCACGACCGGGTCGCCGGCGAACAGCGTGATGCCGTTCTCGACGTACCACTCGCGCGTGTGCAACATGATGTCTTCGATCTTCTTCTCGCCGGCCAGGACCGGCGACAGCAGGATGCGATTGTAGTTACCGTGCGGCTCGGCGCCGAACACGGTGATGTCGTACATGTCCGGCGCGAGTTTCAGCAGTTCCTCGACCGTGCGCATGCCGGCCATGCCGTTGCCGATCACGACCAGAGATTGTCTCGCGGCGGGGGAAGTCATGCGTTGACCCAGACCTTTCCGCCTTCGATACGGGCAGCGTAAGCCTGCACCGAGTTGGCCGGCGCTTCCAGGCACTCGCCGGTGTTCAGGTCGAAGTGCTGCTTGTAGATCGGCGAGGCGACCACGATGCGCTCGCCCAGGCTGCCGATCAGGCCGCGCGAGATGACGGCCGCGCCGCTGTTCGGATCGAAGTTATTGATCGCCAGGACCTTTTCTTCAGGTCCGGCGATGCGGAACACGGCGATCTGCTCGCCATTGACCAGGGCTGCCACGCCGGTGTTCGGCACGATCTCGTCGATCGAGCAGATGGCGGTCCAGTTATCCAGTTGAATATCGCGATGCATGTGAGGTTCTCCTAAATAAGATGGATTAAGCAGTCTTGGCGGTGGCGATCGGAATCACACGCTTGCGCTCTTCGATCGTGGCCGGACGGATCTGGCCGCGCTCAGGCATGAACACGATGTTGTTGTCCGGCTGGTCGGTGTTGACGAAGTGGCGGAAGCGCTGGCGGATCGCAGGGTCGGTGACCGCGTTCTTCCATTCGCATTCGTAGGTGTTGACCACGTGCTGCATGTCCGCTTCCAGTTCGGCGGCCAGGCCCAGCTTGTCGTTGATGATCACTTCCTTCAGGTAGTCCAGGCCACCTTCCAGGTTTTCGCGCCAGACGCTGGTGCGCTGCAGGCGGTCGGCGGTGCGCACGTAGAACATCAGGAAGCGGTCGATATAGCGGATCGCGGTTTCCTTGTCCAGGTCCGAAGCCAGCAGTTCGGCGTGGCGCGGCTTCATGCCGCCGTTACCCGACACGTACAGGTTCCAGCCCTTTTCGGTGGCGATCAGGCCGACGTCCTTGCTCTGCGCTTCCGCGCATTCGCGGGTGCAGCCGGAGACGGCGAACTTGATCTTGTGCGGCGAACGCAGGCCCTTGTAGCGGTTTTCCAGTTCGATCGCGAAACCGACCGAATCGTCCATGCCGTAACGGCACCAGGTCGAACCGACGCAGGACTTCACGGTACGCAGCGACTTGCCGTAAGCGTGGCCGGACTCGAAGCCGGCGGCGATCAGCTCTTCCCAGATCGATGGCAGCTGGTCGATGCGCGCACCGAACAGGTCGACGCGCTGGCCGCCGGTGATCTTGGTGTACAGGCCGTACTTCTTGGCCACGGTACCGACCGCGATCAGGCCATCGGCGGTGACTTCGCCGCCGGTCATGCGCGGCACCACCGAGTAAGTGCCGTCTTTCTGGATGTTACCCAGGAAGTAGTCGTTCGAATCCTGCAGGCTGGCCAGTTCAGGTTTCAGCACGAAGTCGTTGTTGATCGAGGCGAACACGCTGGCAGCGACCGGTTTGCAGATATCGCAGCCCAGGCCCTTGCCGTGCTTGGCCAGCAGCTCGTCGAAGCTGCTGAACTTGCCCGATTTGACCAGGTGGAAGATCTCCTGGCGCGAGTACGGGAAGTGTTCGCAGATATGGTTGTTGACGGCCATGCCCTGCTTCTTCATCTCGGCCTTCATCACCTGGGTGACCAGTGCCACGCAGCCGCCGCAGCTGGTGCCGGCATTGGTGCAGCTCTTGATTTCGCCGATGGTGCAGGCGCCGTTCGACACGGCCGAGCAGATCGTGCCTTTCGAGACGTCGTTGCACGAGCAGATCTGCGCGCTCTCCGGCAGCGCATCCACGCCCAGGCCTGGCTTGGCTTGGCCGTCGGAGGACGGCAGGATCAAAAATTCAGGCGAGGCAGGCAGTGCGATTTTATTCAACATCATCTGCAGCAGGGTGCCGTATTCGGTGGCGTCGCCAATCAGCACGCCACCCAGCAGATGGGTGCCGCACTCGGACACCACGATCTTTTTATAGACCTGTTTGCGCTCGTCGGTGAACTGGTACGAGCGGCTGCCCGGGGTTGCGGCATGCGGATCGCCGATCGATGCCACGTCCACGCCCATCAGTTTGAGCTTGGTGCTCATGTCGGCGCCGTTGAATTCGGCGGTGACTTCACCCATCAGGTGGCGGGCGGCGACGCGCGCCATCTCGTAGCCAGGTGCGACCAGGCCGAAGATCATGCCGCCCCACAGGGCGCATTCGCCGATCGCGTACACGTCCGGGTCCGAGGTCAAGCAGTTCTGGTCGATCGAGATACCGCCGCGTGGGCCGATGGTCAGGCCGCAGGTCTTGGCCAGTTCGTCGCGTGGGCGGATACCGGCCGAGAACACGATCATGTCGGTGTCCAGGTGGCTGCCGTCGGCGAACACCATCCGGTGCGTGGCATCGATGCCATCGACGATTTCCAAGGTGTTCTTCTGGGTGTGTACTTTCACGCCCAGCGCCTCGATCTTGGTGCGCAGTACGCGCGCGCCGGCATCGTCGACCTGCACGGCCATCAGGCGCGGCGCGAATTCGACCACGTGGGCGTCCAGGTGCAGGTCGCGCAGGGCCTTGGCGCATTCCAGGCCCAGCAGGCCGCCGCCGATCACTACGCCGGACTTGGAGCGCTTGCCGGCTTCCATCATGCCTTCCAGGTCTTCGATGGTGCGGTAGACGAAAATGTCCTTGCGGTCCTTGCCTGGCACTGGCGGCACGAAGGGGTAGGAACCGGTGGCGAACACCAGCTTGTCGTAGCTGAGCGTTTCGCCGGTGGACACGGTGACGGTCTTGGCTTCGCGGTTGACTTCGGTGGCGCGGGCGTTCAGCTTGAGCAGCATATTGCCCTTGTCGAAGAAGCCCTGCGGTACCAGCGACAGGTCGTCGGCCGTTTTACCGGAGAAGAATTCGGACAGGTGAACGCGGTCGTAAGCAGCACGTGGCTCTTCGCACAGCACCGTCACTTCCAGGCCCGGTGCGTTGGTCGCGCTGAGCGATTCGAGGAATTTGTGGCCAACCATACCGTGGCCGATGACGACGATCTTCATGCTGTTCTCCTTAAGCGATTGCGTTTTTTGCTGCTACCGGGGCATCGACCGCGGTCAGGCGGACGGCAATCGCACAGACTGCCGACACCATCACCAGACCAGCCAGGATGCTCAGGGTTTGTTGAATGTCGCCGGTGCCCTTCATCAGGAAGCCGGCTGCTACCGCGCCCACATTGCCGCCGGCGCCGATGATGCCGGCGACGCCGCCCAGGGCGCGCTTGTCGATGAATGGGACCAGGGCGTAAGTCGCGCCGCAGGCCATGTGGGTGAACAGGCCGAATACCAGCATGGCGATCACGGCGAGCAGGATCGTGCTCGAGTGCGAGAACCACCACAGGCCCAGGCCTTCGCCGATCATCATCACGAACAGCACCATCACACGGCTGTTGACAGTGCCGCGCAGGGCCATCTTGTCGGAGATCCAGCCGCCCAGGGCACGGGCAAACAGTGCCAGCAGGCCGAAGCTGCCGGCGGCCATGCCGGCTTCCTTGAGCGACAGCTTGAAGTGATCGACGTAGTACACGGCGGCGATGTTGTGGATGAAGATCTCGATACCGAAGCAGGCGCCGTAGGTGACGAACAGCAGCCATACGCGGTGGTTGGCGGCGGCCAGCTTGAAGCTCTCCCAGCCGCCCTTCTTGCCGCCTTCAACAGCGATACCGGCGGCGCGCAGCTCGCTGTAGTTACCTTCCGGGCAGTCCTGGGTGAACTTCCAGTAGACCACCGACATGATCAGCATCAGCACGCCCGGCACGATCAGCGCCGCGCGCCAGCCCAGGGTCTCGGACACGCCCAGCATGATCATCCCGGCCATCAGCAAAGGCATCAGCGCTTGCGCCGCGCCGCCGCCGGCATTGCCCCAGCCTGCTGCGGCTGCGTTGGCGGTGCCGACCACGTTCGGGGCGAACATCACCGAGGTGTGGTACTGGGTGATCACGAAGCTGGCGCCGACCGCGCCGATCAGCAGGCGGAAGAACAGGAAGCTCTCATAAGTTTGTGCAGCGGCCACGCCCAGGACCGGGATCGAACCGAGCGCCAGCAGGATGGTGTAGGCCTTGCGCGGACCGAAGCGGTCGCACATCGGCCCGATGACCAGGCGGACCAGGATGGTAATGGCCACTGCGGCGATATTGATGTTGGCTACTTGTGCCATCGTCAGGCCGAACTCGCCTTTAATGATGGGCATCAGCGGTGCACAGGCGAACCAGGCGAAGAAGCAGACGAAGAACGCCATCCAGGTCAGGTGGAAGGCACGCATCTGCGGCGTGTTCATGGTGAAGAGCGCGATTTTGCTAGCTTTATTGGCCATTTTCTTATCCCGGTAAAAACAAAAAGGCATCCGACCCTGACGCGGTGAATCAAACACCTCGCTGGGACGGACGCCGTTGTCCTGTCGATCCGTCGTTGGATCAGTTAATTTCGAATGGATCGCCGTTGATCCGATGCAGGTAGTTATGCAAGCGGCGTGCCAGCTGTGCAGGACGGGTAAACCTGCTTATCGGGAGGGATGTGCGCTATATTGCGGTGCACCACGCACCATTGTGGTGCACGAATTTGGGGATGGGGTATCGTAATAACAATGGGGCGTGCACCATCAGTGCGACGCCCGTTGTACGGTCATGCTTTTTATGAAACCTTGATGTGGAAGGCGTCGGCATAGCCAGCCGGATCACTGCCATCCCAGCGCACACCATCGATCAGGGTCGAAGTGCGCATCGCGCTGGCCGGCAGCGGCGTGCCGGAGAGCGCCGCGCCGCCCTGGTACAAATCGATCCGGTTGACCGCTCCGGCGATTGCCAGGTAATCCGGATGCGCCTTGAGCAAGCCCCAGCGCTTATGCTGGGTCATGAACCACATCGCGTCCGACAGGTAGGGGAAGTTGACCGAGCCGCCGCGATAGAACGCCAGCGGATGCGCGTCCTGCCACTCGCCGTCCATGCCGTCGCGGTAGCGTCCCAGCAAGCGCGGCGCGATCACCGTCTCGCTCACGCCCAGGTAGCCTGGCCCGGCCAGCACCTGCGCGGTGGCCTGCTTGTTTTCGGGCGAGGCATCGATCCACTTGCCGGCGTCGAGCAGCGCGGCGACCAGCGCGCGGCAGGCGTCCGGATTGCGTTCGGCGAAGATCGCCGTGGTGCCCAGCACCTTGCCCGGATGGTCCTGCCACACTTGCTGGGTGCTCGCCAGGGTCACGCCCACCTGGTCCGCCAGCGCGCGCTGGCCCCAGGGCTCGCCGGCGCAAAAGCCGTCGATCTGCCCTTCGCGCAGGTGCGCGACCATCTGCGGCGGCGGCACGGTCACCGTACGCACGTCGCGCAGCGGGTCGAGGCCATGGGTCGCCAGCCAGTAGTACAGCAGCATCGCGTGGTTCCCGGTCGGGAAGGTGTGCGCGAAGGTGTAGGTGCGCGGATCGGCCTTCATATGCCGCGCCAGCGTGCTGCCGTTCACCACGCCACGCCCGGCCAGCGCACGCGCGAGCGTGATGGCCTGGCCGTTCTGGCTGAGGTTCATCAGCACGGCCATTTCCTTTTGCTGGCAGCCGATCCCCAGCTGGACGCCGTACATCAATCCATATAAAACGTGGGCCGCATCGAGCAGGCCGCTGCCCAGCTTGTCGCGCACCGCCGCCCACGAACTCTCCCTGGACAGTTCGATCCGGATGCCGTACTTGCGGTCGAAGCCGCGCTCGGCCGCCATCACCAGCGCCGCGCAATCCGTCAGCGGCAAAAAGCCGATGCGGATGGTTTGTAGCGTTTCGACTGCCATACTTCTCCTTGCTTACCCTAGAAGGTCTTCCACATCCAAAATACGCTGGGCGATATCGGCCAGCTTGAGTTTTTTATTCATCGCCATGCTGCGCAGCTTCTGGTACGCCTCGTCCTCCGAGAGCGACTGCTTGCGCATCAGGATGCCCTTGGCGCGGTCGATCAGCTTACGCTCGGCCAGCTTGTGGCGCGTTTCGTTGAGCTCGGCCAGCAGCTTCTGGTCCTGGCGAAAGCGCGCCTGCGCCACATCGAGCACCGGCTTGATGCGCTCGGTCTGCAGGCCCGACACGATATAGGCCGAGACGCCCGCCGCCATGGCCGCATCCATGGTCGAGGTGTCCTCGTCCTCGGTAAACATGACAATCGGGCGGCGCTCGTCGCGGGTGGCGATGACGATGTGTTCGAGCACATCGCGCGCGTCCGACTCGGCATCGACGATGATCAGGTCGGGCTGCAGCTGGGCGATGCGCTCGGGCAGGTACATATCGGCCGGGAGCGAGGCGACGATGTCGTAGCCCGATTCAAGCAGGCCGATACGCAGCGCCTGGCCGCGCCGTACCTGGTCGGCCAGGACCGCGTCGTCCTCGCCACCTTCATGAACCACGGTGTTGACGACGACGATACGCAAGTTGCGCGTGGATTTGACCATGATGAAAATCTACCAGTAGAACGCTGAAACCCGCATTTTACAGTTTCACCTCGGTTTCTTCCTCCGGCATCGGCTCACCCGCATCAAACAGGCGGACGAACAGATAGGCGCTGTCGACCACCTGGATCAGCAGTTCGCCGCCATTGGCCTTGATCACGTGCGGCACCAGCTTGATGTCGCTGCCGCCGCCGAACGGGGTCGGCACGATCTGCTCAAGCTGGAACTGCGGGACCGCATCGAGCGCCCCGACCAGCAGGCCCACCGATTTGCCGCCGCGCCGCACCACCACCACCTGGCTGTCGCCGCCGACCCGGGTCGGCACCTTGCACACCAGGTAGCGCAGGTCGAACACCCAGATGTACCCGCCGTCCGCACCGGGCAGCGCCAGCACCCCTGCCCGCTCGGCACGTCGGCCCATCGACAGCGGCTGCAGCATGCTGCCCGGCAGCGCCTGGACGATGTCGCCGGCCGCCATGGCGAACAGTTCGCCGTCGACGTAGAAGGTGGCGAACTCGGCCCCGCCCACCGCCTGGGACACTTGCAGCGAGCCGCGCGCCGCCCGCGCATGCGGGTCGACCTCGCCCAGGGTATCGAACACCAGCGCGATCACGTCAAGACGGTAGCCGTCGCTGCGCTTGAACTCGCGGTAGCCGGCGCCGGCGGTCGCGCCCACGATGGTGTACTGGCCTTCCTGCACGACGATGCGCGCATCGCCGGCGCCATGCGGCAGCGCCAGCGCGGCGCCGGTGTCCGGCCCGTCCGCCAGCCTGCTGCCGACCGGACGCGCCGGATCGGTGCTGGCGATGATGGTGCCGCCGCGCTCGACCAGCAGCGCGGCAATCGACGGCTGCTCGCCCAGCGCGCCGGCCAGCATCGCCGCCAGCTCCTGCCCGGCGTCGAACACGATGCCGATGCCGCCGACGATCTGGCGGCTGTCGTCCGGGTCGCGCACGGCGGCATGGTAAACATAAGTAGGCCGGTTGCCGTACAAGGGGCTGGGTTCGAACGGCGTCACCGCGTAATCCTGTTCGCCGGCCAGGGCCCGCACCTGGGCCAGCATCTGGCCGCCGATAAACTGCCCGGCCAGCGAGCCGCTCTCTTCATCGCGGCTGCTTGCCAGGATCTGGCCGCGCTCGTCGTACACGAAGATGCGGGTATAAACGGTATACAGTTTGTTGATGAAGTCGAGCATGGGGCCGAGCTGGGCCAGGCTTTCCCAATCGCGCTCGCTTTGCGCCAGCGTGTGGCGCAGCAGCGGCGTCAGCGCCCACCAGCGGCAGTCGTTGGCGCGCTCGTACAGGTTGCGGTCGAGCAGGTCGACCATCAGCTGGGCCACATATTCGGCGTTGGCCTGGCGCGCCACCAGCGCAGTGTCGTACAGCTCGCCGATCGAGCCGGTGAACAGCTCGTCGCTGCGTTTGCCGGTTTCGGCGATCTGGTCGAGGATCACCTTCAAACGCGCCAGGTCGCCGCCCTGCCCGGCCGTCATCACCTGGCCGTTCCACACCACCCGGCGGATGGTCTCGGCCGCATGCAGGATGTCGTGCAGCGGCGGGCAGAAAGCATGCGCGTGCACCAGCAGCCCATTGGCCACCTCGGGCGCCAGCGCCGCCAGCGCATGGCCGCCGCTGCCGGCAAAAGCCACATCCAGCGGAATCATCACCTGCCCATGCCAGCCCGGCGGGCCGGGATAGCCCTGGTAGCCGGCGGCCGCGAAGGTGCGCACCAGATACTGGCGCCCGCGGTACATGGTGAGCGCGTCGCCGCTGGCGCGCCCAAGCGGCACCCGGCTGCCGGGCGCGATCCAGTCCGGGTCGGCGCTGGCCAGCACCACCCCGCCGGCGTCGACCAGCAGCATATTGGAGCACGCTGCCGGGTCGCGGTGCGCGGCGAAGATGCCGGCCATCTCTTCCTCGAACGCGAAGCACAGGCAAAGCACGCCGACGGCAGCACCGCTGTCAGGGTCGAGCATGCGGCGCGAGTAGATCAGCGCACGCTGGCGGCCGGGCCGCAGCTCGCTGGCGCGAAACGTTTCGACATGGCTGGCCGCGGCCAGGGTTTCTTCAATCAGCGGGTCGATGCTGCCCTCGACCTGGATGGCGCCATCGGCCTGCAGCAGCACGTTGCCGGCGGTGTCGAGCAGCAGGATCTCATCGTACACGCTGTACTTGCTGCGGTAGGCCTGCAAGCGCGCACGGATCTGCGCGGCCGGCGCGCCGCTGCCCGCCACAAAGCGGCACAGCTCTTCGTCGATGGCCAGGAAACCCACGTCGGCGGTTCGCTCGTACAGATTGCGCACCACGATGTCGATCACGTACC
>CAMLFK010000028.1 GCA_946479255.1 uncultured Oxalobacteraceae bacterium
GGGGCAGGAAGCTGGCTTCGCGCAGCAGGCGCGCGTGCCAGTACGAGGCCCAGCCCTCGTTCATGATCTGGCAGGAATGGATGGGATGGAAGTAGAACGCTTCCTCCCGCACCGCCAGGAAAATGTCGCGTTCCCAGTCCTCCATGTCAGGCGCGTACTGCGCGATGAACCACAGCAGGTCGTATTCCGGCTGGGGCGGCAATGGATTTCTGGTTTGCCCGCGCCATTGCGGGCCGGTGTCGCGGGCGCCCGTCAGGCGCTGGTAACGGTCCTGGAAAACGTCCGGCTCCGGCGCCTGCGGTTCCGGGACGAACTCCGGATAGCGTTCGCGGTGCAGCGGCTGGTTGACGTCGATGTGGGTCTCCAGCGACAGGGCCGCATCGAGGACCGCCTCGACCCGGGCCTGGCCGTGTGCCGCCAGCGCGGTTTCCAGGCGATGGGCGCGCGCGGCGCTTTGCTGCAGGATCTGGCCGCCGGCCATCGCCATGAAGCGGGCGAACAGCTGATTGTTCTTGGCGAAGTCGGCATGCCCCAGCACGTGGGCCGTGACCAGGGTATTTTCTGCCAGCGAATTTTGCTCCAGCATGAACGCATGGCAGGGATCGCCAGGGAACATCACCTCGAAGATGCGCGAATGCCCCATGTGCTGGCGCACCAGCTGGTGAATATAGCGTACGCCGAAGGACCAGTGACGCATCCGCACCGGCAAGCCGTACACCGCGATCTCGACCATGAAGTTGGCCGGCACGAGGTCGAAGGTGACCGGATAAAAATCCAGGCCGAGCTCGATGGCCAGTTCTTCGATCCGGCGGGTATAGTCGGCCAGGGTGGCGTGGGCATCGCTCATGGCCGGGCCTCCGCATTATCCCGTTGCATTTCCTGGACGAAGAACTTACGCAGTGCGCGCCAGACGTCGTCCGGTCCGGAAATCAGGCTGCTGCCGACCGCGAGTCCTTTGCGTTCGAGTTCATTGCAGAGGCGCCGCATTTCCGTTTCAAGCGACCTGGGCAATCCGGGCATGGTCTCGACATAGCCGATGTAGTTCAGCATGCTCGCCAGTTCGGTGAGCACCTGGGTGGCGGCACTGCGGTCTTCGGTGAAGTTCTCGCCATCGGAGGCATAGAACATATAGACGTTATCGTTTGCACTATTGCACTGGGTCCGCACCAGGTCGCGCACCAGGCGGAACGCGCTCGAGGCGATGGTGCCGCCCGTTCCGCTCACCTGGAAGAATTCGCTTTCATTGAATTGCCAGGCGTGCGTCGTATGGGCCACGAAGTAGGTCTGCACCTGGGCGTATTTGCGCCGGATGCCTTGCAGCGCGAAGAAAAAGAAGGACTTGGCCAGCTTGCGCTCCGCTTGCGTCATGCTGGCGGAAACGTCGATCACGAACAGGATGGTCGCGCTCGTGCTGGGCCGGTGCCGCGTGACCAGCTGGCGGAAGCGCAGATCGTCATTGGTGAACGGTACCGGATCGTCCTGCACCGCGCGGCGCTTGATGGCTTCCTTGACGGTACGGCGCCGGTCCAGGCGCGAACGGGCGCCGCGCTTGTCCCAGCCTTCGCGCACCAGCTCGACCTCATCGATGGCCGTGCCGGCTTGCGGTTTCAGGTCGGGCAGCTTGAGTTCGTCCCACAACCAGTCCATCACGTCGTCGATGGCGATCTCGAGCAACAGGCGCACTTCGCCCGGCTCGCCGCCGCCGTCACCGTCCTCGTCTGGAGTGTTCTCCGGCTCGCCGGGGGCCAGCAGGTCGCCGGGCTGGCCTTCGCCCTGTCCGGCGCCGCTGACACTGCGCCCGTCGGCCAGCTTGAAGCGGGCGTGTTGCAGCATGCGCACGGGAACTTGTACGGTGCGGTCCTGCGGGCCGGTGATGAGGTCCGGGCCGGCAATCAGGTCCGGCAAGTGCTGTTGGACTGCCTCGCGGACCTTTTCGTTGTGGCGCAGCCAGTCCCGCGCACCTCGCGAGAACAGGTCGTACCAGGCAGTGTTCATGGTGGCCGTCGTCACGCTTCTACCTCCAGGCAGGCTATTCCTGCGCCAGCAATGTCGTCACGTAGTTAAGCGCCTCGCGGGCACTGTGCGCGTCGTAACCGTATTCGTCGACCAGGCGTTTTTCAACGGCGGAAATCTTGGTGCGGACTTCATCGTCTGGACGCTTGGCTGAACTTACCAGGCGCAAAACATCGCGGCGCTGCTCGAACAGGTATTGCTGGACAGCGTCGTTGAGCTGGAGATGGCTTTCCAGGCCGAACTTGGTCCCCCGTTTGTAGGCGCCCATGGCTTTGCGTACCACCTCCTGCCGGAAAGACTGCTTGCCGGATTCGGAAATATGGATCTTTTCTTCCACCGCCCGCAAGAAGCGCTCGTCGGGACGCCGCTCCTCGTTGGTGATCGGGTCCTTGATCTGACGGTTGTCCAGCATGGCCTCGACCTCGTCCAGGTATTTATTGAGCAAGTCCTGCGCCTCTTGTTCGAACGATACGAACAGCGCCTTGTGCACGTCTTCCTTGACCCAGCGGTTGTAAAAATCCTTTCGCGTCAGCACCAGATAATCGACCCATCTGCGCTTGCGCTTGGGATCGATGCGGGCATCGCTTTCGATACCGTCCTTGAGTGCCAGCAGCACGTCCATGGTCGACAGGCTCTTGCGGTTTGACTGGATGATGGCATTGGACAGGGCATTGATGACGAAACGTGGCGACACGCCCGACAGGCCCTCGTCCGGTACCTTGTCTTTATCTTTGACCCGCCGGACATCGGCGCGGTTCACTCCTTCGACCTCTTCGTCGGCATGGATGCGCACCTTCTTGATCAGCTCTACTTCCTTGTCGTCGGCATCATGGATGCGCGAGAGCACGGCGAACACGGCCGCCGCATGCAGCACATGGGGGTCGAGGTGCACATCGCGGAAGGCCGGCGCGGCCGACGAAATGAGCTTGCGGTAAATGCGCGCCTCGTCCTTGTAATTGAGCGTGTACGGTACCTGGATGATCACCATGCGGTCGAGCAGCGCCTCGTTTTCGCTCTCTTGCAGGAACTTGCGGAATTCAGCCAGGTTGGTGTGGGCGAGAATCGTCTCGTCCAGGTAGATCAGGGGGAAGCGCGACACCTTGACGTTTTTCTCCTGGGTCAGGGTCAGCAGCAGGTACAGGAACTCGCGCTTGACCTTGAGGATCTCGATCATTTCGAGCACGCCGCGGCTGGCCGCGTACACGGCCCCCGACCAGGACCAGGCACGCGGGTCGCCTTCGTCGCCGTACTGGGCGACCTTGGACAGGTCCACCGAGCCGACCAGGTCGGCGAGGTCGGCGGTGGTGGGGTCATGGGGCGCGTACGTGCCGATGGCGCTGCGCCCGGCCTCCGAGACAAAGAAACGTTCCACCGGCATTTGCATGAAGTCGCCGGAGAATTGCTGCTCCAGCCGTGCGCGGCAATGCGGACACAGTTCGCCGCTGATGTCGATGCCATAGGTATTGCGGCAGGCGGGCCGCATGGTGTGCGGGATCAGGTGCAGGGGCGACTCGTGGACCGGGCAGCCGGCCACCGCATACAGAGCACCCTCGTCGGTGTAGCTGTATTCTTCCAGGCCGCGCTTGAGCAGGATGACCATCGTGGATTTGCCTCCCGATGGCGGGCCGAGCAGCAGCAGCAGGCGGCGTCCCACCTCGGACCCGGCGGCGGCGGCCTTGAAATAGTCGACCACCCGTTCGATCGCATCGTCGATGCCGAACAGATCGTCTTCGAACAGGCGGCAGCGCAGGGGGCGATCCTCTTCCTCGGTACAGGTTGCGCGTATCATGTCCCAGATGTATTGGTGCGAGCTGCGCGCGATCTGCTGGGGTGAGCGCGGCAGGATGTGTTCCATGAAGTCGGCAAAGGTGCCCGACCAGTGGCCGGCCCGATGCTGCTGGGTGAACCGGCTCAGGCTACTCAGGAATTGCTGCTGCTCCGCTGGACGGACATCCTGGTCTTCCCCAGTCATTGCCATGTTTCCTCCGTGAGTGCTGACGACGGGCTTCTGTTCGACCTCTGTTCAATCAGTATCAATGCCTGAAATAGCCGCTCAATGAGGCGTATCAATGTGTGGAACTGAACCTTTTGGCAGATATTCGAGCTCGTCCGTCCGGAATGCTTGCGGAGCGGCATCTCGCATGTCGTGGGTATGTACGCCTGCGCACAGAAGGACCGGGCGCATCCTTCTAGGATGGAGATTCGGCAGGGCGGCCACGCGGCGCCACCACCATTACATTGATCAGGCTCTAATATTTTGAACGGCATCGATCAGGCAGCGCGGGAAGCGGTCCAGCGTGGCCGGCTGACCTTCATGCGGCGCGTCGCCACTGGCTTGCTGGTGGCAATGGCGGTGCTGTTCGTGGTCGCGCGCTTGCTGGAAAAGCGCTATCCCGGGCTGTCGTATGCCGCTGCCTTCGCCGAGGCAGCCATGATTGGCGCGCTGGCGGACTGGTTTGCCGTGACGGCCCTGTTCCGGCATCCGCTCGGCCTGAAGATTCCGCATACGGCCATCATCCCGTCCAACAAGGAGCGCATCGGCGAAAACCTTGGCAACTTCCTTGAGCAGAATTTCATGAGCGTCGAGGTGGTGCAGGCGGAACTGGCGCGTTTCGATTTTGCCGGATCGGCCGGACAGTGGCTGACGCGGCGCGAGAATGTGCGCACGGTCAGCCGGCACCTGGTGGGCGGCTTGCCGACCTTGCTGCAAATGGTACACAACAAGGATGCGACACGTTTCCTGCGCGATGCTTTGTCCGGCTCGCTGGAAGGCGTGAAGCTGGCGCCCATGCTGTCGCGGGTGCTGTCGGTGCTGGTCGAAGGGGGCCAGCATACCGTGCTGCTCGAACGTTTCCTGGCGCTGGTGGCCAGCGCGCTGGACGAGCACCGGCCGTACATCCGCCAGAAGGTGCACGAGCACAGTCCGCGCTGGGTGCCCAAGCTGGTCGACGAAAAGTTCTACGAACGGCTGATCGAAGGTGTACAGGACACCCTGGACGACATCCGCAGCGAGGACGGCAACTGGCGGGCCCGCTTCCAGGCGGCGACCGACGAGCTGATCGAGAAGCTCGCCACGTCGGAGGAGTACGAACAGAAATTGCAAGGCCTGCTGAGCAAGAGCCTGCGCCACCCCTTGTTCAGGCGCTATGTGAACCAGGTGTGGGCCAGCGCGCGCGAACGCCTGCTGGCCGACGCCGAATCCGAGGATTCGCGCCTGGCCGCGCACACCGAACAGGCCTTGTTCGCGCTGGGGCGTGCCCTCACGCGCAACCCCGCGGTCCAGCAACAGCTCAACGTTTCGATCCGCAATTTTGCCGCCCATGCGATCGTGTCGCGCAGGGAGGTCATCGTTTCGCTGGTGCGGCGTGTCATCCGCAGCTGGGATGCCGACACCTTGTCGAGCAAACTGGAGCTGCACGTCGGGCGCGACCTGCAGTACATCCGAATCAACGGCACCATTGTTGGCGGTCTGGTCGGCTTGGTGCTGCACGCCATTTCGCAGTCCCTGTGAGCGCGACGGGGCAACAGCTCAACACATGTCAGCCGCCTATCTTAAGCTGCCAGTAGCCGACGTCGCGCCAGGCATCGAATTTGAATCCGACTTCGCTAAAGTGCGCCGTTTTGAGAAAGCCCAGCTTTTCATGGAGCGCCACGCTGGCATCGTTGGGAAGCGCAATGCCGCCGATCAAGAGGTGATAGCCGGCGCTGCGGCACCGTTCGATCAGGGCGCGGTACAGTTTCTGTCCGTAACCTTGGCCGCCGTAAGCCGGCGCCAGGTAGACCGTGCTTTCCAAAGAGAAGCGGTAAGCGTGGCGAACCCGCCATGTGGTCGCGTAGGCATAGCCAATGACGACATCGTCCAGGCACAGCACCAGCCACGGCAAACCTGCCGCCTGGACATCTTCCTGGCGCCGCGCCATGTCATCGCCGGAAACCGCGGTCTCTTCGAAACTGACGCAAGTCTTCAGAATAAAATGGTTGTAGATGGACGCGATCGCTGCGGCGTCGTTTGGCTTGCAGTCACGGATAATCACTGGCACTGGCGGCTCCTCGAGAGAAGTTGTCATATTAACTGAGCCGGCTGAGATGGCGCCGCTCCTGCGTCGAAACATTTCTAGCCCCCCAATCTGGAGGAAACAATGTATATGGTGTACTGGACCGTGGTTGAAAATGAACAGCACACGCCCCAGGCGCAGCTGTTCGATTCCGCCCACATGGGCGAAGCGCTGACCTTTCTCGAAGGCTTGCGCAAGCGCCGCCGCGAGGGCGAAGACTTGCGCTTCATGTCGATGGCGTCGGAAAACCCCGACCTGGTCGGGCAACTCGGCGTGGACGTGACCGGCCCCGACTACAACTGGAAAAAGCGGCGCCGCTAGGGCTATGCCCGGCGCTATGTTTGCCGCGTGCAACAGAAATGGTAAGATCTCGGCTCACCCATCCGCCGGCGCCATCTTCTGAAAACCTCAGCGCAACCCGAACAGATCGCTCTGCTGCCTTACGTCGCCAAGTGGCTCTTGCTGGCCGCCCTGGTCGCGGTACTCGCCGGCAGCGCATCGGCATTGTTCCTGTGGTCGCTGGACTGGGCCACCGGCATGCGCGAAGCCTATCCCTGGCTGATCGCCTTGCTCCCGGTGGCCGGCTTCGCGGTCGGCTGGATCTATCTCAAGGTGGGCAAAGAAGTCGAGACCGGCAATAACCTGCTGATCGACGAGATCCACGATCCCAAGAAAATCATTCCTCTTCGCATGGCGCCGCTGGTGTTGGGCGGAACCGTCATCTCCCATCTGTTCGGTGCCTCGGTGGGCCGCGAGGGAACCGCGGTACAGATGGGCGGCGCCCTGGCCGATCAATTGACGAATCTGTTTCGGCTGGACCAAGGCGCGCGCAGGCTGCTGATCATGGCAGGCATCAGCGCCGGCTTTGCATCGGTATTCGGCACCCCGCTGGCCGGGGCGATTTTCGCCCTGGAAGTGCTGGCCCTGGGCCGCATGCGCTACGACGCCATCCTGCCATGCATGGTGGCGGCGATCCTGGCCGACCAGGTCGGTTTGTGGTGGGGCGTGCAGCATACCCACTATGCGCTGGCGCTGCTACCGCCGATCAGTGCCTGGACGCTGGGCGCCACCATCCTTGCCGGCATCCTGTTCGGCCTGGCCGGCATGCTGTTCGCCAAGGCCACGCATGGACTTTCCGCCTTCATGAAACGCAGGATCAGCTATGCGCCATGGCGCCCGGCCATCGGCGGCATTGCCGTCGCCCTGGCGGTCTGGGGCCTGGGCACCCAGCGCTATATCGGTTTGGGCATTCCCACCATCGTCGAATCGTTTCAGCAGCAACTGCCGGCCTGGGATTTCCTCGGCAAGATGGCTTTCACCATTGCCTCGCTGGGCAGCGGCTTCAAGGGCGGCGAAGTCACGCCGCTTTTTTACATCGGCGCGACCATGGGCAACGCGCTCGCGCCCATCCTGCAAATGCCGTTCGCCATGCTGGCGGCACTCGGTTTTGTGGCCGTGTTCGCCGGTGCCGCCAACACGCCGCTGGCGTCGACCGTGATGGCGATCGAACTGTTCGGTCCGCAAATCGGGCCGTACGCCGGCCTGGCCTGCGTGATCAGCTATCTGTTCTCCGGCCACGCCGGCATCTACCGGGCGCAGCGGGTCGGGCAGGGCAAAATGAGCTAGCGCCTGCCACCTTAAGGCTTACAAACCTTTCAGGCCCAGTTGGGTGGCTTGTTTGCGCAAGAAGGCAAGGTGGGCGGCGCGCGTGGCGGGACCCTGGTAGGGGATGATGGTCCACAGTTCCGCCGCCGTCATGGTCTGGCCGGGTTGCAGCGTCTTATAGGGCGCATGCACTTCCATTTCCAGCAATCCCTTGTCCGATTGGGCCGGCTGGTAATCATTGAACAGTTCGATCTGCCCCTGTTCAGGATGGATCGCCGAGCGCGCTTGCAACTGGAACTGCACGATGAATGCCTGTTCCCCATGAAAACCGGCCATCCATCCATACGCCGGCTGGAGGAAGATCTTGCCGACGCGGGCCATCTGGCCGGGCGGCGGCGCGACCATATCCAGGGAAAAGATCCCATCGGCCACCGTGTAGCGCAAGGGCGCGTTGGCGGGGCCGGAAACAGGCTCGGCACGCAGCTGCGCGCCATCGGCCAGGGGCACATACACCAGCGTGTCGCCATGGGTGCGGGTATTGAACCAGATGTCCCAGGCCACCTGGCGATCACGGCGGTTGGTGGCGCTGACCTGGACCTGCAGGCTGTTCGGCTTGCCCTTTACGAGGGCGAAGCGCTTGCTCAGTGAGACCCCGGAAACCGGACTGGCCGGGCTGTCCACAATCAGTTCCCTGGCTGTCTTCCTGACCACGCTGTACTTGGCGAGGCTCAGGTAAGGATCCGGCGGCCAGACCGCTTTCTCTGCCGCGCGTTGCGGATTGGCGTTTTGATGCGACCACCATTGGCTTTGCGGCCCGAGCCATATTTCGTGGCCCAGATAGCCGACGTTTTCGGTGTTGGCGTCGATCGCTTGAGCCGGATTGCCGGCCTTCTCGTCGAGCTTGAGGAAATTCGGCTTGCCCGCCAGCGAGAAGGACAGCAGGCGCCCGCCGATTTCTTCGGTGGCGACAGCGCGAATCACGCCATTGTCGAGCTGGTGGGTGGCAATCTGCGCCCGCGCTCCGCAAGCCAGGATGGCGCAGGATAGGGCGATGGCCAGGGATACTGCTGTGCGAGTCCGCATACTTCGTTCCGTTCCGCATTGTTGTTGAGACGACTTTGTATCATATCGGATACCCAAATTCTTTCATTTTCCCGGCATATTCATCAGACTGTCACATTTGGTGTTTATGATGAGAAACTATTATTGAATTTGGAAGAAAGCAATGCTGAACCGGCAACATTTTCGGGGTTTCCCACTGCTCAGTCCGCCAAGCGCGAGCACGCGCCGCCTCAGCTATCCCAGGCTGGTGACGGCCAATGATACCGACGATGCGCTGCGCGACCACCTGGTCGACATTGTTGCCAACGGCCGCCTGAGCGCGCTGCTGCAGCCCATCGTGCGCATGGCCGACGGCGAGATCCTCGGCTATGAAGGTTTGATTCGCGGGCCATCCGACAGCGTGCTTCACTCGCCGCTCAGTCTGTTCAAGGTGGCGCGCGCGCATCGCCTGGAAGTCGATGTGGAACACCTGTGCCGCAGCGTGGTCATCCGGCGTTTTGCCGAACTTGATCTGCCCGGAAAGCTGTTCCTCAACGTCAGTCCTGAATGCCTGTTGCTGCGCGACGCACGCCACGGCCAGACCATGCAGCTGATCCACCAGCTGGGCATCGACCCGGCCCGCGTGATCATCGAACTGACCGAAAACCAGCCGACCTACGACTACCAACTGATGCGCGAAGCCGTGCTGCACTACCGCAACATGGGCTTCGAGATCGCCATCGACGACCTGGGCGAAGGTTTCTCCAGCCTGCGCCTGTGGTCCGAACTGCGGCCGGAGTACGTCAAGATCGATATGCATTTTATCCAGGGCATCAACCACGACCCGGTCAAGTTGCAGTTCGTCCGCTCGATCAAGGAAATCGCCGAGCGCTCAGGCACCAGAGTGATTGCTGAAGGGATCGAAACCGAGGCCGAGCTGCTGGTGCTGCGCGACCTGGGCATCGGATTCGGGCAGGGCTACCACCTGGGCCGTCCCAGCGCCCGGCCGCCTGTCGCGGTCAGCGCCGAGATCGCTGCTACTTTGCACGGGTCGGCCATTTCGATCTACCCGCAGGACAAGCATCCGGAAAAAACCATGAGCATCAATAAGTTGCTGCGGCAAGTGACGCCGTACCCACCGACGCTGAACAATAACGAGCTGTACGATATTTTCATGGCCGACAGCAGCTTGCTGGTCGTGCCCATCGTCGACAATTGCAAACCGCTGGGTCTGGTCAGCCGCTACGACATGATCGACCACTTCGCCCGCCCTTACCAGCGCGAGCTGTACGGCAAGCGCTCGTGTACCGCCTTCATGGACGCCGGCGCGATCATGGTCGACATCGACAGCTCGCTGCAGGAACTCGGCGTCAGCATGGCCAATGGCGACGCGCATCACCTGTCCAATGGCTTCATCATTACCGAGCAAGGCCGTTATCTCGGCATGGGCACCGGCCACGACCTGATGCGCGAAATCACCCAGCTGCAGATCACCGCCGCGCGCTACGCCAATCCGCTCACCCAATTGCCCGGTAACGTGCCGATCAACGAGCATATCGAACGGCTGCAGGAGGGCGGCGCGGAGTTCTGGGCCTGTTACTGCGACCTCGACAATTTCAAGCCATACAACGACGTGTACGGCTACCGCAAGGGCGACGATGTCATCCAGCTGTTGGGTAACATCCTTGGCAAGAATATCGACCCTGACCGCGACTTCCTGGGCCATATCGGCGGCGACGATTTCATGATGCTGCTGCAAAGCGGCGACTGGGAAAGCCGCTGCCAGCGCATGCTGGCCGAATTCGAGGCCGACGTCAAAGCCTGCTACCTGCCGGAAGACCGGGCGCGGGGCGGCTTTCTCAGCGAAGACCGGCAAGGCCGCGCGATGTTCTTCCCGCTGATGAGCCTATCGATCGGGATCATCCGGGTAGCCCCCGGCCGCTTCGGCTCGCACCACGAAATTGCCACCGCGGCCACGGCCGCCAAGTCCCAGGCCAAGAAGAGCAAGGGCAACAGCATGTTCCTGGACCGCCGCGCCAGTTAAGCGAAGCACAAAAAAAAGGGACCGGAAGGCCCCTTTGTCATGCATGCTTGACGCTTACTCTTCGCGGCGCAGGTGCGGGAACAGCAGCACGTCGCGGATGTTCGGCGAGTCGGTGATGATCATCATCAGGCGGTCGATGCCGATGCCGCAGCCGCCGGCCGGCGGCATGCCGTATTCCAGCGCGCGAATGTAGTCCGCGTCATAGAACATGGCTTCCTCGTCGCCCGCATCCTTGGCCGCGACCTGCGCCAGGAAGCGTGCCGACTGGTCTTCGGCGTCGTTCAGTTCCGAGAAGCCGTTGGCGATCTCGCGGCCGACCATGAACAGCTCGAAGCGCTCGGTGATGCCTTCGCGCGTGTCCGATGCACGTGCCAGCGGCGATACTTCCACCGGATAGTCGATGATGTAAGTCGGCTCCCACAGCTGCGCTTCGGCGGTCTCTTCGAACAGTGCCAGCTGCAGCGCGCCCAGGCCCGAATGGGCATGCGGCTTGACGCCGAACGTCTTCAGCTCGGCCTTGATGAACTCGGCGTCGTTCAGCTGCGCTTCGGTATAGTGCGGCGCATACTTGTTGATCGCACCGACGATGGTCAGGCGGTGGAATGGCTTGGCCAGGTCCAGCTCGCGCCCGCCATAGGACAGGGTCGCGGTGCCGTGCGCATCGACGGCGGCCTGGCGGATCACGGCTTCAGTGAAATCCATCAGCCACTGGTAATCGGTGTAGGCCGCGTAGAACTCCATCATGGTGAACTCGGGGTTGTGACGGATCGACACGCCCTCGTTGCGGAAGTTACGGTTGATCTCGAACACGCGATCGAAACCGCCCACCACCAGGCGCTTCAAGTACAGCTCAGGCGCGATACGCAGGTACATCTGCATGTCCAGCGCATTGTGGTGGGTGATGAAAGGCTTGGCCGCGGCGCCACCCGGGATGGTATGCAGCATCGGCGTTTCGACTTCCATGAAGTCGTTCTTTTCCATGAAGCGGCGGATCGACGACATGGCCGCGGTCCGCGCTTTGAAGGTGCGGCGCGTCTCTTCGTTCATGATCAGGTCGACGTAGCGCTGGCGGTACTTGGTCTCCTGGTCGGCCAGGCCGTGGAACTTGTCCGGCAGCGGGCGCAGCGACTTGGTCAACAGGCGCAGTTCCGAGACCTTGATGGTCAGCTCGTCGGTCTTGGTCTTGAACAGCGTGCCGGTCACGCCCAGGATGTCGCCCAGGTCGTAGTGGTGCAGGGCCGCCATGGCAGCTTCGCCCACCTTGTCGAGGGTGACGTAGATCTGGATGCGGCCATCGGCGCGCGCGCCGGACGAATCCTGCAAGGTGGCGAAAGCGGCTTTTTTGCCGGCTTCGCGCTTGAGCATCATGCGGCCGGCCAGCACCACTGCTACTTCGGCAGCTTCCAGCTCTTCACGGCTCTTGCCGCCGTACTCCTCGTGCAGCTCGGCCGCCTTGTGCTGCGGGCGGAAGTCGTTAGGGAAGGCCACGCCCTGTTCGCGGATGGCGGCCAGCTTGGCGCGGCGCTCGCTGATGATCTTGTTTTCGTCCGCCGGGGCGGCGGCGTCGGTGTGGGTGTCCGTGGTCATGATAGGTATCGCTAAGGTTGGTGTGAGTGCTTATGCCGAGAACAGCTCGGCCACCGTCAGCTCGGAAAAATCGCTGGCGATGTGGATGACGTTGTCGAAGTCGGCAAAGGCCTCGGCCGGCAGGGTGGTGGTCAGCACCACCGCGCGCATGCCGGCGCGGCGCGCCGCTTCCACGCCCAGGGGCGCGTCTTCGAAGACGATGCAGTGCTCGGGCGCGACGCCGCAGCGCTCGGCCGCGGCGAGGAAGACGTCCGGGTGCGGTTTGCCGCGCGGGACATCGGCCGCGCAGACCACGGCGTCGAAATGGCGGCGCAGGTCCAGGCCATCGAGCGTGAACACGATGTTGCCGTTGGGCGCCGCGCTGGCAACAGCCAGCTTGACGCCATCGAGCGTGGCCCGGGCGATCAGCTCGTCGAAGCCGCTGATGGTCTTGCGGTGCGGTTCGTACAGCTCGCGGTAGACCGTTTCCTTCTCATCGTTGAGGACGCGCACTTCCTCGTCGACCAGGTGCTCGCCCAGGTAGGCACGGATGATCTCATGCCCCTGGCGGCCCGCGGTGTCGCGGAAAAACTTATCGGCATCAATGTTCTGGCCGCGCCGCTCGAAGAAGGTGATCCACGAGCTGGTGTGGAAGGCCATGTTGTCGACGATGGTGCCATCCATGTCGAAAATGAAGGCGCGCGGGGCTGCGGTGGAAAGCGTCATCGATTACACACCCTGCTTGAGCGAAGCCGAGATGAAGTCGTCCAGGTCGCCGTCCAGCACGCCCTTGGTATTCCCGGTTTCGAAGTTGGTACGCAAATCCTTGATGCGCGACTGGTCCAGCACGTAGGAGCGGATCTGGTGGCCCCAGCCCACGTCGGTCTTGGAGTCTTCCAGCTTCTGCTGCTCGCTCATGCGCTTGCGCAGTTCGTGCTCGTACAGCTTGGCCTTGAGCATTTCCATCGCCTCGGCGCGGTTGCGGTGCTGGCTGCGGTCGTTCTGGCACTGCACCACAATCCCGGTCGGAGCGTGCGTCATGCGCACCGCGGAGTCGGTCTTGTTAATGTGCTGTCCGCCGGCGCCGGATGCGCGGTAGGTGTCGACGCGGATGTCGGCCGGGTTGACGTCGATCTCGATCGAGTCATCCACTTCCGGATACACGAACAGGCTGGTGAACGAGGTGTGGCGGCCGTTGGCCGAGTCGAACGGCGACTTGCGCACCAGGCGGTGCACGCCGGTCTCGGTGCGCAGGTGGCCGTAGGCGTACTCGCCCTCGACCTTCAGGGTGGCGGTCTTGATGCCCGCGACCTCGCCCTCGGACTGTTCAAGGATCTCGACCTTGAAGCCCTTGCGTTCGCAGTAGCGCAGGTACTGGCGCAGCAGCATCGAGGCCCAGTCCTGGGCTTCGGTACCGCCGGCGCCGGCCTGGATATCGATAAAGCAGTTATTGCCGTCCATCGGATTGTTGAACATCCGGCGGAATTCCATGCCTTCGATGACCTTCTTGAATTCTTCGGCGTCCGCTTCGATTGCTTCGAGCGTATCGTGGTCGCCTTCTTCCTTGGCCATGTCGAACAGGTCGCTGGCGTCGCGCAGGTCGGCGTCGGCCTTGGTCAGCGTGTGAACCACTGCCTCCAGGGCCTTCTTTTCCTTGCCGAGGTCCTGGGCGCGCTTGGGGTCGTTCCAGACGGTCGGGTCTTCTAATTCTTCGTTAACTTGTTCGAGTTTCTCTGACTTTTTATCGAAGTCAAAGATACCTCCGAAGTTCGGCTTCACGACCGGTCAGGTCGTTCAGCAGGGCGGAGAGGGCGTTAATGCGTTCGGCTTCCATGGCGTTCCGGTCTTGATAGTGAATCGGTTGAATGTTGGGTAGGAACAGGCCATTTCTGGCCCATTCCCCCCGTAGAACCGTGCTTGCGGCTTTCACCGCACACGGCTCGAGCCTATAACACAATCTCTAAAATAAAATTATGTTTTCCAAAGCTCCCTATTGGGGAGCCGGCTTAGTTACTTTCAAACCTAAGCTATGCACCTGGGCATGGCAGTTAGGGTGTAGCAGAACACGATTTCCAATGGCATCCGAGCCTCCATGCACACGATATTCAATGTGATGGTCATGCCACCCGGTCGCTTTAGTCATCCTGCAGTTACACAAAGCACAAAGTCCACCTTGGTCGAGATACATGCGAATCCACTGCTTACGGTGCTTCATGTCTTCCAACATACGCTCCTGCTGCAGTTGTTCGCCGTATTGCTCCCAACTTGGATCAAATGGGTTATACGCCCCTTTGACTTTCTTGTGCCGTTTAATCGTTGTATCAGACAATCGATACAACTGTCTAAACTCCTTACCGCCGTCTTCTGTGACTACAGGAACTGCAAACACCCAATGCCGTTCACCGACAGAGCGGAAATACTTATTCCGTATCCATTCAGCGTTCTTCCTCGGATGCCGCCGTTTCGACCACCACCAGATCGCCCTGAACAACAGACTATCCAGACGGCTGTACGTCTCCTTGGCTACTACAGGACTGTGATACTGCGCCCAGCCCCGCAATACCGGATTCAGCAGATCAATCAATTCCATCTGCGTCACCGTCTTATGCTCGTCGATGATTTCCTTCACCTTGCGATAAAACGCTTGCACGTTTTCCTTGCTCGGTTTAATGAGTAGTGTTCCCTGATACTTGCGGAAATTCCACCCTAGAAAATCAAAGCCATCGTCGATGTGAGCGATGCGCGTCTTTTCCTCCGATAATTGAAGTCCTCGTAATGCCAGGAACTCAACGACCCAAGGTTTGACTTCATTTTCGAGCACATCTTTTGATGTGCCTGTAATGACGAAATCGTCCGCGTATCGCACCACATGGATCTTCAGCTTATTAGCCCGGCACCCAAACTTCTTCCTGAGATAATCAGCAAGACCGGTTTCCAGACCGTTCAACGTCATGTTTGCCAGCGTCGGAGAAATGATTCCTCCTTGAGGCGTACCAGCTTCTGTCTCCTGAAACTGGTTCTGATAAATCAAACCAGACTTCAACCACCGCTTGAGAACGTTACGATCCATAGGAACGTTATCGTTCAGCCACGCATGATTGATGTTGTCGAAACAGCCTGCGATGTCCGCTTCCAAGACCCACTCAGCCGAAGCCTTCATGGATAGGGAAACGAACAGTTGGGACATTGCATCTGCTGTCGAACGGTTGGTCCTAAATCCATACGAATTCGGATCACTCGTTGACTCGGATACAGGTTCCAACCCTAGAAGGTATAAGGCTTGCATGGCCCGATCCAGCATCGTGGGTATCCCAAGGGGACGTTTTTTCCCATTCGCTTTCGGTATATAGATTCTCCGCAAAGGCAGAGGTCTATATCCACGCTGCTTCATCCTTTCAAGTGCTGCCCATTTCGTTTCAGGTGACTCCCATAGCTCACCATCTACACCTGTCGTGCGTTTGCCTTGATTCTCAGTAACACGTTTTACCGCTAACAGCTTTGCGGATTTCGTTCGGGTCAGCATCCGTTGCAGGGCTTTCACCTTGCGCCATCGACCTTCCCGAGTTGCCTTCGCAATTCGTATCTGCATCCCTTTCACGTTCCGCTCAACATGACGCCAACTCACATCGTGCCAGTGTTGCGGACCGCCGGAAAGCGCAGACACATCCGCGTGGATATGCACTTCCATGCTGCTTTCCTCCTGTAAGTTGAAGTTCACTTCAATTTCACAAGCAGAAAACCATAAAGCTCCTTGTGGGAGCGTTCATAGCTCCCACAAGTGAAAATATCCATTCGGTGGGTATCCATATCCTGATACCCACCCTTCATCTCATCCAAGACAAAGGGTTCGGCCAGCCGCCTTGCGACGATAGACCAGATAGAAGTCTGCACCCTTTCAGGCCGGGACAAAGCTTGAATCCCTATCCGAACCATTACAGCCCGGCGTTCGCTTTCTCTATCTTCCCATGCCCGCTTCTCCGTCAGTTCCCCTTGCGGGTTGCCTGCCTCATCCAAACTCTGGAAAGGCGGAGAGTCGGGTTTTCCACGTTCCCTACTTATCACAAGACCGGGTTAGGGTCCGTCTATCCTCCGGTGGCTTCATGTCGACGTATTCCGAGGTTCGAGCAGAATATCCAGCCACATACCATTTTGGTTAGTGCCTAACAGCGGTTTTGGCACCTCAATCGTTACGAAGTTTTCGACGATTCACTTAAATTACCCATACCAGCCAGCCTAGCCCCTCAACCCCGTACTGCTCGGAGAATCCACGAAACTGCCTCACGGCAGGTCGTACCCATGTGGGGGGATACATTGTCAGGAAAGCTTCACACGCACCCGTTACCAGTTACGCATGTCTCCCTAGGCTACTGTTAGTCGCATAACAGGTTTCCTGGCCATCGCGTGAAGCATTACGATGGCCAAAACAATGATAAGTAGAACTCTCGCCTATTTACACTTGGCGAATTTCGTGTCGCACCGAACCTTCGATTATACCGCAGCGCGCTCGTCTTGCCCGGTGGCGGACGCCTGCGTATGATGGGCCGGGTCGCGTTTCGCCTATCAGGCCGCCCTTATGCCTTATCAATTTTGCATCCCAGCTTTCACTTTGCTGTTTTCCACCTGCGCCTGGGCCAATCCACCCGCCGGCAGCACGGCCGTACTTGCGCTGCTGGAGACCACCGATTTGCACGCCAATGCGCTCGGCTACGATTACTACAAGCTCACTCCCGAGCCCTCGTTCGGCATGGACCGCCTGGCGACCCTGATCGCCCAGGCGCGCCGCGACTACCCCAACAACCTGCTGCTCGACAGCGGCGACACCATCCAGGGTTCGGCGCTGGCCGACCACCAGGCGCTGGTCAATCCGTTGCCGTGCAACCAGACGCTCGCGGTCTACAAGGTCATGAACCACCTGGGCTACGACGGCGGTGCCATCGGCAACCATGAGTTCAACTACGGCCTGGCCTACCTGAACCAGGTCACCGGCAGCCGCCTGGACGTGGCCGGCGTGGCGCCGGAGCAGCCGGCCTGCAGCGGCCCGGCTTTCCCGCTGGTGCTGGCCAACGTCTACAGCCTCAAGACCCACAAGCCGCTATTCGAGCCGTACCGCATCATCGACAAGCAGGTCGCCGCGCTCGATGCCGAGGGCAAGCCGGTGACGGCGACCATCAAGGTCGGCATCATCGGCTTTGCGCCGCCGACCATCCTGTCGTGGGACAAGCGCTGGCTGGAAGGGCGGGTGTACACCGAGGGCGTGCGCGAGGCCGCGCGCCGCTACATCCCCGAGATGCGCGCCAAGGGGGCCGAACTGGTGGTGGCCCTGTCGCACGGCGGCCTCGATGGCGGGCCGTATTCGCCGCAGATGGAGAATGCCAACTACCACCTGGCACAGGTAGGCGGCGTGGACGCCATGCTGATGGGGCATTCGCACCAGCTGTTCCCCAACGCGGCCAGCACGGTCACCCAGTTCAACCTGCCCGGCGTGGACAAGGCCAAGGGCACCGTGCATGGCGTGCCCAGCGTGATGTCGCACCACTGGGGTAAGAACCTTGGGGTGATTGCCCTGCACATGCGTCACGACGGTACCCGCTGGATGGTCGACAAGGGCAAGACACAGGTGGAAGCCCGCGCTACCCAGTTACCCGATAAATCCTTCGTGGCGCCCGATCCCGCCGTGGCTGCACTGGTCGCGGCCGAACACGCCGCCACCATCGGCTACATCAAGACGCCCATCGGCACGGCGGACTTCCGCATGTCGTCTTACTTTGCCGATGTGGGCGACGTGTCGGCGATCGCCATCGTCAACCAGGCGCAGACCGACTATGTGAAGCGCTATGTGAAGGAAAACTTGCCGCAGTATGCCGCGCTCCCCGTGCTGTCGATGGCTGCACCGTTCAAGAACGGCCACGGCGGGGTGCAGGACTATACCGACGTCGCCGCGGGCAGCCTGGCGCTCAATCACGCGGCCGATTTGTACCTGTATCCGAATGCGCTGTATGCGGTGAAGGTGGACGGTGCGCTGCTCAAAAGCTGGCTCGAACGTGCGGCCGAGCGCTTCAACACCATCGATCCCGCGCGCAAGGAGCCGCAGGAGCTGGTCAGTACTACCTTCGCCGGCTATAACTTCGACGCGCTCACTTCACCGGACGTGAGTTATGAAATCGGCCTTGCGCAGCCTCCGGGCCAGCGTATCGCCCGTCTGAGCTATCGCGGCAAGCCGGTGGCGCCTGGTGACGAGTTCATTGTGGCGACGAATAACTACCGCGCCGCCGGTGGTGGGCAATTCCCCGGGCTCGACGACAGCAAGACCGTGATTGCCTCGCACGACACCAACCGCGATGTGCTGATCGAGTACATCAAGTCGGTCAAGTCGCTGACGCGGGCGGCGCATGGGCAAGGGCGCAGCTGGCGCTTTGCGCGCATGAGAACCAGTGGGCCGGTGGTGTTTTACGCGCCGCCAGGCTTGATCGCGCTGGCGCGCCAGGCTGGCTTGAACAATGTGACGCAGCTGCGCGCCGACGACGGGCGCGGCAAGGGCCTGGCCGCCTACGCGGTGGACCTTGCCAAGTAGTACGGCAAGCTTAGTGCAGCTGCTTCGGTGGCTGCACTAATACGAATGGGCTGACGACCGAGGTCCACAGCACCGCTTCTTCGGCACTCCAGCGTTCCGCCTGGGCGTCGCTCACTTTGGCGACTTTACCCTCGTTCATCCAGTGGGCGATGCTGTCCTTGTCGTCGTGCGAGATGCGCACGGCCACGTCGACCAGGTCCAGCTCGTCGCTGACATAAATGACGGAGCCCTGCGCAAAATGACGCTGCAGCTCCGACCACGGCAGGCGCGCGGTTTCGCGGTTGATCTTGATGCGCAGTTCGGTGTCGTTCTCAGGTTTCGTTTGCATAAAAATACTCGTAATTCTCAAATTGATTCGATCAGCGGTGTCGGCGATCCGCTCCAGGTCAGCCGATAGGCCGCACCCTTGCGTACATTGCCCACCAGCGCTGGCCGGAAGCAGGCCAGGCATGTGCCTCCTTCGTGGCGCACGCTGGGATAAATGATCCCCATCGATCCGGCGTCCAGCAGCTTGACCGCCAGCTTCTGCGATTCGATATAGCTTTCCGGGTCGAGGTATTTGACGAAGCTGTCCACCCCGCGCAGGTCGTGGAATACGCTGGTGAAGTCGGCCAGCAGTACCTGGTAGGTCACGCTGTCGTCGAAGCGGTCGATCTCGGTATATTCGACGGTCTTGTGGAAGCTGATCTCGGCCAGCGAGGTCTCGACGTCGAAGCCGCAGTACCAGGCCCCGCGCTCGCCGTCGTTGAAGCGGCTGCCCTCCGGGCGTGGATAGGTGTAGGCCGCGTTAATGATGCGGAAGTTCGGCACGCCGAACACCAGCTCATCGACGCCGATGCCGGGCAGCCCGCCGTACTCGCCGCGCAGACGCTCGTTGGTGGCGTTATCCAGGTCGAACAGGTCGCGCAGGACGTCATTGTCGTCAGCCAGCGGGCTGAGGACCGAGTCTTCGACGTCGGCGAAACGGGACGGGATCAGGCGGCAGGTGTCGAACTGGCGTAGTTGGGTGGTTGTTGGAGTGGCCGGCAAGATTACAGACCCCCACGGCGCGCATCGAGCAGCTTGCGTACGGTTTGCATTGCAAGAATGCCGCCGGCCAGCATTTGCGACAGCGGCGTGCGGCCGCCGAAGACCGGGTTCTTGTTGGGCAAGGTGATCCATTCGTCCGCCAGCTGGTCGCCGTACAGGATGTGCAGGGATTTATAGATGCCCAGCAAGTAAGAAATGCGCGTGATGCGGTCGACTTCGAGCACCCGGTCAGGATTCTTCTTCCACTCGTAGAAGGTGGAGGACGACAGGCCGCCCAGCAGTTCGCGGGCATCCTCGTCGCGCAGCTTCCATGCGGCGACCAGTTTGAAGAAGCCCTTGAGCGCGGATTTGGAGAGCCGCTCACGTTCGGCCCTGGCATTCAGATCGACCAGAACGGCGGGTTCAAAGCGACTTTTTGGATAGGCGTAAGCGAGATTCATGGTGGGTTGCTCCGGTTATGGAGTCTTTATACTCCAATTCCGAAGTGAGTGCAAGCTAGCTCGCTAAGGTGCGTCCCCTCTTTGAGTATGTTCAACCTCGGCTCAGGCCGGCTCGGCGTGCTCGACCATCAGTTGCACCCGCGTTACTCCGTTGTATTCATTGGCATCGAGGCGGAACGCGACCCGGGCCCGTTCCCCGACCGAGGCGGTGTGGCCGAACCAGATCGCGTCGTAGCGCTGGCCGTTGCGTTCCAGCTGCAATTTCAGGTGGCGTTCCTTGAGAATGCGCTGGCTGACCACGCGGAATTCATCGCAGAACACGGGCGGTGCGAAGCCCTGGCCCCACACCTGTCCATCCATCAGGCTGATAAATTCTGTTGTGTAATAAGCATCTTCGAGCGGTCCATCCGTTTCGATGACCCGTTCCAGTTGCTGGGCATTGAGCCAGGCGCGGCCGACTTCTTCAAACGCTTGCGAGAAGGCGTCGAAGGCCGTGTCGCGGATGGTCAGGCCGGCCGCCATCGCGTGGCCGCCGAACTTGTCGATCAGGCTGGGGGCACGCTTGGACACCAGGTCGAGCGCGTCGCGCAAGTGAAAGCCGGGAATCGAGCGCCCCGATCCCTTGAGCCAGCCATCGCCGCCCGGCGCGAAGGTGATGGTAGGACGGAAGAACTTCTCTTTCAGGCGCGATGCCACGATGCCGATCACCCCCTGGTGCCAGCCGGCGTCGAACACGCTGATGGTGTTGCTGGTCGCCGGCTCGAAGGCGTCCAGGTAAAGCAGGGCGGCGTCCTGCATCTCCGCTTCGATCTCGCGGCGCTTCAGGTTGATTTCGTTGAGCTGCTGGGCGATGGCCCAGGCGCGGCCCTCGTCATCGGTGACCAGGCATTCGATCCCGAGCGACATGTCGTCCAGGCGGCCGGCCGCATTCAGGCGCGGTCCGAGGGCAAAGCCCAGGTCGAACGGCGAGGCGCTGCGCGGCTCGCGCCCGGCCACGCGGAACAGCGCGGCCACGCCGGCGTGCATGCGGCCGGCGCGCATGCGTTTCAAGCCCTGCGCCACCAGGATACGGTTGTTGGAATCGAGCCGCACCACGTCGGCCACGGTGCCCAGCGCGACCAGGTCGAGCAGATGGTCGAGCTTGGGCTGGGTCTGGGCGTCGAACAGGCCGCGCCGGCGCAGTTCGGCGCGCAGGGCCAGCAGCACGTAGAACACCACGCCGACCCCGGCCAGGTGCTTGCTGGGGAAGCCGCATTCGGGCTGGTTCGGGTTGACGATCACCCGCGCCTCAGGCAGCTGGTCGCCCGGCAGGTGGTGGTCGGTGACGACGACGTCGATGCCCAGCCGTTTGGCGGCCAGCACGCCGTCGACGCTGGCGATGCCATTGTCGACCGTGATGATGATGTCGGGGGCTTTCTCGCGCGCGGTCATCGCGACGATCTCCGGCGTCAGCCCGTAGCCGTACTCGAAACGATTCGGCACGATGTAGTCCACTTGCGCACCCATTGCCCGCAGGCCGCGCAGTGCGACCGCGCAGGCGGTGGCGCCGTCGCAATCGTAGTCGGCCACGATGGTCATCTTTTTTCCGGCACCGATCGAGTCGGCCAGGAACAGTGCGGCGGCGTCGATGTGCAGCAGGCCGCCGGGTGGCATCAGGGCGGCCAGCTCGCTGGACAGTTCGCGGCTGTCGGTCAGGCCGCGCGCGGCGTACAGGCGTGCGAGGACGGGATGCACACCGCTCTGGCGCAGCAGTTCGGAATTGCGGAAGGAGCAGGGACGGATCGAGATGCGGGTCATGGTAACAAAGAGGCAAGCGATGGCCGGCGCCAGAATGCGCGCTGGGCCAGTTTGGTGGTGGTGAAGTCGAGGTGGGCGCCGCGGTGACTAAGCAGAAGGCGCAGCTGATGCACACGCCCTGTCATGAGCGCATCGCAGGCTGGCGCAAACACGGCCTGTTCGAGATGCTGCATCTGCGCCAGCCAGCTTGACCAGTCGGCGGCCAGGGCCGGGCCGGTCAGTTCGCCGCACACCAGCAGCGCGTCTTTGCCGCCGGCGATCAGGGCCTCCAGCGAAGCGCCGCCCGGCTGGCTGAGGGCAGATAGCCATGCGGGCGCGGCGTTTGCCGCCAGCGTGGCGGGTGCCGGCCTGGCCGGGGTGGAGGATGGCGCCCATGGCCAGAAGCCGTTGATCGACGCCAGTCCCCGTGCTTCGCGCTGTGCATTGGCAGGGTGGCTGAACCACAGCATCTGGACTTCGTTCTGCAGCTTGCGGTACTCGGCCGCACGGGTGCCGGACGGCAGCCAGTCCGTCATGTTCAGGCCGACCGCCGCATCGGGCGTGGCCGTGAGCAGATCGGCCCAGTCGTCCGCCCGCATGAACCAGGTGCCCGCGTCGCCGTACTGCAGCGGCTTGCCGCTGTCGTCGAAGTAGGGCTTGGCCGCCTCGAACAGGGCACGCGCGTGCTCGTCGGACAGCCGAAGGCCACGCTGGTCGTGCAGCAGCAAATGGCTGCGTGCTATTTCGATATGTGATGGATTGACAATGAACCAGCTACCGTCGCCAGGCTCCAGCCCGTATCCACGCATCACCTGCGTGGCGAGCGCCGGGGCGCCATTGGCCGCCGCCGCATCGAGCTCGCGCGCCAGCCATGCTTCATAGGGCAGGGCCCGTACTTTGTCATCGATGGCAATGGTCTTGCGGGACGAAGGGCGCGACAGCAGGGTCGCGAGCGCGGGCGCTTGCATGGCGCGGATCAGGTCGGACGCGAGTTCTGGGGGAGGTAAAGCGAACGGCAGGACAAGCGAAATTTGAGTCATGCAGCATTGTAGGCCAATTGGCTGCCGACGAGAAAAATCGCCCTCAGGAAATGTGCCCCCAGGTAGGACAAACGAATACGCAGGCAGGCGCGAACGCTGCCGCCAAAAAGGCATCGGCGGCAGTACGGGCCGCAGTGCGGCCCCCAGCGACGCCGTCAAACGAGCGATCAGGGTGACGGCTGCGTAGGGCTCGCTCCGGTATCGGTCTGCGCCTGAACATCGAGCTCCACGTCACCGAAAGTCAGGCCCATGGATTCCTCGTACCAGGTTTGCACCATCGACAGATGCTCGCGCTCTTCATTGAGGGCGTTGGTGAAATCCTCCACCATATCCGGAAGGTCTTGCGAATCAGCCAGTGCCACGAGAGTTTCCCAGCCGGCGTTGTCGCTCAGCTCTGCCGTCAGTATGGCATGCAGGCTCTGGGCGATGCTGGTGCGCGGATCGTTGAGCACCTGCACCAGGCCCATGGATTCCACTCCGGCCAGATCGGCGCTCGGCGTTTGCGAGGTCGGGTCGCCCCCCAGGGTCTCGATGGCTTCCTTGACGATCATGAAATGGCGCAGCTCGTCACTGCGAATGCGGGCCAGGTCCTCCAGGGTCATGCTGATCTCGCCATCGAGCAAGGCTTCGCACTTGGTGATGAGCGCGTCGTACAGGCGCGTACCGGTGCGCTCGAACGCCATGCGCTCGCCCAGCTTGTCGAGCAGAATCTGCGGGCTGTCACCTTTGAGCATCGATACGCCCATGCCGACCGCGCCGCTTAGTGTGCTCGGCAGTGGCACCGAGCCCAGGGTTTCGGCGTTGGCGATGTAGTCGCTGCGGATCGTGGAAAGTTCGGATTCGTCGCCACTCAGCGCGTCTTCGCCCTGCAGGACTGGATCGACTTCCTGCATGGCCTTGCTGTCGACTGGCGACATCTGGATGCCGGTGCGGTTCATGCCAACGTGTTCTGTAGATACGGTACCCATGTGTCCTCCTGAAACGTGCATATTGCGTAGACTTCGTCAAAGTGGGCCTGGATCAGTGCGTCGTGACGGCAGTGATGCCCTTGCGCGCCATTTCTGTGCCCGCTGTCCAGACATAGCCCGCGGCCACCGTGTCGCTCGGCGAGCCGTCGGCGTTCACCTGGTCGCGGTAGGCGATCGACATGGCGCTTTCGAGGTCGCGCGGAACGAACAGGGTTCCGTCGGTACGCAGGTCGGCTTCGGCCACCACCACTTGGCGCACGTAGTCGCGGTGGCTGCGGAAGGCCAGCGGCTCGTCGATGTCGCCGGTGATGATCTCGGCCGGGTCGCGGTTCTCAAATTTCTTGAGCATCTCGCAGGCAAGGTTGAAGTGCCCGAGCTCGTAGTCGAGAAAGCGTTCCCAGATGGCCTTGACCTTGTGGTTGGTTTCCTGGTCGATGCAGCTGTAGTAGTTGTAGCATTCGTTGGCCTCGTGCAGCACCCACTGCTCAAGCCAGCTTTCGCCCGGGTCCAGCATCGATTCGTACTGGGTCACGTGCTGCTCTTCTACCGAGGCGATCTCGGCATACAGCTGGCGCGCCAGCGGGTCGGAGAACAGCGGACCGATATTCATGTAGTAGTCGTGGGTCTGGTATTCGGCCGCGACGATGGTGAGCGCATGCATTTTCGTCAGGAAGGCGGCCTGCTTGGAATCGTACGGTGTGCGCAGGTCGTCTTCCGGGGCACGGTGATGGAAGAAGGTCGGGCGGCCCGGCAGCACGTCGGTATAGCTTTGCAGGATGTTATTGGCGTCCTTGCCTTCAAGCCGGTCCAGCAGCGCCGAGTAGCGGTACAGGTGGTCGAAGTCTTCCAGCAGGCCGAAACGGTAGACCTGGGCCAGGTAGGGGTCAGGCTCGCGCTGAGCCACCGCCGCGGTGATCTCGATGGCGACCTGCTCGTAGGCGATGGTGGTTTCCAGCGGCGAGTGGTCGGCCCCCAGCAGCCAGTTGATGGTGGTCGCCTGATGCTGCTCGGTACGCCTCACCTTGGCCAGCGGCAGGCGCAGGTCGCGGTTGAAACGCGCCGCCATGTGCCCGAAGCGCAGGGCCTCGTTTTCCATGCCATTGGTAAGGATGACGCGGATACGGCTAAACGCATCGTCGTCGAGTTTGCTCAGCGGCGACTGCACCATGTCGCGCCACGTGAATCTTTGATTGTCGAGATCCACGCCTTTTGAATCGAATAAACTGAACGCCATACTAGCCTCCTGTCCGGTGACGGCGCGATCCGTGCGCCGCAATGTCTTGGTTTGAGCGCCGCCCGGCAAACTGGTTCGGACTATTTTTTGACTGATCATTGCACTTGATTGGGGCCCGATTCGATTGTGGCTATCCTGTCAAGAATGAAGTTTGTGTGGCAAACTTCGCTCTTACGTAAAATCCATTGATGGGGACCATGAGCATCATCCACAGACTGCCGTACGAATGGCTGGTCGGGCTGCGCTACACGCGCGCCGGCCGCCGCGACGGCCGCAACAGTTTTATATCGTTTATTTCGCTCATTTCCGTTTCCGGTATAGGCCTTGGGGTGGCGGCACTGATCGTAGTGCTGTCGGTGATGAACGGCTTTCGCAAGGAAGTCACGGACCGCATGCTGTCGGTGCTGGCGCATATCGAAGTCATCGACGCGGGGCAGGGCGGCATGCCTGACTGGCGCGCCATCGAACAGACCGTCCTCAAGAACCCGGCCGTCAAGGCTGCCGCACCGTTTGTGCAGACCCAGGGCATGCTGCTGCGTGACGGCGTGATGCGCCCGGCCCTGATCCGCGGCATCCTGCCGGCCGAGGAACCCAAGGTATCCGACATCGCCAAGAGCATGAGCCAGGGTTCGCTGAACGATCTGCGCCCCGGTCAATTCAATATCGTGCTGGGCTACGCGCAGGCGCGCTCGCTCGGCCTGAACATCGGCGACAAGGTCACCATGGCGCTGGCCCAGGCCCAGGTCACGCCGGCCGGCATGGTGCCGCGCATGCGCAGCTTCACACTGGTCGGGGTGTTCCAGTCGGGTCACTTCGAATTCGATAACGGCATGGCTTTCGTCCATGTCGCCGATGCGCAGAAGATGGAGCGGCTGGCCGCGCCGTCCGGCATCCGCCTGCGCATCGGCGACATGCACCAGGCGCCCCAGGTTGCGCAAGCGCTCCAGGCCAGCGTCGGCAATGCGGTCGAAGTGCGCGACTGGTCCAAGCAGAACAAGACCTGGTTTGCCGCCGTCCAGACCGAGAAGAAAATGATGATGATCGTGATGACCCTGATTATCACGGTGGCCGCCTTCAACCTGGTCTCCACGCTGGTCATGACCGTCACCGACAAGCAGGCCGACATCGCCATCCTGCGCACGCTCGGCTCCTCGCCGCGCTCGATCATGAAGATCTTCGTGATCCAGGGCGCGCTGATCGGCACCCTCGGCACGCTGGCCGGGGTGGCGCTGGGCGTGGTGGTGGCGTCGAACATCGACGTCATCGTGCCGTTCTTCGAGCGCCTGGCCGGCGCGCAGATCCTGTCCGCCGACATCTACCAGATCACCACGCTGCCGTCCGACATGCGCTGGGTCGACGTGATGGCCATCGGCGGCATTGCCGTGCTGATGGCCTTCGTGGCGACGATTTATCCAAGCATGACCGCCTCGCGCGTCAAGCCGGCGGAGGCGCTGCGCTATGAATAATCCAGGCAATCACACCGTGCTGTCCTGCCGCGGTCTCGGCAAAACCTACGTGCAGGGCGAGTACCGCGTCGATGTGCTCAGCAAGATTGACTTTCAGGTGGCGCGCGGCGAACACGTGGCCATCGTCGGCGCCTCCGGCTCCGGCAAATCGACCCTGCTGCACCTGCTGGGCGGGCTCGATACCCCAACCAGCGGCATCGTCACCTTGCAAGGCCAGGACATGGCCGCGCTGTCGGAATCCGCGCGCGGCGACCTGCGCAACCGTTCGCTTGGCTTCGTCTACCAGTTCCATCACCTGCTGCCGGAATTCTCGGCGCTCGACAACGTCGCCATGCCGCTGCTGATCCGCCGCGAGAAGCGCAGTGCGGCGCGCGAGCGTGCCGCCGCCATGCTCGAGCGCGTGGGCCTGGGCCGGCGCGCGGTGCACCGGCCCGGTGAACTGTCGGGCGGCGAACGCCAGCGGGTGGCACTGGCGCGGGCGCTGGTCACCCAGCCGGCCTGCGTGCTGGCCGATGAGCCGACCGGTAACCTCGACCACAGCACCGCGCAGCAGATTTTTGCGCTGATGGTCGAACTGTCGCGCACCCTCGGCACCGCCTTCGTCATCGTCACCCACGATAAGGAACTGGCCGGGCGCTGCGACCGCGTGCTGCGCCTGACCGAACACGGCCTGCAGCCCCACGAAACAGCCAAGACTATTCAAGGCGTGAGCGTATGAGTTTTCTCGATTTGAATTTCCTCGACAAGCTGCCTTATGAATGGACCGTCGGCGTGCGCTACACGCGCGCCGGCAAGCGCAGTGGGCGCAACAGCTTCATCTCCTTCATCTCCTTGATTTCCGTGTCCGGCATCGCCCTGGGCGTGGCCGCCCTGATCGTCGTGCTGTCGGTGATGAACGGCTTCCAGAAAGAAGTCACCAACCGCATGCTGTCGGTGCTGCCGCACATCGAAGTCTATGACGTGCGCGGCGCCATGCCCGACTGGGCAGGCGCGGTAAAGGTAGCGCGCGAGAACCCGGCCGTGACGGGCGCTTCGCCCTTCGTGGTCACCCAGGGCATGCTGATGTCCGACGGCGTCATGAAGCCGGCCGTGGTGCGGGGTGTGCTGCCCGAGCAGGAACTGCAGGTATCCGATGTGCCCAACAACGTCAAGCAGGGTAGCTTCGCGGCGCTGCGCGAAGGCCAGTTCAACATCGTGCTGGGTATCGAACTGGCGCGCGGTCTGAACCTCAAGGTCGGCGACAAGGTTGCCATGGCGGTGGCGCCGGAGCAGGGCGGCAGTGCAATGGCCCCGCGCCTGGTCAATTTCAGCGTGGCGGGCATCTTCGAGGCCGGCCACTTCGACTACGATTCCGGCATGGCTTACGTGCACCTGGCCGATGCGATGCAAGTGGCCAAGGTCAATGCGCCGGCCGGCATCCAGCTGCGCATCGCCGACATGCACCGCGCGCCGCTGGTGGCGCGCGAACTGATGGCCAGCATGGGCGAGCAGGTCATGATCCGCGACTGGTCGCAGCAGAACGCCACCTGGTTCGCCGCGGTGCAAAGCCAGAAGAAGATGATGTTCGTGATCCTGGTGCTGATCATCGCGGTGGCCGCTTTTAACCTGGTCGCCACCCTGGTCATGACCGTCACCGACAAACAGGCCGACATCGCCATCCTGCGCACGCTGGGCTCCTCGCCGCGCTCGATCATGAAGGTCTTCATGATCCAGGGCGCGCTGGTCGGCATCATGGGCACCCTGGCCGGCGTGGGACTGGGCATGCTGGTGGCGCTCAATATCGACATCATCGTGCCGGCCATCGAACGTGTGCTGGGCGTGCAGTTCCTGTCCAAGGACATCTACCTGATCAGTACCTTGCCGTCCGACCTGCGCTGGGCCGATGTGCTGGCCATCGGCGGCGTCTCGGTGGCGCTGGCCTTTGTCGCCACGCTTTACCCTAGCTACAGCGCATCGCGCGTGAAACCGGCGGAGGCCCTGCGCTATGAATGACACGAACAAGAAGAACGAAGGCGCGCCGGTGCTGGCATCGCGCGCTCTGGGCAAGACCTTTGTCCAGGGTGACTACCAGGTCAAGGTGCTGAACAATGTCGACTTCAGCATCTACCCCGGCGAACGAGTGGCAATCGTCGGCGCATCCGGCTCCGGCAAGTCGACTTTGCTACATTTGCTGGGCGGGTTGGATACCCCGAGCAGCGGGTCGGTCACGCTTCTGGAACGCGATTTCGCCAGGCTCTCCGAGACGGCGCGCGGCGATCTGCGCAACCGCTCGCTCGGCTTCGTCTACCAGTTTCACCACCTGCTGCCGGAGTTCTCAGCGCTCGACAACGTCGTCATGCCGCTGCTGATCCGGCGCGAGGCGCGCGCCGATGCGGTGAAAAAGGCCCAGGCCATCCTGGAGCGGGTAGGGCTGTCCAAACGCGTGGTGCACCGGCCGGGCGAGCTGTCCGGCGGCGAACGCCAGCGCGTTGCCCTGGCGCGCGCGCTGGTGACCCAGCCGGCCTGCGTGCTGGCCGATGAGCCGACCGGTAACCTGGATCACGCGACGGCGCAGCAGATCTTCGACCTGATGCTGGAATTGTCCAGGACCCTGGGCACTGCCTTCGTGATCGTCACGCACGATATGGAACTGGCGCGCCGCTGCGACCGCGTGCTGCGCCTGACCGAACATGGATTGCAAGCCGTGGAGAGCTAAGCATGTGGATCGATACCCATTGTCACCTGGATGCCCACGAATTCAACCCGCAGCCGCTCGACGTGGCACAGCGGGCAAGCGAGAACGGCGTGGCGATGATCGTCATCCCGGCCGTGGAGCGCGCTAACTTCGACGTCGTGGCGCAGCTGGGTACCGATGCGCCGAACACCAGCTACGCACTGGGCATCCACCCCATCTGCGTGCCGCAGGCGCGCGAGGAAGACCTGGCGCTGTTGCGCCGGCGGGTGGAAGCGTCGATGGGGGATCCAAACCTGGTGGCGATCGGCGAAATCGGGCTGGATTTTTTCATTCCCATGCTGTGCGAGCCGGCCATGCGCGCAAAGCAGGACCATTTTTTCCGCGAACAGCTGCGCCTGGCGCGCGACGTCGGCCTGCCGGTCTTGATGCATGTGCGCCGCTCGCAGGACCAGGTGCTTAAACATGTGCGGCAAATCCGCCAGCATGGCGGGATCGCCCATGCCTTCAACGGCAGCTTTCAGCAAGCCGAGATCTATATCGACCTGGGTTTCAAGCTGGGTTTCGGCGGCGCCATGACGTTTACCCGCGCGCTGCAGATCCGCAGGCTGGCCATGCAGTTGCCCTTGGAGGCGATCGTGCTGGAGACGGATGCGCCGGATATTGCGCCGGCCTGGATCCACCCGGCCCGCAACAGCCCCGAGCACCTGCCGGCGATCGGTGCGGCGCTGGCGGAAATGCGCGGGCTCGACCCGGAACTGGTGGCGCGCGAGACCGGCGCCAATGCGTTCGCGGCGATTCCGCGCCTGCGCCCGTTGTTGCAGTCGTGAACGTTAACGGGCGGCGACAATTTCCTTCTTGAACCAATCGTCCAGCATTTGCTTTTCGTAAGCGTAAATCTCTTGGCTGTAGCGATTTAATCCCTGCTGGTAATTCGTGTCGGTCAGGCGGCGCTCGCCGCTGCTGACGACCTTCCCGTCCTGTTCGATGCTGTAGCGCATTTTGATTACCGGGTAATCGGCACGTCCCTTCATCACCCGGATATCCCGGACCGGCACGCGCGGAAACACTTCGCCCGCAAGGTCGATATCGAGGATTTCGACCTTCAAGGTCTGGCCGGCCGGCAGTTTGGCCGCCAGCAGGTCAAAGTGTTCCTGCAGATGCATTTCCATCGCTTCGCGTTCGCCTTTCCAGCGAGGCACGTCGCTCATTTTCTCGGTATTAACGAACGTGACTTTCGCCGGGGTAGCGGCCTGGGCGGATGCTGAAAACATTGCTGCGGTGGTAATTGCAACGGCAACGAGATGGCTAAAGTTTTTCATGGCAGACAGTTCCTGCGTAATTAAATTGGGCAATGTTCAATATACGCCGATCGGGGCGTTTCATGTTTAAACGGACTGTCGCATTTTGTATCAAATTGTGGATATCGATTGGCCAGCAAACTACCGGTTTCAACTTTTTCCGGAACGTTCATGCGTGCAGCGATCCTCGGCTTCGTCGGCGGCGCGGCCGTGTTGCAGATACAGCCTGCCTTGCCGGACACCTTGACACTTGCGGCGCTGGCGGTGGTGGCGGTGCTGTTCGCCTTGCTGCGGCGGATCATTTGCTCCGTGGCGGCGGGCGCCATCGGCGGATTTTGCTGGGCTGCGCTGCTGGCCCACGGTGCGCTGGCGCCGAGCCTGTCGCTTGAAGATGAAGGCGCCGACATCGAACTCATCGGCACCATCGACAGCCTGCCGCACCGCTTCGACGGCGGGGTGCGCTTCAACTTCGCGGTCGAGCAGGCACGCGGGGCGCGCCATAGCGTGCCGCCGCGGGTATCGCTTGCCTGGTACAGCGGCTACCGTTCGGCCGGCACGCCCATTGCCCAGGTCCGGCCGGGAGAACGGTGGCGGCTCACCGTCCGCATGCAGCGCCCGCACGGCAGCGCCAACCCGTATGGCTTCGATTATGAACTGTGGCTTCTGGAGCAGGGCGTGCGCGCCACCGGCTATGTGCGTCCGGCCGGCGCGCCCCCCCGGCGGCTGGAGAGCTTCGTCGCCAGCCCGCATAATGTGGTGCAGCGCACACGCGCGGCGCTGCGCGACCGGATCGAATCCGCATTGGCGGACAAGCCCTATGCCGGCGTGATTGTCGCCCTGGTGGTGGGCGACCAGCGCGCCATCGAGCAGTCCGACTGGAATGTCTTCAACCGCACCGGCATCGGGCATCTGATTTCCATCTCGGGACTGCACGTCACCATGGTCGCGGGCTGCTTTGCGATGCTGCTGTCGTTCTTGTGGCGTCGGTCATTCTTCACCGATGCCCAGCTGCCCCTGCTGCTGCCGGCCCCGAAGGTCGCCGCACTGGCCGGCGCTTTGGCCGC
>CAMLFK010000029.1 GCA_946479255.1 uncultured Oxalobacteraceae bacterium
CCAATGTCACGCCCGGCTACTGGCGCGATCCTGTACAAACCGCGCAGGCTTTCGACGAAGAGGGCTTCTTCTGCTCGGGCGATGCGGTCAAGTGGTTCGATCCGCAGCGTCCGGATCTCGGCTTCGTGTTCGACGGCCGGGTGGCCGAGGACTTCAAGCTTTATACCGGCACCTGGGTGAGCGTCGGCCCGCTGCGCGGACGCATCGTGCAGGAGGGCGCGCCGTACCTGCAGGATGTGGTCGTGGCCGGCCATGACCGCAGCGAGGTCGGCATCCTGATCCTGCCCAACCGCCAGCACTGCCGCCGCCTGGCCGGGATGAAAGAGGGCGCCGGCGACGACGAGGTGCTGCAGGCACCGCCCGTGCGGGCGTTTTTTCAGGCCATGGTGCAGCGCCTGTACCAGCAGGGCACCGGCAGCGCCAACCGGGTGGCGCGCGCGCTGGTGCTGCTGGACCCGCCCAGCATCGATAAAGGTGAAATCACCGACAAGGGCTCGATCAACCAGCGCGCCGTGCTGACCCACCGGGCGGCGCTGGTCGCGGCCCTGTATGACGACGCGCACGCAGCCGTCATCAGGCCGCTCACTTAATAAACTGGACAGGCAAATGAAGAACAAAGGCTTTTACGGCAGTTTCGACGACGTCTGGATGATCGACGGCGTGCGTACCCCGATGGTCGATTACTGCAGCCATTTCGGCGGCATTTCTCCGACTGACCTGGGCATCAAGGTGGCACGCGAGGCGCTCGCGCGAAGCGGCGTGCCTGCGGCCGACATCGGCTCCGTCATCACCGGCAATATGGCGCCCGGCGACTTTTTCCAGTTCGTGCTGCCGCGCCATATCGGCCTGTATGCGGGCGTGCCGATGGAGGTCCCGGCGATCAATGTCCAGCGCATCTGCGGCACCGGCTTTGAATTGATCCGCCAGGCCGGCGACCAGATCGAGCGCGGCTATGCCGATGCCGTGCTGGTGGTGGGCACCGAAAACATGACGCGCAACCCGATCGCCGCCTTCGGCCACCGCACCGGCTTCAAGCTGGGCGCGCCGGTCGAGTTCAAGGACTATATGTGGGAAGCGCTGATCGACCCCGCTCCGGGTGTGACGATGCCGCAGACGGCCGAGAACCTGGCTAAAAAATACGGCATCACCCGCGCCGAGGTCGACGAGTACGCGGCGCTGTCGTTCGAACGTGCCTTGCGGGCCCAGGCAGCGGGATTCCACGCCGGCGAAATCGTCCCTGTGCGCAGCGAGCAGTTTGAACTGGCCGGCTATGCCACGCGAGGCATCAAGCTGCCCTCGAAGGTGGCCGAGATGGCGGTCGACACTCATCCGCGCCCGTCGCCGGTGGAAGTGCTGGCCGGACTGCGGCCCATTTACGAGGACGGGGTCCAGACCGGCGGCAACAGCTCGGCCCTGGTCGACGCGGCCGTCGGCGCCGTGGTCGCATCGGGCGCCTACGCACGCGCCAATGGCCGCACTCCGCTGGCACGCATCGTCGCCGCCGCCGTGGTGGGGGTGGAACCGGAAATCATGGGCATCGGCCCGGCCGCGGCGATCCGCTTGCTGCTCCAGCGTTCCGGCCTGGCCCTGGACGATATCGGCGTATTCGAGATCAACGAGGCGCAGGGCGCGCAAGTCATCGCGGTCGAGCGCGAACTGGGGCTGGACCGCGCCCGCCTGAACGTGAACGGCGGCGCGATCGCGATGGGCCACCCGCTGGCTGCGACCGGCCTGCGCCTGACCCTGACCCTGGCGCGCGAACTGCGCTGCAGCGGCCAGCGTTACGGCATCTCGTCGGCCTGCGTCGGCGGCGGGCAGGGCATCGCGCTGCTGGTCGAAAACCCACACACCTACTAAGCACTGGAGCAATCATGCAATTACAAGGACAAGCGGCGCTGGTGACCGGCGGCGCATCGGGGCTGGGCGCGGAAACGGCGCGCCAGCTGGCGCAGGACGGCGCCAAGGTCGCCATCCTCGACCTCAACATCGAAGCGGCACAGGCGCTGGCCAGCGAGATCGGCGGCCTCGCCGTGCATTGCGACATTTCGAGCGAGGCCAGCATGGAAGAAGCGCTGGCAAAGGCGCGCGCCGTCCACGGGCCGGCCCGCATTTTGATGAACTGTGCCGGCATCGGCGGCGCCAAGCGGCTGGTCGGCAAGGACGGCAAGGCGATGCCGCTGGCCGATTTTGCCCGCATCGTCAACGTCAACCTGGTCGGCACCTTCAATGCCATCCGGCTGGCGGCGGCCGACATGCTCACCCTTGAACCGCTGGAGGATGGCGAGCGTGGCGTGATCGTCTGCACCTCGTCGGTGGCCGCTTACGATGGCCAGGTCGGGCAGGCTGCTTATGCGGCCTCCAAAGGCGGCATCACCGCGCTGACCTTGCCGCTGGCGCGCGACCTGGCGCAGTTCGGGGTGCGCGTGATGACGATCGCTCCGGGCCTGTTCATGACGCCGCTGCTGTTCCAGCTGCCGGAGGAAGTGCAGCAGTCGCTGGGTGCCTCGATTCCCTTCCCCAAGCGGCTCGGCAAGGCGGCCGAATTCGCCCAGCTGGCGCTGCACATCGCAGGCAACCTGTCGCTCAACGGCGAAGTGATCCGCCTGGACGGCGCACTTCGGCTGCCGCCGCGCTGACAGGGAAAGAGCGCGTCACTCCCAGCTTCCTTTCCCGCTGATGATGGTGGCCAGCGGGGAACTACGCCGGGGGAGGGGCTGGCGCAATACGATCCGGCTGGAGAATTTCAGGATGCCGATCTGAGCGTCAAGCAGGTGCTCCATCAGGGCCTGGAAGCCGGCCACACTCGGTGCCACGATTTTCAACAGGTAGTCGTAACCGCCGCTGACGTTGTAGCACTCGACGATTTCATCGTACTTGCCAACAACGGCTTCGAATTTACGGAAGTCGGCGGGTTTATGGCAGCCGAGGGTCACTTCGGAAAACACGACAACGTGGCTGCCCAGTGTCTCGAGCGCGACCTCGGCGCCATAGCCGCGGATGACGCCGATATCCTGCAGGCGCTTGGTGCGAAGCAGACATGGGCTCGGACTGAGGTCGATGGCTTCGGCCAGTTCTACATTCGAACATCGCCCCTCGCGCTGCAAATGCACGAGAATCTTGATGTCGTACCGGTCGAGTGTCACGATTGATCCCATGTCCTGATGATACCACCTAGGCCGAGCGCGCTTCGGTCAGCGAGGCGTCGAGCGCCTCGATCACCATGCCTGCCTGGTCGGCCGACAGTACAAGCGGTGGCCGGACCTTGAGCACATTGTGGCCCGTGGCGCAGGCGCTCAGCAAGACGCCCTTGTCGCGCATGCGATTGACCACCTGGTTGGTCAGCCAGCGGTCCGGTGTTCGCGTGCCGCGGTCCGACACCAGCTCCACCCCAACAAACAAGCCCGCGCCACGCACGTCGCCAATCGCCTCGTGCCGGCCGGCGAGGTCAAAGATACCATCGCGCAGGACCTTGCCGACTCTGGCGGCGTGCTGCATCAGGCCTTCCTGCTCGATCGTTTTCAGCACCGCCAGCGCTGCAGCGCAGGACACGGTGTTGCCCGCGAAGGTGTTGAAATAGCGTGAATTGCGCCCGAATTCCGCCAATGCGTCGGCGGTGGCAAGCAGTCCGGCGATCGGCTGTCCATTTCCCATCGGCTTACCCAGGGTGACGATGTCCGGGATTACGCCATGGCGCTGGAAGCCCCACATGTGTTCACCCGTGCGGCCGAAGCCTGGCTGGACTTCGTCCGCGATGAACAGGCCCCCGGCGCGCTTGATCGCATCGACAGCGCCCTTCAGGAAGCCCGCGGGTTCGGGCAGGATACCGTCGCTGGTGAACAGCGAATCGACAATCAGCGCTGCCGGCTTGATGCCGTGACGGCGCAGATCGGCAATCGCGGCCTCGACGTCGCGTGTGAAGCGCTCGCCCAGGTCCTCGCCACCGGCATGATACTGGCGTGGCGCCGGAACCAGGCGAACGTGCGCGCCCAGGTCGACGGTCGCGCCGAGCGAAGGCGAAAATTGCGAGACGGCGTCGGTGATGCCGTGATAGGCGGTATCGGTCACGATCACGCCCGTGCCGCCGGTGCGCACTTTGGCGATGCGATAGGCCAGGTCATTTGCCTCGCTGCCGGTACAAGTGAGCATCAGGTGCGCCAACTCCGTCTCCGGCACACTCGCCAGCAGGCGCTCGGCCAGTTCCAGGATCGTATCGTGCAGATAACGGGTATTGGTCGCCAGCGTACGCACTTGCGTGCAGATCGCCTCGGTCACCGCCGGGTGGCAATGCCCGAGCGAGGTGACATTGTTGTACACGTCGAGGTAACGGCGCCCCTGCGGATCGATCAGCCACACGCCTTCGCCGCGCACGATGTGCAGCGGATGCTCGTACATCAGCCGGTATGCCGGGCCAAGCAAGGCGTCGCGCCGTTCAATCATCGCCCCGGTGACCGGTCCCACATCGGCGCGTCCGGGGATATAGGCATTGACCATATTGAGATCGGTGGTGCTTTTCATGGTTTTCATCCTGGTGTCATCCTTTTTGTATTTCGGTCAGTAATCGGTCACGCGCCGTATTGCGCGAAAGGTCAGCCATCTGGGCCAGTGCCTCCCACGCGGCGGGGTTGTGTCGCATGATGTAGGCGCGGTTCTCCGGGTAGCGCGCCGCGCGCCATTCCGAAATCAGCGCCGTGACGAGCTGGCGTGTCGCCATCAGGTCCGCGACGATGTCCTGCTCGACGTCCTGCAGCGGCAAGGTCGCATGGTAGGCGCCGACGAATTGCGCCGGCCCTTCGAAAGGGTCGGCATTGCCCGCCATGTGAAAGGCAGCCGCGGTGGCCACTTCGCCGACCAGCGGCGCATGCAGCATGTCGCCGAAGTCGATCACGCCGGTGATGCGCTCATGGTCGCCGGCGTCGACCAGCACGTTGTAGAGGTGGTAGTCGTTGTGGATCACCTGCGCCCGTAGCGAGCCCAGGCGCGGGAGCACATGGTCGGTGAAGCGTTTCATGAACGCCGTTGCGAGCGCGCGGCGCGGCGCGTCCACGACGCCATCGAGCTTGTCCGCCAGGCGGTGCGCGGTGGAGACGTTCCATAGCAAATCGTGGCTGGCGGCAGGATGGCTGAAGCCGTGCAGGGCGAGATCGAGCTCGGCGAGTCCGGTGCCCATTGCGCGGCGTTGCGAGGCGGTCCGGGCGGTCTCCCGGATCTGGATGCCATCGAGGTAGGTGAGCATCCTCACGCTGGTTTGGAGGCCATCATCGAGCGTCACATTGTCGCGCGCTCGTCCGCCAAGCGTGCGCACCACGCGCGGCACCGGCAGGCCGGGCGCGGCCCGGGCGATGTGATCGAGCGCGGCGATCTGTAGATCGACCACCGGCAAGGGCTCGGATGGATTGCTGATCTTGACCACGTAGCGCTTGCCGTCGGCGGCCTTGATGCAGCAATTCTGGTCACGCTCGCTCGCCAGCGATTGAGCCTTGCCATCGATGCCATACAGGCGGGCGACCAGGTCCTCCACGGTGGCCAGGGCCAGGCTGGGCGGCGGCGTACTGATTGCCGCGGCCTCGATGGGGGGATCGGCCAGCATCACGCGCCCCCGCCCTGGTTTGTGAGGCCCAGCAAACCTGGCAGCTGGCGCACGTCGGTCAGCCTGTTGACGCCGTAGTTGTCGGCGGTGGGCTCGTGACCGCGATCGATGAAGGCCTTGGCCATGAATCCCAGGTCGGAAGCGCTCATCAGGTCGTAACGGAAGCTCGACGAAACGTGCATCATCTGCTCCGGTCCACAGCCGAGCTGATCGAACATATATTCGAAAGTTTGCAGGCGCGGTTTGTAGGCGTTTGCTTCCTCGGCGGTGTACACGGCGTGGAATGGCGCCTTCAGATGGGCGACGCTATGCGGAATCAGGTCGACCATCGAATTGGACAGGATCACCAGCGGGATGTGCGGCGCGATGGCCTTGAGCACCTCGACGACGTTCGGATGCGGCTGCCAGGTCGGGATCGCGTTATACAGGGCGAGCGCGTCCGATGATCGGTATTCGACGCCATGTGCCTTGCAGGCCCGGTGAATGGAATTTTCCACCACATCGAAGAAGGGCTTGAAGTCGCCAAGCACTTCATCGAGGCGGTAGGCACGGAAGCTGTCCAGGAAGGCCGGCATCTTATTGCGCGGTACACGATCTTCGAAGATGGCTTTTGCAGTCGGTCCCATTTCGAAGTTGATCAGGGTACCGTAGCAGTCGAAGCTGATGAATTTAGGTGTGAATATCATGGTTAATCTCCTTGGCTAGAATGAAACCAAGTTTAGAGATTTCGATGAACAGGAAATGCTTTAATGGGGCAAAACTCAAGCAGTTTCTGGTTCAATCCAGACCGTGCCTGGCATTTTTTGATGACCCGCGACGGCGCACTGGCAGGGTGGGGCGTGCTAACATCTGGCCCATACACTTCTTCGTTGAACCATGCCTGCCAAGAAATCCGCCCAGCTTATCTCCGCCATCCAGGAAACCGCCGAACAGGAACTCGACCAGAGCCTGTTATTCAGCCTGGTCGGCTATAACTGCAAGCGCGCTTACCTGCACATCAAGCCGATGTTCGACAAGCGCATGGCGAAGTACGATTTGCGGCCGGTGGAGTTCACGGCCCTGAGCCTGATTAACGCCAATCCCAACATCAACCAGAAGCGCTTGTCGGAGGCGATCAATGTGTCGCCGCCCAACCTGGCCACCTTGCTGGACCGGCTCGAAGCGCGCGGCCTGCTGCAGCGCCAGCGCAACCCGCTCGACAAGCGTTCGCAGACCCTGGTGCTGACGGCCGAAGGCGCGCGCCTGTGCGCCAAGGCGGAGAAGACCGCGACCGAACTGGAAGCGGAGGCATCGAGCGCGCTGAGCGACGCCGAGCGTGCGCAGCTTATCAGCTTGCTGCAAAAGATTGCCTGAGCGAGGCGGGCTACGGCGACATCGCAGCCCGACTCCACAACTGACGCCATGAGCGATGCGCGGCGAGGCAGGCTCACTTCAGCGCGGGCTCGATACCCAGGCAGACAGGAATGCGCGAGCCGGTGCCGCAGCGGTTGGCATGCCCGGTGTTCTGGCCACTGATAACAAGCTGTCCGGCCGCATCGTAGATCTCGAACCTGCTGACCTCATTGTACGAATCTCCGCCCGGATCGAGCGTAATGTCGGACACTACCCTGACAACGCCAGAATAGGTGCGGGCGCCCATGAAACTGAAGAACGTCATTGTCCTTTGAAACTCACCGCGGCCGGTGCGTCTCCATTCCCCGTGTCCCAGGCCGCGGATCATGGGCGTATTGTTTTCCTCCAGGGATTGCCCGGTTGGGATATAGGTCACCACTGAGAGGAATGGTGACGGTTGGCCAGGGGCCCCGCTGACGGTTGCGACCCATGTTCCCTCCAGCACTTCGCGTGGGTGGTGCTGGCCGGGACCAGGCGCGAAGACGCAAGCAGACAAGGTTGCTGCGCCGAGGACGAAGGCCAGGCGCGATACCCAGCCGTGAAAGTTAAAGTTTTTCATTTGATTCACCTTCTGGTAACAGTTACCCGAGTCGCGGGGCGGCACCGCATCACTGAGGTACTCGCCGTACGCGTGCCGCCAGCCGCCTCGATCGAGGAGCGGGTCAGGATCAGAATACGAGGCAGCTGTGCGCTGACTCTTCAGCTGGCGCAAACTTCAGTTTGCAAATGGGCTGGAATCCTGGCTGATCGTCAGGCACCGTCGTGCCCACTAAGCACGGGTGCGCCGGCAAGGTCAGAATCACGCAGGTGGAATACACGGGTCGATTTCCCGTCTCGATCCCGACAACAAGGCACTTGTCGTTGAACGGGTGAAGAAAATGGAGCACAGCACCTTGGGCGGCGCCGAACCGGCTTTGCTTGCTGCCTTCCTTAAGATTGGGCGCCGCCGATCCTTATTATTACTTCCCTTGGCGCTGTGAGTGGCTGACAACGGTGGGGTCAGCCCGGCGCCGTGTTTCGTCGAACACTTACGCGCCCGGGACGTTTGATTTACGCCGGCGCACGCGCAGCGCCCCGATCAGGCCCAGGCCGGCGGCCAGCATGGCATAGGTGGACGGTTCGGGAATCGCGTTGATCGTACCGGCACTGACGAAGGCGTTGCCCGATAAACCCAGCCTTACCCCTGCCACATCGTCGCTCATGTTGGCGAGCGAGATTGTCACCAGCTGCGTGCCTTCGGTGCCGGGATTGGTCACCTGCTGCCCGGCCGCGTGATAGTACCGGGTCAGCTGGTCCACATAGCCCGACCCGGTTCCGCCTTCCACGTCGATGTTGGCTGTCGACACGCCCTGGCCCGGCATGAGCGGGTCAGCCAGTGGCCCGATCAGCGATTGCAGGGTGAGGTTGAAGGTGAGCGTGAGCGCGGTGTGCGGCGAGAGCAACATGCTGTAGATATTCGTGGTGAAACTGGCGCTGCCGGTGGCGCCGTTGGTGCCCAGCGCGCTGCTGGTGGCCGAAATATCCAAGGTGGTCAGCGAGGTGCCCGAATTACGCACCGCGCCCGTCATGTGCGAAGGGTAAGGCGTCGGCAGCTGGTTGGAATCGAACGCGATGTCGATGGCGCTCCAGGGCTCCACACCGTGCTCGCCGATGACGGTGCCATCGCCGAAAGCTGTGGGGCTGCCCGTCAGATACGCAGTGACACTATTATATTCAGGGTACGAGTTGATATAAGTGAACGATGGTGCGATGCCGTCAGCGACGGCAAGGTCGGTGAGCTTGAACTGGAAGTCGGAGAATGCAATGTGTGCGCTCGCCTGGGCATGCGCGGTGCTGGAACTGGCGAGCTGGGCGAGCGATAAAGTCAGCAGGGCAAGGATGCGTTTCATGGTGTCCTTTCGGTTCGGGAATGGGAACCACCGTGCCGGGCCCGGCCACGATAGTTATTTTCCGAGCAAGTGTGTCATTAAACTAATGCGCTGCCTACACGAATCAAATTGCGTGCGTCTTGATTTTCTACAACGCCTGTATCGCGACCGCGCCGAGCTCAGGCAATTGTTGAGTTGATTTTTTCTAGAGTAATAGGAAGACTTCTGATCCGCTTGCCCGTCGCGTGGTACACCGCGTTTGCAATCGCAGCGGCGACACCGACAACGCCGATCTCGCCGACTCACTTGCCGCCAAGGGCACTTGCCTGCATGTCGGGAATGCCAACGGAGATGGCCTGTATCTCCGGCACATCGGCATTGAGCGGCACGGCGTAGTCTGCGAAATTGGCGTTCACGATACGCCCGTCGCGCTGGTCGGCATGACCCGCCTGCGGCGGAGGCTTCCCGCAAGCGCCGCGTCGTCCACGGTAACTTGCTGTTGGGGCGGTGTCCGCCCAGTTAGCAAGGCGCAGCGTGATCGGGTCCATCTTGAGTGCGTATGCAAGTTCGTCCATCGCGCTCTCAAGCGCATAGGCACTGGGGTTCTCACCGGGTGCACGTTTCCAGCCAGGCTGCACGGTGTGCACCGGCACCACATGCAAGCGCGACGACAGTTGCGGTGTTGCGATGAAGGCCAGGTAGTCGTTCAAATTATGCTCGCTCATTGATGAATCCTCTTTCTAGGTTCATCCGAATAATACCGCCTAGTAGATCAATCCGGGCAGCATTACAGTGAGCCGGTGGGTTTCGCTCCGTTTTTGACACCACCTAAAAAGGCTGATTTATGAACGACAAAAAAGTATGGTTTATCACCGGTGCCAGCCGTGGTTTAGGTACCGACATCGCGCAGCAAGCGCTTGCTGCTGGGCATACCGTTATCGCGACAGGACGCAATGCCGAACGCGTGCTACAGGCGGTGGGTGCCCATGACAATCTGTTGACGATAGCGTTGGACGTGACCGATGCGCAGGCCGCTCAACGCGCTGTCCAGGTGGCTAGCGAGCGTTACGGGCGCATCGATGTGCTGGTTAACAATGCGGGTAATTTCTACGCTGGCTATTTCGAGGAAATAAGCGATGCACAGCTCCGCGCGCAGATGGAAACCAATTTTTTTGGTCCGCTGAATGTCACCCGCGCGGTCTTGCCTGCGATGCGAGAGAAGCGAAGCGGGCAGGTGATCACGATCACCTCCACCGCCGGACTCGTCGGGTCGCCGTTCTGCGCGGCATATGCCGCCTCAAAGTTTGCGCTCGAAGGTTGGATCGAAGCGTTGCGCTTCGACATGGCTCCGTTCGGCATCGAGCTGATGGCGGTCGAACCGGGATTTTTCCGAACCGAGCTGCTGGTTGAAGGTGCGTCGACGATCTGGCCAGAAATTTCGATCGACGACTACGCGGAGCGTACCGCACAGACGATCGGCGCATTAAAGCGAATGAACGGCCAGCAGCCCGGAGATCCAGTCAAGCTTGCCTCTGTACTTGTGCAACTGTCCGATTCCGGCAAGCTGCCGGAGCGCTTCATCGCAGGTGCGGACGCCATGGCGGCTGTCGAAGCTAATCTGAAGACGATTCAAGGGCAAATCGACGCCCAGCGTGACTTGTCCGCGTCGATGTCATTCCAAGGCAGAAAGTAGGCAATTCAGAGGATGAAGTAGCCCGACACCCGCCACTCCCCGTTAGCAGGCTTCCAGGCGCACCTGGCCCGCGCTGCGGCGGGAGACACCCGCGCCGGCCGGCGCGGCAACGGCCTGCGCAGCGACGGCTGCCGCTGCACCCACATGAAATACGCCGACCAGCTCGCTCAGGCGCATGGCCTGTTCGTGCAGCGAGCCGGCAGCCGCGGCGGCTTCTTCCACCAAGGCGGCGTTCTGCTGCGTCACCGTATCCATTTCGCTGACCGCGCCGTTGACCTGGGCGAGGCCTTCGGCCTGCTCGGCGGCGGCCTGGGACATCGAGGTCATCAGGCCGGCCACGCCGGCAATGCTGACCACGACTTCTTCCATGGTCTTGCCGGCCTGGTCGACCAGGCGGTTGCCGGCAGCGACCTTTTCTACCGAGGTACTGATCAAAGCACTGATTTCCTTGGCCGCGCTGGCGCTGCGCTGGGCCAGGTTGCGCACTTCCGAGGCCACGACCGCGAAACCGCGGCCCTGTTCGCCGGCGCGCGCCGCTTCCACCGCGGCATTGAGCGCCAGGATATTGGTCTGGAAGGCGATGCCGTCGATGACGCTGGTGATGTCGGCGATGCGGCGCGCCGATTCGTCGATCTCACCCATGGTATGGACCACGGCCGCCACCACCTCGCCGCCTTTGCGCGCCACTGCCGAGGCTGACTGGGCGAGCTGATTGGCTTGCTGGGCGTTCTCGGCACTGGTATTGACCGTGGCCGTCAATTGTTCCATTGACGAGGCGGCTTCTTCCAGCGCCCCGGCCTGCCGCTCGGTGCGCGCCGACAGATCCAGGTTGCCGCTGGCGATTTCCTGGGACGCCACGGTGATCGTCTCAGTGCCGCTGCGCACGTTGGAGACGATGCGCGCCAGGCTGTCGTTCATTTCCTTGAGTGAAGCCATCAGCTTGGCGGTTTCGTCCCGGCCCTCGATCTTGATGGCGCGGGTCAGATCGCCGCCGGCCACGGCCTGCGCCAGCGCCATGGCCGCATTGAGTGGCGCGGTGATGGAACGGCTGATGCGCCAGCCGATGGCCACCCCAGCCACCAGCGCCACAATTGCCAGCCCGATCATTGTCAAGCGCGCGCTTTGGAAGGAGGCCTGCGCCGCTGCCAGATTTTCCGCGGCAGCTTTATCCTGCAAGGCCATGTTTTCGTGAATGATATCTTGCCAGTGCTGGTTTTTCGGGTTGGCCTGGCCGAGCAGGATGGCGGTTGCCTCGGCATCGCGGTCTTCCTTGGCCAGGGCAAAGACCTGGTCGTTCAAGGGGCGTACCGCCTGCCTGGCGCGGGCCATTTCGGCGCGCAATTCCAGCCCTCGCTGGGAACCGGGCATGGCTTCCAGCGCCTTCCAGGCCTCATCGTATTTCGCACGGGCGGCGCTGACCTTCACCATTTCTCGCTCGATCTCGGCCACATCGCTCAGCAGCACCACGCTGCGCGAAACCCGCGCGACCACGTGGACCGATTGGGACATGGTACTGAGCAATTGCTCCTTGTGGTTGAACTCGTTGACGATGCGGTCCAGATTACCCTGAATGCGCTGCATGCCGAGCACACCGCACAATGTGAGCACGGACATCAGCGCCAGCAGCAGCGCGTAGCCCGCGCCCAGGCGCACGCCAATATTTAGGTTGTTCAGTTTCATCTTGCTAACCCCATGTAATTACGAAAGTGCGACGAGAAAAACAACGCCAGATGCCGAATGTGCCGGCGCCGTGCAACTCAGTAACTTGTATTGATATGGGGAAATTATAGGCCGATATTTGTTAAATCATTGTTGTTTATTGGAGTCACTTACATCGCCCATGAAACAAGGAAAATATAGCAACACACTATGTGCTTCGTTGCGCAGGAAGCGGCTTAAGGCCACATCAGGGGCCGGAAGTCGTCGGCCTTGCTGCCCGGCTGGTGCTGTTCGGCGAAGTTTGTGAATTCCGCCTCGCTGACCGGGCTGCCGAAAATCGACCAGCTGAACATGCGCGCGTACAGGCGCATGCGCGCCCCGGGATGCTCGCGCAACGCCGGTTCGGCGGCCAGCCGCTGCTTGAGCTGCTCCGTATCGAGCCGCAGTTTGCTCATGCGGACGCCGCCGCCGGCGTCGCTGTCGAACAGCATCAGCTTGTCCGCGTCCTCGTTCGTACTCCAGCGCGGCCAGCGGCCGGGGGGCAGCGTGCCGTGGCGCGCGAAGTGGGTCCAGCAGCTGGCCATGGTGTCCGACACCTGCTGGCGCGCGGCGCGGTTGCCCTTGGTGGCGCAGCGGAAGGGATCGATTTCGCCTTCCACGTCGCGCATGACGAAGGCCATTTCGAGCGCATGATTGGCGCCCAGCAGCACCGGTGGATGAATCAGCGGCACATCGGGATACTCGTCCCAGTCGAAACGGTAGACCCAGACGTCGGCGTGGCCGCCGCCGACCATGCTGCTGGCCGGCTCGTCGACACAGCTTGCCTTCCACAGGTCGGACATATAGCGCCCGTACAAATCGTAGGCGGCGCGGTCGCGGATCAGCGGCAGCTTGCCGAACACCAGGCGCACGAATTCCGGATTGTTCGCCATGAACAGCTTGTACTCATCGCGGTTGCTGCCGGTGATCAGCGGCACCGCGTTGTAACGGCTGGCGTCGGCGAACAGTTCGCGCATCGGCGCCAGCGGCAGCACGTAGCCGTCGCGCAGCACTTGCGGGGTGTCGTAAAAGCCCAGCGGACCGGGCGGGATGGCGGCCAGCAGCTCGGCCGCCGGAAGCGCGCGCAGCATGCCGGCCAGCTGCGGCGCGGGCGTGGCGTGCGCCGGGCCCAGCCATCGGCGCACGAGTTCGCGCGAACTGTGTACATGCCCCGGCTCGGCATCGTCGGCAAGATTGCGCGCCTGATCCAGCGTGAAGCTGAGCGTCAGCGGCGACTGGGCGATCGCCTTGTGGAACAGGCCGGCCGCCAGCGGGCTGGCCAGCAGGCTGTAGACATTCAGGGCGCCGGCCGATTCGCCAAAGATCGTGACATTGCCAGGGTCGCCGCCGAAGGCCGCGATGTTCTGCCGTACCCACTTGAGCGCCGCGATGAGGTCGAGCGTACCGAAGTTGCCGGAGCGGTCCTCCGGCGAAGCGTCGCCCGGCGAAGCGTCGCCGGCTTCGAGTTCGGCCAGGCTGAACCAGCCGAAAATGCCGAGCCGGTAGTTCATCGACACCACCACTACCTCGTCTTGTCCGGCCAGGTTGCGCAGTACCGGGAAGGCCGCCGCGGTGCCGACCGTGTTGGCGCCGCCGTGAATCCAGACCATCACCGGTAGCGGCGCGTCACGCTCGGCCTGCGATGGCATCCTGCGCGGCGCGAACACGTTGAGCGTGAGGCAGTCTTCCGAGCCGACGATGCGGCCATGTTCCGCGGGCGGCGCACCGATGGTTTCGCCGGCAAACTGCAGGGCGGGCGGTCCGAATGCCAGCGCCTCCTTTGTCGTTGTCCACGGCAGGGGCGGGCGCGGCGCCTTCCAGCGCAGCGCGCCAACTGGCGGCTGGGCGTAAGGAATGCCCAGCCAGCCATGGGTATCGTGCTTGTCCGCGATGCCGATTACGGGCCCAAGCGGCGTGAGACGCAGCGAGTCCGGGTCTGCCAGCGGGGCCGCCGGTGCGGGGCGGCCCTTGATCCATCCGAGCACGGTGTTCAGCATGGCGAAGTCTCCTTGGACAGTGGGGCGAGGGTCGCCGCGCGCGGGCCGGCGACCGCAGGCTGGGGCGTGGCCGGCAGCAGGAAGTGGGCAAGCGCGGGCAGCAGCACGAGGGCGCCGACCATATTCCACAGGAACATAAAGGCCAGCAGGATGCCCATATCAGCCTGGAATTTGATCGGCGAGAAAATCCAGGTGGCGACCGCGAGTGCCAGCGTGATCCCGGTCAGCATCACGACCCGTCCGGTGAACTCCAGCGCATGGTGGAAGGCGTCCGACAGGCTGGCGCCGCCGCGCATGCGCGCCAGCACCACGCTCAGCACATACAGCGCGTAATCGACCCCGATGCCCACGCCCAGCGCGATCACCGGCAAGGTCGCGACCTTGACGCCCATGCCCAGCCAGACCATCAGCACTTCGCACAGGATCGAGGTGAGCACCAGCGGCAGCACCGCCACCGCCACCGCGCGCCAGGAGCGGAAGGTCGCGTAGCACAACAGGATCACCGCGCCATACACCCAGAACAGCATATCGCGCATGGCCTGCTTGACGACGATGTTGGTGGCCGCTTCGATGCCTGCGCTGCCGGCCGCCAGCAGGAACTGCTCCTGCGGCGAGTTGTTGGCTTGCGCGAACTGCTCGACGGCGGCAACCACGCCGTTCAGGGTGGCCGCCTTGTGGTCCTTCAGGTAGACATACAGCGACAGCATCGAACAGTTCTGGTTGAACAGCTCGCGCGGCGCGCGCGTCTGCACCGCGCCCAGCGCGCTCTGGTTGGGCGTCAGGTTGTACCACTTGAAGTTGCCCTCGTTGTAGCCGGTCGCCGCCAGCTTGCTGAGCAGGGCCATCGAGTTACTCGACTCCACACCCGGCAGCTGCTCCAGCTGCCAGGCCAGCGCGTCCACCTTGGCCAAGGTCTGGTAACTGGTGCACTGGTCGGGCGCGGTCTTGACCATGACGACCAGCACATCGGCGCTGGCGGCGTAGTTGGCGACCATGAAGGCGTTGTCGCGGTTGTAGCGCGAATCGGCGCGCAGCTCCGGCGCGCCCGGGTCCAGGTCGCCCACCTGCAGCTGCAGGCTGACCATGAAGCCGGCGGCAGCCAGCGCGCTACTCACCACGATCGCACCAAGGGCCCAGCGGCGCTGGGTAAAGCGGTCGAGCAGGGCCCACAGCCAGGGCTTGGCGGCGCCTTGCTGCTGGCCGGCCTGCAGCGTGCGGGCGGCGGCGCGCTTGCTCACGCCGGTGTAGGACAGCAGGATGGGCAGCAGCACCAGGTTGGTGAAGATCAGCACGGCGACGCCGATACTGGCGATCACCGCCAGGTCCTGGATGACTTTAATCTGGATCATCACCAGCACCAGGAAGCCGACCGCGTCGCACAGCAGGGCCGACATGCCGGCCGCGAACAGGCGGCGGAAGGTGTAGCGCGCCGCCACCACCTTGTGGGTGCCGCGGCCGACGTCCTGCATGATGCCGTTCATCTTTTGCGCGCCATGGCTCATGCCGATCGCGAACACCAGGAAGGGCACCAGCACGGAGTAGGGATCGAGCTCGTAGCCGAAGGTGGCCAGCAGGCCGAACTGCCACAGCACCGCCACCAGCGAGCACACCATCACCAGCATGGTGCTGCGCCAGCAGCGCGTGTACCAGTACAGCACCGCGCTGGCGATGCCGATCGCGGCCACGAAGAACAGCAGCACTTGGCGCAGCCCGTCGATCAGGTCGCCGACGATTTTGGTAAAGCCGGTGATGTGAATGGTGACGCCCTGTTGCTGGTACTTGTCGCGGATGGCCTCTAAACGCTGAGAGAAGGCGCGGTAGTCGAGCGCCTGGCCGGTCTGCGGATTGGTGTCCGTCAGCGGCACGAACAGCATGCTGGAGCGGTAGTTGGCGGCCACCACCTGGCCGATTTCACCGGAGCGCTCGACGTTCGCCCGCAGCACTTCCATGCTGCGCGCCGAACCGTCGTAGTCGTCCGGGATCACGGTGCCGCCGTCCAGCCCATCTTCGGTGACGGCGGTCCAGCGCGTGTTGGCGGTCCACAGCGACTTCATGAACGGGCGGTCGACTCCGGGCAGCAGGTAGATTTCGTCGTTCATCTTCTGCAGGGTGGCCAGGTAGGCCGGATCGAAGATGCTGCCTTGCGGCGCTTCGACGGCGATCCGCAGCGAGTTACCCAGGCCGCTCAGCTCCGCCTTGTTTTGCAGGTAGTTGACCACGTAGGGGTGCTTGGTCGGGATCATCTTCTCGAAGCTGGCGTTGAGCTTGATGCCCATCGCCTGCACGCCCAGCAGCACCGTCACCAGCAGGCATAGCAGCACTATCCACGGCCGGTGATTGAACAGCGCCCGCTCGGCCAGGTTGCCGGAGTGGGTGTCGAAGTCCTGCAGCCGTTCGATGACGGGCTGCTGTTCCAAATCGTTATCTATGTGCATGATGTCCTGCTTATTTTGTGAGGGCTGGCTGGCGCCTGAGGCCGCGCAGGCCGGCCACGATCAGCTTGTTGTCGCCCGTCTCGGCCAGTGCGGCCGATGGCCATGGCTGTGGATTGGGCTGGCGCGCGAAGCTTTTGCCGCGGTCACGCGAGAGCAGCACCTCGCCGCCCTGGCTGAGCAGGGCCAGGCTGCCGTCGGCCAGTTCGATCCCCGCCGTCAGCGCTTGTTGCATTCCGGTGTCGACCGGCTGCCAGCTTTGGCCCTGGTCGCCCGACCAGTAGGCCTTGCCGCGCAGGCCGAACACCACGATCTCGCCGCTGCGCGCCGTTACCAGGCCGAAGTAGCTGCCCTTGTACGGCGAAGCGAGCGCCTCGAAAGTGGCGCCGCCGTCCAATGAGCGCAGCAAGGTGCCCTGTTCGCCTGCCAGGTACAGCGCATTGCCGGCGCCGCGCATGCTGTACAGGTGCAGCGACTTGGGATTGGGCAGGCGCTCCTGCCACGGCTGCCAGTTCTTGCCGCCGTCGCTGGTCCTGAACGCCAGGTTGTAGGCGCCTACGATGTAGCCGGTCTGCGCATCCGTGAAATGCAGGTCGAGGAAGGGCTTGTCCGGCCCGTCCTGGCGCATCTGCTCGGCCGCCGCCCTGGCCTGCGGCGTGGTGGCGGCGTGGACCATGGCGTCGGCCGCCTGCACCCCGTCGAACTGCTTGTGCCAGGTCTGGCCGCCGTCGGCGGTATGCAGCACCACGCCCAGGTGCCCGACCGCCCAGCCGTGCCGGGCATCGACGAACTGCAGCGCCGCCAGGCTCACCTGCACCGGCGTGGCCACCTGGCGCCAACTGGTGCCGTTATCGTCGGACAGCAGCACGATGCCGCGCTCGCCGGCTGCCACCAGGCGATTGCCCGCGCGCACCACGGCCAGCATTGCCGCCGTGCCGGCCTTGGCCGACAGGATGGCCGGCTGGTTGAGGGCAGCCGGCGCCGCCCACGCCGGCGCCAGGACGGCGGCGCAGGCCAGCGCCGCCAGGGTGTTGGTCATGGTGCCCATGCGGTCCTCAGCGCGAACCCTGGTTGGCCAGTTCTTCCGGCCCAAAATGGCTGACCGGCAGGCGCGGGATCGCCTTGTACTGGTTCGGCATCTCGTTCGATGCCGCGTTCAGCAGATAGGCGCCGGTCTGGACGTTGTAGGTGCCCCACATCACGCTGCCGACCAAGGCCGGCAGGTCCGGCGCCAGCAGGGTCAATGTGTAATTGCTGCGCCAGATCTGGCCCTGGGCATCGTAGCCGTCGATCTGGATGATCTGCCAGGTGTCTTCGTCCAGGTAGTAGCGGCGCTTGGCCACCACATGGCGCTTGCCTGGGGCGAGCGTGGCTTCCACTTCCCACACGCGGTGCAGTTCCCAGCGCACCAGGTCGGGATTGAGGAACTGCGGGCCGACCAGGTCGGCGATCTTGGCTGCGGCCGCGCGGTTGTTGTTGTACGGGATGTACATCTCCTTCTTGCCGACCAGCTTGAGCTGGTGGTGGTCGATCGGCCCGAACAGCATGAAGGCTTCGTCGAAGAAGCCGATGCCGGAGGTGACCGAGTCCGGCGTGTCGTAGGCGACCGACGGAGCGCGCCGCACGCGGCGCTGGCCCACCAGGTACTGCCACAGCGCGCGCGGAGCGCTGGCATTCAAGCCGTCGTGGGCCAGGATGCCTTCGCCGGCCTTGGAGGCGGGCGCGCGCGTGATCAGGCGGCCATACTGGTACATGCCGTCCAGCTTTTCCAGGCTGCCTTCCTTGAAGTAGTAGGGGCGCATCAGCGTTTGTTCGGCCTCGTTGGCCAGCGAGCGCTTGCCGTCCGGGGTCACGATCCAGGTGCGGGTGCTGTACATCGCGGTGTCGCCGGTCCATGCCAGGCGGTGGTTCCAGATCGCCTCGTAGCCGGTCTTCGGGATCGGGAAGGGAATCCCGCCAACGGCGCCTTCGACGCCGTAGCCCTCGTCCACGGTCTTGGCGCGGGTGGCGTTCTTGAAGGTGTTTTCGTACACCCAGTTCGGCGCGCCACCGGTGCGGTGGGTCGGGTAGACGTCGACCCGGTAGTTGGGGTACTTCTTGAGCATGGCGACCGTGCCGGCCGACAGCTTGGCCGCGTACTGGTCGACGTTCTTGCCGGTGATCTGCAGCAGCGGCTTCTCCCCAGCGAAGGGATCGGCGCGCGTGTCGCCCGCCTTGTAGCCGGCGCCGGCCTTGCTGTAGACGCCGTCCCAGGCGGGAATGCTGCCATCCTTGTTGCCGGCCTTTTCGGCGCCGAACGGGGTCAATGTGGTCTTGAGCAGGGCCGCTTCTTCCGGGGTGGCGGCGAAGCAGGCGGCGGCGCAGGCGAGGGCGATGGCGCCGGGGATGAGGTGCAAGTGTGGTTTCATGTTCTGGTCCCTGTTCTTAGAAGGCGCGTTTGAGGTTGAACGAGATGTAGTTGCGGTCCTTGAGCGACTGGGCGTAGCTCAGGATCGGCGTATCGGTGGCCGGATTGTTCTTCAGGAAGGTGCCGGCCGTGCCGAGGAAGCGCACATAGCTGATGCCGAACTTCCAGTCCTGCTGGTAGCTGCCGGAGATGCCGATGTTGAAGTCGCCACCCTTGCTGCTGCCGCCGTTGAAGTTCATGATCGACGAGGAGCGTCCATCGATGTTGTAGCCCAGGCCGATCGGGATGGTCAGGTCCAGGCCGCTCACCACCTGGTAGTAGGCCGGCTCGAAAATCATGCGGACCGAGGTCGCGTCGCGCGTGGTGTTGGGATCGAGCGAACCCAGGTTGCTGACGCTGGTGCGGCGGTTCCAGGCCAGTTCGCCGAGCAGGGCGCCGCCCTGGAACAGGCTGTTGGTCGGCAGCACATAGATCGCCGACAGGTTGACGTGGGCCGTGTTACCCACCGCGTAAGCCGGGTTGTCGCTGTTGTTGGCGATGATGCCCACGCCGCGCGCCGACAAAAAGTTCGGGGTCGGATCGCTGACCAGTGGGGCATTGCGGCGCACCGACACTTCGGCCGCCACGTTAAAGCCGCCCAGTACCGTGCTGGCGCTGGCGCCGTAAGTCTTGATGCCTTCCGCGTACACCGCCTGCACGGTGGCGGGCGCACCGGGCGGGAAGCTTGGGGCGAAGCCGAGGTAGAAGTACGGGGTCTTGTCGTGGTAGCGCGCCGCGTACAGGCCGTACTCCACATCGCTGCCGGCCGGGGTGAACTTGACCTGGACGCCGCCCTGGCCGCTGTCCTTGGCCTTCATGTCGGGCTGGGTCATGAACACCGGGGCGCCCGAGCCCACCGGTGCCACCAGAAAGCCGGTCGCGCCGGCGCCGGCCGCATCATAGTTGGACAGGTAGCTGCCCACGCCGGGCAACACGCTGGCCTGCCAGTCGAACTGGTAGTAGGCGCCGATCGACACGTTCGGCAGCACCTGCAGCTGGCCCGACACCTGGCTGACTGGGCGCAGGATCTCCTTGAACTGGGCGCCGGGCACCGTCAGCAGCTTGACCAGGTCGACCGGCCCCTGGGCGTTGGCGATGCCGTTGGAACCAAAGAACAGGCTCTCGCCATACTGCAGCGTGTGGCGGCCCACGCGCACGGTGCCGGGCAGGCCGCCGATGCTGCCCTTGGCGAACACGAAGGCGTCCAGCAGTTCAGCCTTGCGGCCATGCAGCTTGCGGGTGGCCGCGGTGAACTCATTGGTGCGCAGTCCGGTGAGTACTGCGGCATTGGTGCCGGGCGAGTTGTTGTCGTTGCGGCTGTTGTAGACGGCGTCGTACCATGCCGCGCCGGAGATCCGCAGGCCGGCGTTGCGGGTGCCGATGTCGAACTCGGTCAGCCAGTCCACCCGGTTGGAGACGATGCCCTTGTTACGGAAGTTCAGGTTGCCGTCATCCTGGTTGTAGCCGGTGAAATCGCCGGGAGCGGCCGATGGATAGCCGCCGGAGAGCAGGCGGACGTCGGCATCCTTCAGGCGATAGGCGCCGCTGTATTTGAAGGTGTTGTTCCAGCTGACCTTCAGGTCCGAGCCGGTCTCGAATTCGTAGGCCAGCGCCTGCTGGCCGCACAAGGTGGCCACTGCGAATGCGATGGCGCAGGCCCTGCGTGGCAGGGTTGGTGCTGTGTGCTGATACTTCATGTGTCTCCCCTTTGGGTGTTGTAGGTATGCGGGTACTGACTGGTGTTTATATGAAGGTCGAGGCAAGTCCTCCGTCGACTGGAATGTTCACGCCGCTGACCCAGCGCGCCGCGTCCGAACACAGGAAGGCGACCACTGGCGCCACTTCATCGGCGTAGGCCGGACGCTTCATCCGGACGGAGTCGCGCTGCACCCGCTCCTGGCCCAGCATCGTGACGAAGTCGCCGAGGATCGGGGTGAAGACGGGGCCGGGGGCGACGCAGTTCATGCGCACCGATTTTTCGAGGAACCAGGGCTGCGACTGCACGTAGGACCAGACCAGCAGCGCTTCCTTGAAATACTGGTAGCAGCTTTCCTGCGGCACCGGGTGGTCGCGCAGCCAGGCCTGGCCGTTCTCGAAGCCCTGTACCGCGGCCAGCTCCTTGTGCTGAGCCACGCGCTGCGGCCACTCGGCGCCGAGGATGGATGCGATGTTGACGATCGAACCGCCGGCCGGCATGCGTTCGAGTACGCGCTCGGTCAGGTGGCGCAGGCCAAGGTAGTTCACCCGTGCCACCAGCTCGCCGTCGGCGGTGCCGGGCACGCCGGCGATATTGCACAGCGCGTCGACACGCGCCGGCAGTTGGGCCACGGCGTTGTCGATGGCGACGCGTTCGCCCAGGTCGGCCTGGATGAATCCGTCCAGGGTCAGGCCGGGCGGGTTGCGGTCGATGCCGATGACGGTGGCGCCGCGCGCCCTGGCCAGCCGCGCGACTTCAGCGCCGATGCCGGAGCAGGCACCGGTAATGACGATGGTCTTGTTGAGCAAATCCATGGTGTCTCTCTTTTGTGTGGGAGTGGATAGGGCGGTTCAGAACGGGTAGCGTGGCGCTTCGCTTTTGATGGTGAGCCACTGCCATTGGGAGAATTCGTCCCAGTCGGCCGGGCCGCCGTGGCGGCCGCCATTGCCGGAGCTGCCGCTGCCCCCAAAAGGCGCGTGCACTTCGGCCAGCACGGTCTGGTCGTTGACGTGGGCGTGGCCGCAGGGCACGCGGTTGACGATGTGCAGGGCGCGCGCCAGCGACGGCGAAATCACGCCCAGCGCCAGGCAGCCTTCGGTTTGCGAGGCCAGTGCGATGGCTTCCTCGTCGGTGTCGAACACGGTGACCGAGGCGACTGGCCCGAACAGTTCTTCGTCGAAGCAGCGCATGCCCGGCTTGACATCAAGCAGCACGGTGGGCTCGTAAAACCGGCCGTCGAAGCTGCCGCCGGCCAGCAGGGTGGCGCCGGCGGCGACCGAGTCTGTCACGATGCCGTGCAGGCGCTGCACCTGGCGTTCGTTGATCAAGGGGCCGAGCGCCACGGTGCCGCTCATCGGGTCGCCCACCGGCAGGTGTTTGGCCTTTTGCAGCAGGCGTTCGGTGACGGCGGCGGCGATGCCGCGCTGGAGCAAAATGCGGCCGGAAGCCATGCAGATCTGGCCCTGGTGCAGATAGGCGCCCCAGGCCACGTTGGCGGCGGCGATGTCCGGATCGGCGTCATCGAGCACGATCAGCGAGTTCTTGCCGCCCAGTTCCAGCGACACTTTTTTGAGTGTCTTGCCGGCCAGTTCGGCCACGCGCCGCCCGACCTGGGTCGAGCCGGTGAAGGAAATCATGGTCACGTTCGGGTCCAGGCACAAGGCTTCGCCGGCGTCGGCGCCGCCCGGCAGCACGTGCAGCAGGCCTTTTGGCAGCCCGGCGTCCTCGAAGATACGGGCGATGATCACGCCGCCGGTGACCGGGGTTTGCAGGTCCGGCTTGTGCAGCACGGCGTTGCCGACGGCGAGCGCCGGCGCGATCGAACGCAGCGACAGGATGAGCGGAAAATTGAATGGCGAGATGACGCCGACCACGCCGTGCGGCACGCGCCTGGCGATGCTCAGCTGGTCCTGCGTTGAGGCGAGCAGCTGGCCCTTGGGCTGGGTCAGCATGGCGGCCGCTTCGTGCAGGTGGGCCGCCGCTTCGCGCAGTTCCAGTTCGGCCTTGGGCATGATGCCGCCGGTTTCACGCGCGATCCACGGCGCCAGCTCGGCACTGTGCTGTTCGATCAGGGCGGCGGCCTTGCGGAAGATGCGGGCGCGTTCCTTGTAGTCGGTGGCGGCCCAGGCACGCTGGGCGGCGCGGGCCGTGACGGCGGCACGGGCCACGTCGCGCGCATCGGCCTTGCCGCAGTGGCCCAGGGTGTTGCCGGTGGCCGGCTCAAGGATGGGATGGCTGCCGCCTTCAGACGCGATCCAGCCGCCGTCGAAGATTTTTCCCTGCCAGGTAATGTCGTTCAAAAACGCGAATGCTTGTGGGGCGCCCATGTGGTCTCCTGTGGCATGGTTGGTGGTGGCGGACCCGTCTTCGTCGAGACGTTGTGGCGGTCCTGCACGGCTGTAGTAGCGAGTTCCGTGCCAGAGCTCATCCAGGCACCAATGCCGCACTGCGATACAATGCTAAATGCTTATATCTAATAACTAATTTCGCATTGCCGGCGCGGCTTGCTGCAGCGCAGCGGAAGTGGTGCGGACTAAATATTTTTCATCAATTGATCAATCGGAGACGGTGCCGATGTACCATTTGATAAAGCCAGAACGGCGGGGGACAAATGAACGAAGCCGACCACGTATCACTCGCCGACGTCGCGAAATCGACCGGAAAGATGCTCAGCCGGGGCGACTTCGCCCACCTCAACGCGGGCGCCGCGCCGACCCTGGACGACCTGACCCAGAGCCTGCACTTCTCGCCCGGCGATGGCCGCATCTGGCTCAATGGCCAGCGCATGCAGCTGATGCACACCGCCTCGCTGGGCGACCTGCGGCGTGAGCTGATCGACAGCCTCGGCATCGAAAGCACGCGCGGTCTCCTGACGCGGGTCGGCTATTCGGCCGGCATGCGCGATGCGCAGCTGGTGCGCGAACGCTGGCCCGACGCCGATCCCCTGACCCTGTTCGCGGCCGGGCCGCGTATCCACTCGCTCGAAGGCGCGGTCAAGGTCGAGCCGGTGCACTTCGAGTTCGACGTCGAGCGGGGCACCTACCATGGCGAATTTTTGTGGCATAACTCGGCCGAGGATGAAGTTCACAGCGCCCACTTCGGCATCGGCGCCGAACCGGCCTGCTGGATGCAGACCGGCTATGCGATCGGCTACACCAGCGCCCTGGTGGGTCGCCTGATCCTGTACCGCGAGATCGAATGCCTGTCGATGGGGCACCAGCAATGCCGCCTGATCGGTAAACCAGTGGGCGAATGGCCGGATGCCGAGGAAGACCTGAGCTACCTGAACGCCGAAGCCTTCCTGAGCACCGAAGCCTATGGCTCGCGCCAGCGCGCCACGACCAGGAACACGGCGGTGCTGTATCCGGCCGCGCCCGGGCCGGACGGGCAGGCCGTGCAGATGGTGGGCGTGTCGTCGGCTTTCAACGCGGCCTGCCACATGCTGCGCCGGGTCGCGCCGACCGAGGCCACGGTGCTGTTTACCGGCGAATCCGGGGTGGGCAAGGAGATGTTCGCCTCGATGCTTCACCAGGTCAGCAAGCGCAAGAACCAGCCTTTCGTGGCCGTCAATTGCGCCGCCATTCCCGAGACCCTGATCGAATCGGAACTGTTCGGCGTGGAGCGCGGGGCCTACACCGGCGCGGTGGAGGCGCGCGCCGGCCGCTTCGAGCGCGCGTCCGGCGGCACCCTGTTCCTCGACGAGATCGCCACGCTCAGCCTGGTCGCCCAGGGCAAGCTGCTGCGCGTGCTGCAGGAAGGGGAACTGGAACGGGTAGGGGGCACGCGCAGCGTCAAGCTCAGCGTGCGCGTGGTGGCGGCCACCAACGTCAACCTGCGCGAAGAGATCCGCGCCGGGCGCTTCCGCGAAGACCTGTTCTTCCGCCTGAACGTGTTCCCGATCCACCTGCCGCCGCTGCGCGACCGGCGCGACGACATTCCCCTCTTGATGAGCTACTTCCTGCGCCACTACGCGCAAAAGCACGAGCGCCGCGTGACCGGCTTTACCGCGCGCGCCGCCGACGCGATGCTTAACTATGATTTCCCGGGCAATATCCGCGAGCTGCAAAACCTGGTCGAACGGGGCACCATCTATGCGAACGAGGACGGCCCGATCGACCTGCCGCATCTGTTCACCAGCGGCGAGGAAGCGGGGCAGTCCTCGTTTTCGCTGTCGGTCACGGGCCGGCTGCGCAAGGACTCGTCCGAACCGCAGGCGGCCAATGGCCAGCAATTGCTGGCCACGCTGCCGGGGATGTTCAAGCAGGAGCATGGGGACTGGTCGCTTGACCGGCTCGAACATGCGCTGATCAGCGCTGCCGTCGATCAGGCTGGCGGTAACCTGTCGGCTGCGGCGCGCGCATTGGGCCTGACAAGGCCGCAGTTGGCGTACCGCCTCAAGAAGATCCAGGAAGCGGTGAATACCCCTAGCTAAGCACTTGCCCGCACCCCCAAATTGTCATTCCCGCGCAGGCGGGAACCCATGCCATCGACGCTCCGTGATGAAGGTGATTTCACCACTGCTCGAAAGAGGTATAGGTTCCCGCCTCCGCGGGAATGACAGCTTGGGGGCCGCAGGCTCTGATTAGCGCTCCTGCGCACCCGGCGCGGCCTGCGGCGCGCGGCTTTCCTCATTATTGGCCTTGACCAGCTTGGCCAGCAAAGCCATGAACTGGCGCTGCTCGGCCTCGTCCAAAGGCGCCAGCAGGCGCTGGTTCAGGCGCTGTGCCCCTGCCGCCATGTCCGCCAGCAGCGCCGCGCCAGCAGGAGTGATGGACAACGCGCGCTGGCGCCGGTTGTGCGGAATGACCTTGCGCTCCAATAGTCCCTTTTCCTCCAGCCGCGCGGACACGGTGGCGCCGGTCGAGGTATCGATCGCGGCGATGCCGGCCAGCGACACCTGGTCGATGCCCGGGTGATCCGCCAGGCTGCGCAGCATCGCGTATTGCACCGGGGTCAGCTCGCTGCCCAGCTCATCGAAAAAAATCGCCACCGATATCTGTTGCGCGCGGCGCAGCAGGTGGCCGGGATGCTCGTGCAAGGCGGTCAGCTTGCTGTCTTGTTGTGGCATGGGATAGCTTCAAACATTTGAAAGAGTAGTTTACATCGTCGCATAAATGGATAATACTAATTTATAACGTTCAGTGTACTGAATATTAAATCGAGACGATGGAGGAGACAAGATGTTCCCTAAAAATACCTGGTACGTGGCCTGCACGCCGGATGAAATCGAAGGCAAGCCGCTGGGGCGCCAGATCTGCGGCGAAAAGATCGTGTTCTACCGCGGCGCCGGCGGCAAGGCGGCGGCGGTGGAGGACTTTTGCCCACACCGGGGCGCGCCGCTGTCGCTCGGTTTCGTGCGCGACGGTGAACTGGTGTGCGGCTACCATGGCCTGGAAATGGGCTGCGACGGCAAGGTGATCAGCATGCCCGGCCAGCGCGTGCGCGGCTTTCCCTGCATCCGCAGCTATCCGGTTCAAGAGCGCCACGGCTTCATCTGGGTCTGGACCGGCGATCGCGAGCTGGCCGACCCGGCCCTGATCCATCACCTGGAGTGGGCCGAGAGCGAGGAATGGGCCTACGGCGGCGGCATGTATCACATCAACTGCGAATACCGGCTGATGATCGACAACCTGATGGACCTGACCCATGAGACCTATGTGCATGCGTCGTCCATCGGCCAGAAGGAAATCGACGAGGCGCCCGTGACCACCCGCACCGAGGGCGAACAGGTGATCACCAGCCGCTTCATGGAAAACATCGGCGCGCCGCCGTTCTGGCGCGCGGCCCTGCGCGGCAACGGCCTGGCCGACGACGTGCCGGTCGACCGCTGGCAGATCTGCCGCTTCACGCCGCCCAGCCATGTGATGATCGAGGTCGGTGTGGCGCATGCCGGCAAGGGTGGCTACAACGCCGCGCCTGAGCACAAGGTGTCGAGCATCGTGGTCGACTTCATCACGCCCGAAACCGAAACCTCGCATTGGTACTTCTGGGGCATGGCCCGCAACTTCAAGCCGCAGGATGCCGAACTGACGGCGGCCATCCGCGAAGGGCAGGGAAATATCTTCGCCGAAGACCGCGACATGCTCGAACTGCAGCAGCAGAACCTGCTGCGCCATCCGGAGCGCAAACTGCTGATGCTCAATATCGACGCCGGCGGCGTGCAGTCGCGCCGCATCCTCGACAAGTGGATGGCCAAGGAGGGCACCGCATGAACACGCTCGAAGTGAAGGTGGTGCGCAAGGCGCGCGAGGCCGATGACATCTGCAGCATCGAGCTGGAAGCGACCGACGGCCTGCCGCTGCCGGTCTTCACGGCGGGCGCGCACATCGACGTGCACCTGGGCGCGGGCCTGGTGCGGCAGTATTCCCTGTGCAGCGGGCCGCAGCATGGCGAACGCTACCTGATCGGCGTGCTGCGCGACCCCGCCTCGCGCGGCGGCTCGCAGGCCGTGCACGACGATCTGGCGGTCGGCAGCGTGGTGCGCATCAGCGCCCCAAAAAATCACTTTCCGCTGGTCGCGGCCCAGCGCAGCCTGCTGCTGGCCGGCGGCATCGGCGTCACGCCCATCCTGGCGATGGCCGAAACGCTGGCGCGCGATGGCCGCCAGTTCGAGATGCACTACTGCAGCCGCGCGCCGGAACGCACCGCCTTCCGCGAACGGATCGCCGGCTCGGCCTATGCCGGCCAGGTGCATTTTCATTTCGACACAGGCGCGCCCGGGCAGCGGCTGGACCTGGCCGCACTGCTCGCCGAAGCCGATCCGCAGACGCATATTTATGTGTGCGGGCCGGGCGGCTTTATCGAACACGTAAAAACCACCGCGCAAGCCCAGGGCTGGCCGGCGGCGCAAGTGCACTTTGAGTATTTCGGCGCGGCGCCGGTGGACACAGGCGGCGATGTGGCGTTTGAGGTTCGCCTGGCGTCCAGCGGCCGGGTGATCGCCATTCCCGCCGACCGCAGCGTTGCGTCGGTACTGATGGAGCTGGGTGTCGATCTTCCCGTCTCGTGCGAGCAGGGCGTGTGCGGCACCTGCCTGACCCGCGTGCTGGGCGGCGCGCCGGATCACCGCGATATGTACCTGACCGACGAGGAACACGCCGCCAACGACCAGTTCACGCCGTGCTGCTCGCGCGCGAAGAGCGCGCAGCTAATGCTGGACTTGTGAACTAGCCCTGTCGACGGGCACGAAACTCGCTCGGCGTGGTGCCCGTATGGCGCTTGAAGGCCCGGCTGAAGTAGGCCGGGTCCTGGTAGCCAAGTTCATAGGCGATGCTCGCGACGCTTGAGGGCAGGTAGGTCAGCTGGCGGCAGGCTTCGAGCATCAGGCGCCGCTGCGCCATGTCGAAGGCCGATTCCTGCGCCAGCCGAAGGCACAGGCGGTTCAGCCGCGTCGGCGTCACGCGCAGCTTTGCCGCGTACTGGTCGATATGCCACTGGGCCTTGTAATGCTGTTCGAGCAAAGTACGAAAGCGGCTGAACAGGGCGAAGTCGCTGGGGGCGGTTTGTTCAGCCGAGCGGCGTTCGCCTTGCAGGCGCGCCAACAGCATGAACACGCACTGGGCCAGCCATTCCAGCATCGCGGCGTGGCCCAGGTGGCGTCCGCCGAACTCCAGCATCAGCTGCATGCACAGCTGGTCGAGCCGCTGCGCCAGGGCGCCTTCGCCCTGCAGGTCGAGCAGCAGCGCGTCGGCGAACAAGGGGGCGAAGGCGTCACCGGCCGCAAACACGATGCCCTGGTCCACCGTCAGCACATAGCCTTGCGCGTCGCGCGAGAAGTCGAAGCCGTGTTCGATCGAGGGATGGATGGTCATCACGGTCGGCCCAAGGCAATGATGCAGCGCATCGTCTATCTGCGCCGCGACGCTCCCCTCACTCAAGAAAAGTACCTGGAACAGGCCGGCATGGGTGTGCCTGCCGATGTGCCAGTCGTGCAGCCGGCTGCGCGTTTCGATCAGCTCGATATGAATGCTTTCGGCACGCGCCGCCTGCTGCTGCTCGCCATACAGTGCGAAGCGGGGTACTGGCGGCGCTGCCGTTGGCGCTTCTCGGTTCGTCATGGCGCTGTGTCCAGCAAAGTGGTGAATGTAAAAATAGTACAAGAGCTTGGGGTTTTAATCCATTCATTCCGCACGCTCCACTGGGTACGATGGCCACATCAAAAACAAGGAGACACCTCATGCGCACCCAGGTTGCCATCATCGGCGCCGGCCCGGCCGGCCTGCTTTTATCCCATCTGCTGCATTTGCACGGCATCGAATCCGTGGTGCTGGAATCGCGCAGCCGCGCGGACATCGAATCGACCATCCGCGCCGGCGTGCTGGAGCAGGGGACGATGGATGTACTGAACAACGCCGGCGTGGGCGAGCGCATGCGCCGCGAAGGCGCGCTGCATCACGGCTTCGAGCTGGCCTTCGGCGGCCAGCGGCACCGGATCGACCTGCTTGAGCTGACCGGCCGGGCGATTACCGTCTATGCCCAGCACGAGGTGATCAAAGACCTGGTGGCGGCGCGCCTGGAGGCAGAGGGGCAGATCTGCTTCGAGGTCAGCGATGTCGTACCGCGCGATGCCGACAGCACCCGGCCGCAGGTAGATTTCGTCCACGCCGGGCAAGCCCACACGCTGCTGGCCGACTTCATCGTCGGCTGCGATGGCTTTCATGGCGTATCGCGCCCGCTGATCCCGGCCGGCGTGCGCAATGACTACCAGCGCATCTATCCCTTCGGCTGGTTCGGCATCCTCGTCGAGGCGCCGCCTTCGGCCGATGAGCTGATCTACGCGCAGCACGAACGCGGCTTCGCCCTGGTCAGCACCCGTTCGCCCAGCGTGCAGCGGATGTACTTCCAGTGCGATCCGGCCGACCATGTGGACAACTGGTCGGACGACCGCATCTGGGCCGAAATGCATGCGCGCCTGGATAACGCCGATGGCTGGTCCATCAAGGAAGGCCGCATCTTCCAGAAGAACATCATCGGCATGCGCAGCTTTGTGTCCACGCCGATGCGCCATGGCCGCCTGTTCCTGGCCGGCGACGCCGCCCATATCGTGCCGCCGACCGGCGCCAAGGGCATGAACCTGGCGGTGTCGGACGTGCGCCTCCTGGCCCAGGCTTTGGAGGCTTATTACAAGGACGGCGACGAGCGGCAGATGAACGGCTATTCGGAAGCCGCCCTCAAGCGGGTCTGGCGCGCCACCTACTTCTCGTGGTGGATGACTTCACTGATGCACCGCTTCCCCGATGCGACGCCCTTCAGCGCCGCGATGCAGCGCGCGGAGCTCGACTGCGTAGTGAATTCGCGGGCGATGGCGACCGCGCTGGCCGAGAACTACGTCGGCGCTTTCTAGTGGGCTGTTCGTAGGGCGGAAAAACGGGCACACTTCATGTTTCGGAACAATTCTTCAATCTGGCCCACACATGACAAGTCATCCTCGGCTCCGCATTGCCGCCTTCCTCCTCGCTTGCTCGCCGGCGGCGCAGGCCGAAGCACCGGCATTTTCCGCCATTTTCGGCGACCACGCCGTGCTGCAGCGCGGCGAACCGCTGAGCGTGTGGGGCACGGCCTCCGCCGGGCAAACTGTGAAGGTGGACCTGGCCGGGAAGACGGTTGAGGCGAAGGCGGGCGCGAATGGCCGGTGGCGCGTGGCCTTGCCCGCGATGACGGCCGGCGGACCGCACACTCTCTCCGTCACCGGCGCGGACGGGGCGACGACGCTCAAGGACATCATGATCGGCGACGTCTACCTGTGCAGCGGCCAGTCGAACATGGCGTTCCCCGTCCGCCTTTCCACGGGCGCGTGGCCTGACTTTCCGGCCAACCCGAACCTGCGCTTCTTCAATGTGCAACTGGTCAGCGAGCCCGCCATCCAGGCCGACCTGAAACAGCCGGTGGAATGGCAAGTGCTGACGTCAAAAACGGTCGGCGAGGCGTCGGCGGTGTGCTACTACATGGCGCGCAATCTGCAGCAGTCCCAAAAGGTGCCGGTCGGCTTCATCAATTCGAGCTGGGGCGGCACCACCATCCAGGGCTGGATCAGCGCCGCATCGTTGAAAACCTTGCCAGCCTATGCGAAAGGGATCGAGGCGCTGCACGACAAGGCCACCAATCCGGCCAAGGCAATGGCCGACGAAGGGAGCCGCCACGAGCAGTGGTGGGAAGCGCATGACCTTCAGTCCAAGGCGCAGCGTGCCTGGAGTTTGCCGGGCTTCGACGATTCGGCATGGCCGAGCCTTGCGCCGAAGGGTTCGTGGAAGGATGCCGGCATCGCCGAATTCTCCAGCTTCGAGGGCGCCGCGTGGTTCCGTACCAGCGTGACCTTGACCGAGGCGCAGGCGAAAGCGGCCAACGCCATCCAGCTGGGACCCATCGATACCTACGACAGCACCTGGGTCAACGGCGTGCGCGTGGGCGGCGGCA
>CAMLFK010000030.1 GCA_946479255.1 uncultured Oxalobacteraceae bacterium
ATGGTGTCGGCCAGGCCTGGCTCGATGCCGCTGCCGTCGCCGCCCTGCCCCATCGCCTGCATCAGCAGACGTTCGAGGCGGTTATCCAAAGTCATCACGGACAGCTCGTTGGTACCAGGGAACAGCTGCTGCACAATCGCCCGGCCCAGCGCAACGCGCACCACGGCGGTCAGTTCGTTGGGGTCCTGCGTCTGGCCTGAATACTCCGACAAGGTTTCGATCACCGAACGCATGTCACGGATGTGCACGCCTTCGATCAGCAGGTTCTGCAGCACCTTTTGCAAAGTCGACAGCGACACAACTTTTGGCACCAGGTCTTCCACCAGCTTCGGTGCATCCTTGGCCAGATGGTCGAGCAAGGCTTGGACTTCAGCACGGCCCAACAGTTCCGAGGCATGCGTGGTAATCAGGTGATTCAGGTGGGTGGCGATCACGGTACCGGCGTCCACCACGGTGTAACCCATGTTTTGCGCCTCGTCGCGCAGGCTGGCATCGATCCAGACGGCCGGCAGGCCGAAAGCTGGGTCGGTGGTCACCAGGCCAGGCAGGTTGCCGCTGGCCATACCCGGATTGATTGCCAGGAATTGGCCGTTGAGCGCTTCGCCGGTGCCCACTTCCACACCTTTCAAAGTGATACGGTAAGCCGATGGCTTCAATTCCAGGTTGTCGCGGATGTGCACCGGCGGCGCCAGGAAACCGACTTCCTGGGCGAACTTCTTGCGAATGCCTTTGATGCGCTTGAGCAGTTCGCCGCCCTGGGTCTTGTCGACCAGCGGAATCAGGCGGTAGCCGACTTCCAGGCCCAAGGTATCGACCGGCATGATGTCCTGCCAGCTGGCTTCTTCCTGCTCCGGGGCAGCGGCCGGGCCCGCGGCTGCCGCAGCCGCGGCGGCCGCTTCTTCGGCAGCGGGCTTGTTGGCCGCTTTCTTCTTGATCATGTAGGCCGAGCCGCACAGGGTGGCCGCCAGCAGCAGGAACACCAGGTTAGGCATGCCGGGAATCAGGCCCATGCCGCCGATGATCACGCCGGTAATGCCCAGCACTTCTGGCTTGGCAAACAACTGGTTGATCAGCTGGGTGCCGATGTCTTGTTCACTTGCCACGCGCGAGACGACGATACCGGCCGCGATCGAGATGATCAGCGATGGAATCTGAGCCACCAGGCCGTCACCGATGGCCAGCAGGGTGTAGGTCTTGGCGGCTTCGCCGAAGGCCATGTCGTGCTGCAGTATACCAACCAGCAGGCCGCCGATCACGTTGATGACGGTAACCATGATGCCGGCCACGGCATCGCCGCGCACATACTTACTTGCACCGTCCATGGCGCCGTAGAACTCGGCTTCCTGGGCGACTTCGGTACGGCGGCGGCGGGCTTCGTCTTCGCCGATCAGGCCGGCGTTGAGGTCGGCGTCAATCGCCATTTGCTTACCTGGCATCGCATCCAGGGCGAAACGTGCGCCCACTTCGGCGATACGGCCGGCACCCTTGGTGACGACGGTAAAGTTAATGATGGTCAGGATGATAAACACCACGATACCAACGGTGTAGTTACCGCCGATCAGGAAGTGGCCGAAAGCTTCAATCACCTTACCGGCAGCGGCGCCACCGGTGTGGCCTTCGGTCAGCACCACGCGGGTCGAAGCGACGTTCAGCGCCAGGCGCAGCATGGTGGAGATCAGCAGCACGGTCGGGAAAGCCATGAAGTCGAGCGGCTTGACCGTGTACAGGCTGGTCAAGAGCACAATGACCGACAGCGCGATGTTAAAGCTGAAGAACAGGTCGAGCACGAAGGCCGGCAATGGCAGCACCATCATGGCCAACAGCAGGATGATCAGGATCGGGGCGGCCAGCGCGCTGCCGCCCTTCATTCCGTTCATCCACGCTGGCATTTTCATGGCGTTGTTCATGGTGTGGCTCCGTTGTTGTTGTCAGGTTTCTTCTGCGATGCCGGGTCGTGCGGGTCCATCTCCGGCGGGACCGGCAACTTGCCCGGACGATCCGGATAACGGTTGTTGGCGCCGGCTTTGTAGGCCTTCAGCTGGAACACGTAGGCCAGCACTTCGGCCACGGCCGAGTACAGCTGTTCCGGAATCTCGTCGCCGATGTCGGTATGCTTGTGCAGCGCACGGGCCAGGGCCGGGGCTTCGAGCAGCGGCACATTGTGTTCTTTACCCATTTCACGGATCTTGGCGGCGACTTCGTCGGCACCCTTGGCCACCACGCGCGGAGCGCCGCGCTGGCCGTCGGCATACTTGAGCGCGACCGCATAGTGAGTCGGGTTGGTGACGATGACGTCGGCGGTCGGCACGTCCGCCATCATGCGGCGGCGGGCGGCTTCGCGCTGCAGCTGGCGAATCTTGCCCTTGATCTGAGGATTGCCGTCCGACTCCTTGGACTCCTGGATCATTTCCTGGCGGGTCATCTTGAGTTTGTCGTTGTAGTGCCAGACCTGGTAAGGACCGTCGATCGCGGCCACGACACCCAGGCCGCCGACGATGAACAAAAAGGCCATACCCATCAGGTCGATCATGTGGGCGCTGCCGCTTTTAAGCGGCTCGAGCGCCAGGCCCAGGACGGCGTCTTTCTGGCTCAATACGACGAGCCAGGCCACGCTGCCGACCATGATGGTCTTGGCAATGGCCTTGAGCAGTTCGACCAGGGCGTTCTTGGAAAACATATTGCCCAAGCCCTTGGCGGGGTTGAGCTTGGAGAAATTCGGCATGAAGCTTTTGGCGCTGAACAGCCAGCCGCCGATCAGCAAGGGCGAGGCCAGCGCGACGATCATGATGGCGATCGCCAGCGGCAGGCAGGACAGCATGACCTGGGCGATGTCGGAGCCGACGCGCAGGATCATCGCGCTGGGGTCGTAGATTTGTTCGCGGCTCATCGACAGCCCGGACACCATGGTGGCGTTGAGCTGGCGCACCAGGCCGGAGCCGGTGAACCACAGGCCGCAGCCGGCCGTCATCAATACGGTGAAAGTTGCCAATTCACGCGATCGGGGCACGTCGCCTTCTTCACGAGCCTGCTCCAATCGCTTGGCTGACGCCGGTTCTGTCTTTTCTGCGTCGCTGTCTTCTGACATCGCCCACTCCCCTATGAACAGATGACATTATTCGCGATATTGCTCTACGGCTATCCTTAGAACAAAGCGGCAAAGGCCCCCCTTATCGGGCGACGTGCGTGGGTGTAACAAGCGCCACAGTGAGGGCGCTTCTGGAATAATTGGCGTATATCGTTATCAAAAAGGAAGCAAAAAGGTGTTCCCCGATCCAGTTTCGTCTACGGAAATAAAGAAAGATGACAAGAAGGACGACGGCGACCTGACCGACCTGCTGGGGGAGTTGCGCGTGATGCTGCCGGGCGCACAGATGCTGACCGCCTTCCTGATCCTGCTGCCATTCAATGGCGGCTTTCGCCACATCGTGCAGTCGGAGAAATACGTCTTCCTGGCGACCTTCTTCCTGTCGGTGGCCAGCATCGTGCTGCTGAGCGCGCCGGCGATCCAGCACCGCATCATGTATCCGCTGCGCGACCGCGCCGCCTTCAAGCGCCAGTCGATCCGCCACCTGATCGCCGGCGGCATTTCCATGGCCTTGGCCTTCGTGCTGGCATCGAACCTGGTGATTACACAGGTATTCGGAACCGGGCCGGGCATCGCGGCGGGCGTGGCGGTGGCGGTGCTGATCCTCTGCCTGTGGCTGCTGCTGCCGCTTTACCTGCGCGCGCGCCGGCGCTAGCGCTTGCGCGCCTCGGCCTGTTTGACGGTCTGCTCGATGGCGCCGAAGATGGACTTGCCGGCCGCGTCCAGCATCTCGATGCGGATGGTGTCGCCGAACAGCATGAAGGGTGTGCTGGCGACGCCGTCGGCAATGGTTTCCAGGCAGCGCTTCTCAGCGATGCAGGAATAGCCAGCTTTACTATCCTTGTTCGACACGGTGCCCGAGCCGACAATGCTGCCGGCGCGCGCATTGCGGGTTTTGCACAGGTGCGCGATCAGCTGTGGGAAATTGAACACCATGTCGGTGCCGGCATGCGGCTGGCCAACCAGCTTGCCGTTCCAGGTCGAGCGCAGCGGCAAGTTGACCTTGCCGTTTTTCCATGCCTCGCCCAGCTCGTCCGGGGTCACCGCCACCGGCGAAAAACTGGTGGCCGGCTTGGATTGCAAAAAGCCAAAACCCTTGGCCAGTTCCGGCGGAATCAGATTGCGCAGGGATACGTCATTGGCCAGCATGAGCAGCCGGATGCCCAGCTGGGCATGGTCGGGCGTCACGCCCATCGCCACGTCGCCGGTAATGACCGCCACTTCCGATTCGAAGTCGATGCCCCAGGATTCATGGGCCAGCACGATATCGTCCATGGGACCGAGGAAATCGTCGCTGCCGCCCTGGTACATCAGCGGATCTTCCCAGAACGATTCCGGCATCTCGGCATTGCGCGCCTTGCGCACCAGCTCCACGTGATTGACGTAAGCCGAGCCATCGACCCACTGATAGGCGCGTGGCAAGGGCGCCATGCAGCCGGACGGGTTGAAATCGAAGCTACGGCGGGCACGGCCGGAATTGAGCGCGTCGGACAATTCCGCCAGCTGGGGCGCGATGAAGTTCCAGTCGTCCAGGGCCGCCTGCATGGTCGGGGCGATGCCGTCGGCCACATGGGCAGTCTTGAGATCGCGCGCGACGACGACCAGCAGGCCATCGCGGCTGCCGTCGCGCATGGTGGCCAGCTTCATGCCGGGGCCGGCACCAGCAAGGCCAGCTGGTCCTGGTTCAGATAGCACCACTCGCCTTCGGCCAGGCCCAGCGCTTCGAGCGTGAGGCCGCCGATGGCCGAGCGGTGCAAGGCGCTGCAGTGGTTGCCGGCGGCCGCCAGCATACGCTTGACCTGGTGGTATTTGCCCTGCTCCAGGACGATTTCGAGCTGGTGCTCACCGCGCTGGATGCAGCTGACTGCCGCCAAGGGGGCCGGTTCGTCATGCAATTGCACGCCGGCCAGCAGCAGCGCCACCAGTTCCGGCGTGACCGGGTCCTGGGTGGTAGCCTGGTAAATCTTGGGCACGTGGCGTTTGGGGGACGATTGCGCGTGGATGAAGGGGCCGTCGTCCGACAGCAGCAGCATGCCGGTGGTGTCATGGTCGAGGCGGCCGACCGGTTGGACTTCGCGCCAGGTAAATTGCTCTGGAAGCAGGGTCAACACACCAGGATGGTGGCTGGGCTTGCGCGAACATTCGATATTGACGGGCTTGTTCAGGGCGATGTAGACATGCTGGCGATAGACCCACTCTTCGTCGAACACGGTCAGTACCAGATTGCTGGTATCGACGGTGGTGCGGTAGTTGGTCTGGGTGGCGCCGTTGATGGCGACGTCGCCGTCTTCGATGAGTGCTCGGCAATACTTACGGGTGCCAAAGCCTTGCGATTGGAGGATGCGGTCGAGGGATAAAGTGCTCATGGGCGAGACTTTACCAGATGGACGCGGCCGCGGGGCCTATTGGCACCCGCGGGCGCGCTGCCCGGGCGGCTTGTACAGCTAAACCACCAGGGCTTGGACTATCAGGTACCGCCGGTCGCGCCGGTCACCTTGTTCGCATTGGCGTCAGCCGCAATGGCGGCATCGACCGTCGCCGACACCGCGCCGGTCGAGGTGACTACGTTTTTCGTCTTGAGCAATTCCAGGATCTGGTCTTGCGCGTTGCCAGCCGTGGTGCTGGACTTCGGCACCAGCGTCGCGGTCAGGAAGTCGGTCGGGACGACAACGTCCTGGCCGGCGGCTGCCTTGATGACTTTCACCACCTGGGCCACCGACGCCGACAGGACCGTCGGCGTGTTCACTACCGAGGCGAATGCGGTGGACGATGCGATCGACGACGCCGAGGCGTTAGCCGCCAAGCCGCTCTGAGTGACGATGTAATCGACCAGCATCTCGGTCAACGGGGTCACGTTGGCCTTCGCGCCATCGCCGGCGGCGATCGAGCGCAGGACCACGCCATTGGTTGCGGTAACCGTCACAAGGCACGGGCCTTCCGACGGGTTGGAGGTCTTGACGGTGTAGCTGCCGTCAGCGCCGGTGGTGGCGGTGCCGGTACCGGTTTTGCAGGCGACGGAGACCGCACCGCTGGCGATCGCCGCGCCGGTGGCGGCGGTACCGCTGATCGTCAGGGTTTTTTCGGGGGCCGGATCATCGCTGCTGCCACACGCGGCGAGCGTGGACAGAACGGCAACTGCCAGCATCGATTTGAGTGCGGTACTGGTGGGGAGGTGGCGCAAACTAGGCATCAAGTCTTCCTTTTATGAAGTGATAAAACAAGTTGAAAATACGGCGGATACATTGCTTGATCTGCCTGGCAAAAATATTGCGAATTAGGTCGAAAAACCGAACTGTCGTCCCGTTGCGGCACTGGCTCGCGAGACTATATACTTTCGGCATTCTTTCAACAATTGAAAGTGGAAATTCAGCCACACTTTATTGAACGTCAGGTGCATAGAGAAGCGCCGCTTCGCGCATGCGCTGCAACTGTCCGGCAAAATAGTCTTTGCCGAGGCGCCCCTGGTTCAATAGATTCATGCGGGCGTTATACACATAGCCCATTTCCGCAAGCACGCCCTGGGTGATGCAATTGCATTCGCCACGACGTGCATACTTGGTCTCCAGCTTGAACGGGTAGCTGCTGGCGCCTTCCAGGTGGGTCAGGCCGGGACGCATGCCCTGGCGCGGCGTAAGCGGTATGGCAAGGCCGAATCCGATTCGTGTTTCGAGGTCGCTCTTGCGCATGTACATCTGGGCCTGGAGGTCGCCGAACCACCGGCTTACCTGCAGGAACGGACCCCGATCACCGCCGAGGTACTGGTTATAGCCGGCCTCCACCCACACCGACAGTGGCGCGTAGTTCCACAAATAGCTGGCGCCGCCGCTATCGGTATCGCGCACGCGGTACCGGTCCGTGTGCCGGGTGCGTGTGTACTGCACGCGCAGCTGGTCGTCGCGGCCGGGCACCATCCAGATGGTCTCGTTCTGGATGCCGCGGTCGCCATACAAATATTTCCCCGCCGAAGTGACGTTCAGCACGCTATCGCTCAGCCACACAGCCTGGCTGACCACCGCGGACTTCAGGCCGTTGCGCTGCTGCGCGTAGCCGAAAAAGCCATGCGCCACATTGTCCGACTCGGCGAGGGTCGTGATATAGCTGGTGGTCAACTCGGCGCCCTTCCACAGCGGCACGATCGCCTGAATATTGGCCGCGAGGGAATAGTCGAAGACGCCCAGCTCGGTGCCGACAAACTTGACCAGTTGAGGATCGATCCGTATCCGCGAATAACCGCGCGGCCCCTCCTCCTGGTCCTGCCACTGCACCGCCGCACCGTTGCCCGGGCGGTATTGCAGCGTTACGCTTTGCCTGACCTCGAAGGCCTCGCCGTCGCGCATGAACTGGCGATAGCCGGCGCGGTCGACACTGGCCTTGAAGATCGCCAGGCCGGCTTTTTTGCTGACTGCCGAGACAGTTGAAATATCCGTGGGCGCGAGCACCGCGCCGACCCCCAGCACGATGCCGACCGCATCGACTTCATTCTGGTTGTAGCGATGATTCTCGTACTCGATCACCAGTTCCTTGCCGGCGCGCCCTACCCGCACGCGTTCGAGACCGGCCTTGATCAGCTCGGCGCGCACGCGGGCCAGTGCCGTGTCGGCGCTGGCGGCAGGCGCGCTGGCGTCGGCCGCTTGCTGAACCGGGCTGGCAGGCAGCTCGGCCACCGTGGTCGGTGCCGGTGCGATCGCTGGCTGGGCTACCGGCGCGCTCGCTGTTGCCTGCGCGGAGGCGGGTGCGGCGGCGACAGGAGCGGATGCGGGCACGGCAGCGGCAGCCGGCTGGCGTGCCGGTACGCGGCTGCGCGTATCCAGCGGAATCGACAACTGGAGCGCCAGCGAAGAGCGATCGGCACTGGCGCCGGCAAGCGTCCGGGCGCCAAAGGAATGTTGCATCGAAACGACGATGGCGGCATCACCCGCGCGCGCCAGAGGGCCGCTCCGATAACGCAGGCCAGCGAAGCTGGTGCCGTCGGTGCGCTCGACCAGCGCGCTCACGCCCGAGTTCCACAGGTCCAGTTCGGCGCCGCCGAACGCCCGGCTCAAATAGGCTTGGCCGCGCGCCGCGCCCAAGGTGACACGCAGCGGGCCGAATGTATCGCTGACGGCAATGTAACGCGAACGGAATAAGGGTGCGCCACCGCCGATGTCGTTCATCCCGACCGCAATGTCGGGCTGATGGGCGAACAGCTTCGGCAGGGCGAGCTTGATGTTCGCGGACAGGTCGCGCGTGCCCAGGTCACCGGCTGCATTGCGCGGATACTCGGCAAGCCGGCCGTTAATCTCGACATACTCAAACAAACCCAGCGCAAACTGATAGTTGCGACTCTTGTACGCGTTGGCGAAGGCGTTCTCGCGGTGCGAATTGACGCCAAACACCAACGTCCCCTGCTGCAGAACGGTCCCGCCAGGAATAACCATGCCACCTGAACCGCCCGAGCTGGACAAGCCCGCCGTGTCAGCAATCGACATCGCCGAGGTGGCCCATACCGTCACCGCCAGCAAGCTCCGATAACCGAGCCTGCATGTATTGCTACGCCTGAAATCCAAACCTTCTCTCCCTGAAATGCCTTCGTGCCGCTGATTGGCAACGATGCCGCGCGCTACCTGATCGTCAACTTGCGGAATCTGCAAGCAAGACCATTCCGTCCCAGATGCGGGTAGACGCAATGCACCGAAGCGTCATTGGCCAGCGCGGCGTATTGATCCGTGCCGTTGCCGTTGAGCCGGGCCGCGCTGATGCTCTGCTCCGTGAGCGTGATACGGTACCCAACCTCTTCCCCTTTAGCAATGGCATTTCCACCACCATTAGAGGCCAGCAAAGTTCCCTTGACTCCCAGCGCTTTTTTGTATATCTCGATCGTGCCGTTCTGGCGGAACACCAGCTGATAACCGGCTGACCACTCACTGCCGTCCTGGAACGGTTTGTCGTCGGCCCCCAGGAACACCGAGGCCCAGCGCCCCGTATCGTCGTCCAGTGCCGCGTCGAAGGTGATCTTCAGTTCAAGCTGGAAGGTGCGCGCCTGCGCGGGGCCGAGGACAGGCCCGAGATAGCCGTGCAAGCATCCGAGGTAGCCGGCCTTTGTGGTGCTGTAGCCCCAATATCCACCGGCGAAAAACTGTCCACGCAGCTCGATCGATGTATCGCTGCCGTTGCCAAGCATGCCTGGCGACCACGTCCCGGTGGCGAATCGATCAACCGTCGACAGCGCCTTGGTCGCGTTCATATAGACAGGATCGTCGGAGAAAAAGCCTTTGACTCCCATGCCCAGATATTGATCTCGCTGGAAGCGCCGGCTCACTGTCCACAGCAGGACATTCATGCCACTGCCGATCCAGCCCTTCAGGCCGGCCGCGCTGACGCTCATCGAAATGCCAACCCAGCTTATACCAGCGGCCAGTGCCGCCGCGGGATCACCGCCACCGGTATCGAGCAGGCAAACCTGGTAGCCCGCCTTGAGCGCAGGTTGCAGGACGGCAAGCGAGAAGCTTTGCAAGAGCACTTGCTCGCGGCTGAACTTGAGCGATTCCAGCACATCGAGCATCGCCTTCATCGCAGCGGCATCTTTTGCTTCCGGGACCAGAATCGCTTTGCCGCGATACCGTTGCACCCATTCGCGAAAAAGCGGCGCCGTCAGTTCGTTACCGTAATTCGATCCGTGCCAGGCATTGGCATCGAGGCGCAGCGCGCGCCACCCGGCCAAATCGAAGGATGCCACCGCGCCGCTGGAGCTGGTGGTCCGGTCGACGCTGGCGTCGTGCATCAAGACCGGAGTCCCATCGCGCAAAACATGGACATCGCACTCCAGCATCGCGGCGCTGTTGAGCAGCGTTTCATCGTATGCCACATAGCTTGATTCCGGATACATGGCGGCGCTGCCGCGGTGCGCGATATAGACGGTGTGGGCCGCCAGGGCGCTCAGCATTGGACCATCGTCGGGCGGCACCGCGGGCTCCTGCGACGCGGGCGCGGCGGGCGGTGGAACCGGTGCTGGCGCTGGTGCTGGCGCTGGTGCTGGCGCTGGCGTGGCCACGGCCGGGGTCTCGCTGACCGGCGGCGGAGCCACCGGGCTGGCCTGCACGTCGCCCGGCGTTGCAGCAGCCGGGCCAGCTCCCCCACCGCATCCTTGTACCAGTCCACCGGCCAGCAGCGTTCCCAACACCTGCCTTCGTTTGAAATCGATCTTCACGCTTGTCTCTCTTTTTTTTGTATGCCACCGTAGAACCGCCTGTCCAGGATGGGGAATCTCAGTACTGCCTCAAGCGTTTGCCTCAGGTTTTACGCACGGGACCGCTGAGCGACGATCGTTTCAGCGCCCGGCTCCGTGTGCGCCTGAAGGTCTAATTTGACCAGTGCTGGTGCAATCTCAATTTTCCTTAATGCGTGGACGATCTCGCTACGCCCCGACGCTGGGGCGCGCCGTCGCGGCCTCGACAACCAGCGTCCAAACACCAGCCGACGGTAGCAGACGACATACAGCAGGACTTGGGCGCAGACCAAGGTGATCGCGGACATTGTGGTGTCGCCGATGACTGCGCTGGCGGCGACCCATAGCGCCACGACCGGTACGATCACGCAAGAGACTGCGGCGTTTCGTTTCCACAGGCGGCGTGGATCGCGCCTGATCAGGGAAAACAGCGCGCGTCGATACACCAGGGTATGCAGGTGTAGTGCGTCCGGCGCGCCGGGACTGACCTTCCTGACAAATTTCCGCCGGTAGATGCTGAAAGCGACTTCGATAATCGGGTAAGCGCAAATGGCCAGCACCTGCCACGCATTGACCTCCGGACGCCGGACCAGCAGCAGCACTGCCATTTCGGCAACCCAGAACCCGAGCAGATAAGCGCCGCCGTCACCCAGGAAAAGTTTTCCGAAGGGATAGTTCACCATGAAAAAGCCAAGCGTGGCGCCGATGCACAGGACGCCAAGCGCAACGACCAGCATGTCATCGTTCTGCCAGGCGATCGCAGACAGGCCAGCGGCCATCACCATCAGGGTAGCGCTCGACAGGCCATTGAAGCCGTCAATAATATTGACCGCATTTGCGCCGCCCGCCACCACCACGGCTGTGATCACCACTGCAATCGGAGTGATCAACAACAATTGGTCGACTCCCCAGATATTGAGCTGGTCGACCGTGGCGCCGAGCATCAGGCTGGCCAGCAAAGCGCTACATAAAGTCGCCCCCAGCCTTAGTCTGACGGAAACGCGCTTGCTGATATCCTCGACCATACCGGCGCAGTAGGCGGGCAGGCTGACGATCAGTAGCATCCCGATAGAAGAGGCACGGACACCGGCCATTAGCTCCACCTGGAAATAATCGAACAGGCACAGCCCCCCGATGACGCCTCCGAACACTGCCAGTCCGCCTATCCGGGGCACGGCTGTCGTGTGCATCTTTTGCACGCCGTCGAGCTCATGGTCGTACGAGAGTTTCCCATGCCAGCGCTGTGACAGAACGATCAGCACGCTGATAGCCAGACTGACCACGGCTGCATAGGCGCCGAGCCAAAATAATTGCTCAATTAACATCGACTGCATCCTAAATCGGCGACTAGCGCCGTCTTAACTTATTGATAAGTATTATACAACAATGAGACACAGAAATTTTTCTCTCAGAACTATTTGTTTCTTTTTCTCCTATAACCAACACTTGGACGTTGCTATTGCACGAGCGGTGCTGACAAGGGCGCTTCCCACACTTCGCCCTGGCCCGGACTGCCGCTGATCGCCGGCACGTCCAGCAGGCCACGCACCACTTGCTGGACTGCGGTCTCGGCTGAAAACATGCGGGTGAACACGGCCCGGCAGCGCGCGGCCACCGCACTGCTGTCTGTCCCCAGCGTCCACAACAATTGCTCGGCGAGCGTGCACAAGGTGTCGATGTGGTTGTCCTCACTGACCCTTCCAACGTTTTCCGTTCGGATGAGCGCGGCCAGGTCGTTTCCTGCATTGATGTTGGCCAGCACCGGAAGGCCGCTCTGCATATAGGTCAGGAACTTTCCGGGGATGTTATGTGATTTGTGCCGGGGATCCAGCGCCACCAAGCCCACGTGGCACTGCGCGTACAGGTCCGGGATCTCGTCCGGATCGATCTCGTCGCAAAACACCACGTTGTCCAGCTCAAGCGAGCCGGCGAGCGCGCTCAAGCGCTTGACATCGGTGCCGCGGCCGACGAACAGGAAGCCCACATCGGCGCGGTGGCGCAGGCGCTGCGCCAGCTTTAGAAGGATATCCATGCCCTGCGCCACGCCCATATTGCCGGCGTAAACAAATATTTTTCGCCCCGCCAGCCGGGTGTCAGCCACCCGCACCGTACAAGGCCGGGTTGCGGGGGCACCTAACCAATTCGGCAACACTTCCAGTTGCCGGCCAGCTTTACGTTGCCATTGCTTGAAATAGCCAAGGTTGCCGGGAGTTTGTACTCCGATCGTGTTCGCCACCGAATACTGGTAGCGGGCGACCGCGTCGAAGAAGCGGTAGGGCAGCAATCTGCGGCTCATCAGGCCCATGTCGGCAGCCCAGTCCGGGAAAATATCGCGAATGATCAGGTAGCCCTTGCACTGGCCTTTTCGCTTCAACACCTTGGCCAGCGGTCCATGGAAAATCGAGGGCGCATACCACACGACCCCATCCCACTTCACCTGCGCCAGCGGACTCCTGGCGAAATGCCGGCGCATGGCAAACGGCATCAGAAATTCTCCGATCGTACGGCGCAAGTAACCGATGTCCTTGGTCAGCGGCGCCTTCAGGCGCAGGACCTCGACGCCATCGATCTGCTCGAGCGACCAGGCGGTTGCGAGCTCGGCGCACGGCAGCAGCACGGCCAACTGATGGCCCTGCCGGACAAACTCGCGCGACAGGTCGCGCAGTTGCACGGCGCCGGAAGTCCGGAACGGGGGGAAGGTGTCGGCAATTAAGACAATACGCATGATGCTCGTCCTTAGTATTTTTTCCAGACCACGCGATTGACGTAATCCGTATAGCTGTGGACGATGCGCACCACTTTCTGTGCAACATTCGGAACGCTGTAATCCGTAACCTGGCGCAACTGGCGATGCTCGCCGCGCGGCTGCGAGGCGAGAATCGCCAGGCATTGCCGGATGCGGTCGACTTCCAGGCCCACCAGCATGACGGCCCCCTCTTCCATCCCTTCGGGGCGTTCGTGTGCTTCCCGCAGATTCAGTGCTGGAAAGTTCAGGATCGACGCTTCTTCATTGATGGTGCCGCTGTCCGATAGCACCGTGTGGGCCGACAACTGCAGCTTGACGTAGTCGTGAAAACCCAGCGGCTTGAGCAGGCGCACCAGCGGGTGGAAGGTCGCACCGGTGGCGTCGATCCGTTTCTGGGTGCGCGGATGGGTGGAGACAATGACCGGCATCTGATAATCCTCGGCCAGCATATTGAGCACCGCCACCAGTTTCGAAAAACTGCGCTCGGACTCGATATTCTCTTCGCGGTGCGCGCTGACGACGAAATACCCTTGCTCCCGCAGCGCCAGCCGCTGCAATACGTTGGAAGCATCGATTTGCGCACGGTAATGCGACAGCACCTCGAACATCGGGCTGCCGGTCTTGATCACCTGGTCCGGCGGCAGGCCTTCGCGCAACAGATACTCGCGGGCGATCGCGCTGTAGGTCAGGTTGATGTCCGCGGTATGGTCGACGATGCGGCGATTGGTCTCTTCCGGGACGCGCTGGTCAAAGCAGCGGTTGCCCGCCTCCATATGAAAAATCGGAATCTTGCGGCGCTTCGCTGGAATCACCGACAGACAGCTGTTGGTGTCGCCGAGCACCAGCATGGCGTCGGGTTGCACCTGGCCGAGCACCTCGTCCACGGCAATGATCAAGTTGCCAATGGTATGCGCGGCGCTCGTGGCGCCGCTCGCGCTGTCGAGGAAGAAATCGGGCTTGCGCACCCCCAGGTCATCGAAGAACACCTGGTTTAATTCATAGTCGTAATTTTGCCCGGTATGCACGAGAATGTGCTCGCAGTGCTGGTCGAGCGCGGCCAGCACGCGCGACAGGCGAATGATCTCGGGGCGGGTGCCGACGACGGTCATGATTTTTAGCAGTTTCATATCGAACTTTTTCTTACAATGGCAAGGCGTAGGTGTCGGGCCGTTCGCGGTCAAAAATCTCATTAGCCCACAGCATCACGATCATGTCGTCGGCGCCCACATTGGTAATGTCGTGGGTCCAGCCCGGGACCGTCTCAACGATTTCGGCTTGGGTCCCGCTAGTGCGCAACTCATGGGTTTCGCCGCTGAGAACGTTGCGGAACTTGAACAGTGCATTACCCTTGATGACCAAAAATTTTTCCGTCTTCGAATGGTGGTAATGCCCGCCGCGGGTCACACCCGAATGGGCGGTAAAGAAGGAAAATTGCCCGCTGTCCGGCGTTTTGAGAAATTCGACGAAGACGCCGCGCGCATCGGCATGGGCCGGCACGCTGTATGCAAACGCCTGTTTCGGCAGATAGCTGACGTAGGTGGCATACAGGGCTCGCACCAGGCCGGTGCCGACCCGCTCCGTGACCAGGCTTGCCCGGCTGTCGCGGAAGGCGTGAATCTGGCGCGCCAGTTCTCCGACCGTGCTGTTGTATTGCGGCCACACTTGAGCGTAACCGTCGGTGTCGAGCGCCGCTGCCTGACCGTCCAGCACGCGCAAAAAGGCGGCCACGACATCGTCAATGTAAGCCAGGCTGACCGGTGCGGCGGGGTCGCTGACCTGGATCGGCAAGCCATGCGCGACGTTATGACAGAAGGTCGCCACGACCGAGTTGTAATTCGGCTTGCACCATTTTCCGAACAGGTTCGGCAGCCGGAAAATCGTCGCCGCAATCCCGTGCTGCGCCAGGGCGCGCAGCGACTGCTCGGCGGCGCTCTTGCTGCGCCCGTAGGGATTGTCCAGCGCCGCTTGAATCGACGAGGCATAGAGCACCGGGATCTTGCGGCCCGTCGTCCTGGCCACGTCGATCAGGGCCGCGCTCAGGCAGGCGCTCAGGTCGGCGTTGCCGGTGACGAATTCCTGCACATCTTGCGGACGATTCACACCGGCCAGATGGAAGACAAAATCGGCTTGACCCAGCAGCGTGGCCAGGCGCGCAGGGTCGTCACCGCGCCCAAACAGCAGCACCTCGACATCGCCGCGCTCGGCCAGATGCTGGCGCAGGTTACTGCCGATAAAGCCGTGCGCCCCTGTAATGAGGACCTTCATCGCTTCACTCATCGGCGTGGGCCGCTTCGCCGCGCGCGATCTTGCGCATGAAGTCCAGCTTTAGCAACAGCTGCTTCATGCCGTCCAGATCGAGCCTGGTGGTGTTGTGCGAGTTGTACTCGTCGCCATGCAGCGCTTGGGTAATGCGCTCTTCGCCCTCTTCCACGAACTTCGCGTAGTTCAAGTCGCGCCCGTCCGGCGGCACTCGGAAGTACTCGCCCAGATCCACGGCACAGGCGCGCTCTTCGCGGCTGAGCAAGGACTCGTACAGCTTTTCGCCGTGCCGGCTGCCGATCACGTGGACCGGGTGCGCCGGCCGATCCATCAACTCGAGAATCGCGCGCGCCAGCACCTCGACCGTCGCGGCGGGCGCCTTCTGCACGAAAATATCGCCGTTGTTGCCGTTCTGGAAGGCGTACAGCACCAGATCGACGGCATCGGAAAGGGTCATCATGAAGCGCGTCATGGACGGATCGGTGATCGTAATCGGCTTCCCCTGCTGGGCTTGCTGAACAAACAAGGGGATCACCGACCCGCGCGAGGCCATCACATTGCCGTAACGGGTGCCGCAGATGACGGTGCCGCTTCCTTCCAGATTGCGGCTGGCGGCGACCATGACCTTTTCCATCATGGCCTTGCTCATTCCCATCGCGTTGATGGGATAGACCGCCTTGTCGGTACTCAGGCACACCACCCGTTCGACCCCGGCGGCGATAGCTGCTTCCAGCACGTTCTCGGTACCCATGATGTTGGTGCGTACCGCCTGCATCGGATGGAATTCACACGATGGCACCTGTTTCAGGGCCGCCGCATGGAACACGTAATCGACGCCGCGCATCGCGCCGGCGACGCTGCGCGAATCGCGCACATCGCCGACATAAAATTTCAGCTTGGGGTGGTGATAGCGCATTCGCATATCGTCTTGCTTTTTTTCGTCCCGGCTCAAGATGCGGATTTCCGCAATTTCCGAATCCAGGAACCGACGCAGCACGGCATTCCCAAATGAGCCGGTGCCGCCGGTGATGAGCAGGGTTTTATTCGCAAACATTTGTTCTCCTAAAAATATATTACGCTGCCACGGCGCGCCGCAGGCAATCCATATAACGTTGTGCCCGAAGGTCCGGGCCGGGCAGTTCAAGCACATGCCGGTACGCCGCTTCGACCCGCTCGGCAGCCAAGCTCCCCGCGCCGAGATAGGCGGCGATGCAAGCGGCCGCGCTGGCGGGGTCGAGCGGATCGAAATACCAGGCCAGCGCGCCACACACGTCGCGGTTAAACGGACGGTCGGAGGCGAACAGCGGGCGTTTCATGGCCATCGCCTCGAGCGGCGTTGCGGAAAAACATTCCAGCAGGCTGGGGAAAATAACCCCATCCATTTGCTGGTAAAAAGAGGGGCACTGGGCCACGTTCAAGACGCCGACATTGATGACCTGCTCGCGGAAGGCGGGCGTACAGGCGGTCCATTCTTCCTCGGAAAAGGTGACGTAGATCGACACTGCCAATCCATGCTTGCACTCCAGCAGCCGGCGTACCTCGGGAAAGATCGCGGTGTTTTTGTGCGGGTAGTTCCGGCCCACAAAGCCCAGCTTGAAGCGCGCGTCGGGTGCGAGCGCGGGTGCGGCCTGCCAGCGCTGCGGCTGGCGGTACAGCGCGGACAGGCAGTTGCGCACCACTTCGACCTGCCCGGGGGCGCCTATGCCGACCAGCGCCAGGCCCCGCTTGACGTGCTCAAGCTCGACGACCAGCAGGTCGGCCTGCCTGAAAAACAGCGCCTGCAGCGCGTACTTGATCCTGGTCGCGCACCTGCTCAAGCGGGACTGGGACGCATACATTTCGTTGTGCGGGTAGATGATCCACGGCTGCGCAAACCCGACCACGGTCGGAATCGGGCAGCGCAGCCGATAGAACGGTCCGAACAGCACCAGGATGGCGTCGGCGCCCTCGGCCAGCGTGTCCATCTTCTTGAATACAAGACGCGTGCCCGCGTGGTCCGCGACACGATAGGCGCGAAAGCGCCCGGTCTCGACCCCGATCGACCTGAGGTTGGCGTCGACCTGCGACGACACCAGCAGCGACAGCTGCGCGGCCTCATCAGGACGGCCGGCCAGCTCGTCGATGACCGACGCGGCGACCTGGACAGCCCCGCCGACGTGCAGATTGGCGGCATACAAGAAGAAATTCGGCACGACAGTCCCAAAAAGAAATAGAAAACGAAAAATTCCGCCGGTCCGCTCAGCGGCCGGACAACAAATCCAGCTTGATGGTCGAGGTCGATATTTCCGGTGTGCGCGACAGATAGCTCACGTCGCAGTACGGACGCAGGAAGTCGAATTTCGATTTCCAGTCATCGCCCATGACAAACACATCGGCACCATGCCGCTGTATATCCGAAGGCTTTTGCTCCCAGTTACATTCCGGAATCACCAGATCGACATGGCGGATCGCTTCCAGAATTAGCTTGCGCTCTTCGTAGCCGAAATAGCAGCGCTTGCCCTTGACTGCGTTGAACTCATCCGTCGACAGCCCCACAATCAGGAAGTCGCCCAGCGCCTTGGCGCGCCTTAGCAAATGGATATGCCCGTAATGCAGCAGATCGAATGTTCCGTATGTAATTACCCTTTTCATCCTGATTCCTTGCCAAAATCGATTTCAACAATCCCGTGCCGGTTATAGCGGCTCTCCAATGGGGGTAGCGTCATGTAGTCGCCGTACAGGTGCGCGAGATAGGCGCGCCAGTCGGCCGGGCAGCGAAACGGGCTGCCGCAAAATTCAAGCTCGTCCGACTGCGCGATCCAGGCGCGCAGAATGCTTTCACGCTCGTAACCGTAGGAACCGCCGACGGCGCAGACACGGCTTGTCGGCGCATCCGAAAACCATTGCGCCAGCCGTTCCAGCGTGCCGGCTTGCAGTCGCTTGGGGACCAGGCGCGCCATCGGACTGATCAAGCCCAGGTAGGCCAGCCGCGCCAGTACTCCTTTGCGCCTGGCAACGGGCGAGAAGCCGCATTTCACGATCAACATCCGCCCGACCAAGGCGAGCAGCCATTTATGCACCAGGCGCAGGGCACGGCTCTCCGGCACGCCGTCGAAGGGGAAAATATCGATAAAAATGCCGGGGTGCCAAGCGCAATGGCGCGATCCCGCTTCACGCAGGATGGTGCCGTTCATGCGGATCTTGGCAAAAGGAAACGGCATGTGCGGATCCGTTGCCGTGGTCTGCACAAAAAAATCCGCGCCAAGTTCCTGCTGGGCCACTTCGATAAAGCGCCGGTAATCGGCGCGCAGCATGCCGATATCCAGGTCGTCGTCCCATGGAATGAATCCGCGGTGACGCACCGCGCCCAATAAGGTGCCGGCAATCAAGAAATAGGCGATCCCATGTTTTTCACAGATGGCCCGCACCCGCAGCGCAAGGCTCAATTGGAGCGCATGCAGCTTGGCCAGGTCCGCCTGGCTGACCCCTTTATCACCGCTCATATGAGGAGATCCCTTCGTAAATGCGGTCGAGACTGTCGATGACCGCGGATGGTCCGAAACGCGCATCGAGCAAGGCCCGCCCGCCGGCGGCGATGGCCTTGCGCAGCTCTGCGTTTTCCAGCAATGCCAGCAGCGCATCGCCGAGTTCCGGGTGGCTGTCGCACGCGACATAGTGCGTCCAGGACTTGCCATCAAAGGCGTTCAATATTTCGGCGTAACCGATGACCGGCAGTTCGGCCGCCATGGCGTCGCGCACCTTGGTGTGCAGGCCGGCCCCGGCCCGCTGTGGATACAGATACAACCAGTTGCGGCTGCCGAGGAAAGTGAAATAGTCTTCCGCAAAATCGACCGCCGTCACCGGTACCGGCGCCGGCAGCTCCACCTTCAAGCGCGACGCCGTCTTGCCAAACAGGGTAACCGACAGCTGTCCCCGGTAGCGCAATGCCAGGCCCGGCAAGACCTCGCGAAAGAACGCGCGCAAGGTGACGAGCTGGAACTCCTGATAGGTGGCCGGCACCACGCACAATAACTCCACGGGCTCGGCATGGCGCCCGGCGCGTACGGCGACGTCCACGTGCTGGAAGGCCGGCGGCAGATAGTGCACGTTCGATAAGCCCGACGCCAGAAGGTATTGCTGGTCGACCGGGGAAACCGTCATCGCCGCGGCGCTGCGGGCGATCATTTGCCTTTCCAGTTTTTGAAACATCCGCTGACGCAGGCCGGGGGCGAGCTTGGCCCAGAGCCCGTCGGAATGGGCCAGGCAACGCTGCTGATAGAGGGAGTAGGCATCGTGGCAGTGCAGCGCCACCGGCCGCCGGCGCTGGGTGGGGGCGATATGCGGCGCCAGCGTGAAGTATTCGAAATGCACCAGATCGCATGTGGCCGCATACCGTTCCAGCAAGACGGGCAAGCCTGGCGCACTGCCGTCGGCCAGGCTCAAAGGCAGTCCCTGAAGCAGGTAACGCAGGCGCCACCAGCGGCGCGCCCATCCGGTGACCGGCCGGCAGATATGCGCACCGTGCAGCGCCGGAAAAGCCGCCCGCAGTGCCGCCTCGGTTAGCGTGGCGTCGTCCACGACGACAATCAGGACGACGTCGTGGACGCGCGAGACCAGCCCGATGAGCGGCTGGCTGACGTTCTTGGGCCCCTGCGCTCCGCGCGAACCCAACAGCGGGTTATACGGAACGACAAAGAGGATATTTTTTCTGATCGTAGTCATGTAGTCGACACTGCAATCACGCCGCGGGCGGCGGCGCTTGATGCTTTATTGGTATGTGGTGGCCCACCCTGGTTTTGGCGGTCAGGCGCATGAAGAAGTAGATCAACAGCGTCGAAACCGCCAGGGATCTGAACAGTTCCAGCCTGATCCCATCGGTAAAGAAAATCAGGCAATAAGTCAGCAGCAATGGCGCCATGAAGCGGAGCCGGATGTCGCCGCGCCAGAACCAGCGCACCAGCGTGGCCAGGCACGACACGGTCAGAGCGGTCATCGCCATGACAAAGGTGTAGCTGCCGGAAATGTAATAAAGGCGTCCGAGAAATCCAGGGCTGTAGCCCATCGGATCCTGGAAATCGAGAATCTCGTAGGTCAGGAATTTATCCACATTGCCGTGGAGAACGTATTCGAACACCGATCCTGGATAAGGGTGGGCTTGCAGCAGGATCATCAAAGGGTCGTAGCCGACGAAACGGCCCAGCATGGCCGACAACGCCAGCTCGACCGCACTATGCTTGAACTCGCTGGCATCGGCCTGGCTGGCGTACATTTTGGCGATCGCGGCCAGCAGATCGCCCGGCGCCACGCCCAGGGCGATGGCGGACCGGTACAGGTTCAGGAACGGATACACAACGACAAACACCGCGCCCAGCATGAGTAAAGCGCGGGTCGACAGCACTTGGCGCCGGAGCAAATGTTGGCTGGCTAATAGGAACAGGGCCGGGAACACCAGCGATAATTTGCTGGTGAAGAGCACGTAGTTGTACAGTCCCAGCGCAATCGACAGCAGCGCCAGGCGCCTGGCCTTGACCAGGTTGTCCTGATGGAGAGCGAAGAAAAAGGCCGCAAATGACAGATTGGGGCCGATGTAGGCGCTGGCGATATTGATCATGCCCCCGATGCCCATCGGTAAGCCCGATGCGACGGGCGACTCCAGGCCGAAGTACTTGCGCAAGAAGCCGAACACGAGGGTACAGACGATCGCGGCATATCCCAGCGTGATCGGATTGGACACGATCAGGCGATCCGCCGGTGCCGCGGCGCGCCCGGAGCGCTTCCCCGCCCAGGCGAAGTATGCGGCCGGGGCCAGAATGCCGAGAAAACCGGAAAGAATCACTTCCAGCGACACCTGGATTTCTTTCGGCCCGGCGCCCAGGGCGGCCAGCGAAAAGATCGAGCGGATACTGATCGCCTCGGACAGCGAGGTGGCCGTGCTTCTCGACAGCTTCAGGAACAAGACCGCTTGCGCGATATACGCGACGATAAAGATCGCGCCGGCGATCGCGATCACGATGCTTTCCGGCCGGCGTTTGGCGTAATGCGCCGCGATGCACAGATATGCGCATGCGCAGCTGGCGCAAATGGCGATGGCTTCGGCGGCGCGAAACAGGCCACCCGCAAGCAGGTAGCCGACTAGCGCCAGCGCCAGCAGCAGCGCGGCGGCGCGCCTCAGGCCGCTAGTTGTCGGAGCCATTGCACCCACCCGTTTCCGTAATCGTCCCACGTATGTTCATCAGCACAAGGGTCGCGCTCCCACAGGCCGGCACGGCATTTCTCCAGGGCCCATTCCAGCTTTTCGGCCAAATCGGCAGGGTCGCCGCTCTTGACGATGAATCCGTTGCGTCCCGGACTGACCAGTTCCTTGGCGCCAGTCATATCGCTGACGACCACCGGCAGCGCGCAGGCGAGCGCCTGGCCGACCACCATGGCCCATCCATCCGACAGCGAGGGCAGGACGAACAGGTCGCACTGCTGGTAAATCAGGTTCAACTGCGCCTGCGCTACCGGGCCGATCACCTTTACCCGGCCGGTCGCGGCGCTGCACTCGGCAACCATCGCCTTGAGCACCGGATCGGTTGGCAACACGCCCACCAGCCACAGTTCGGTGTCGCCGCCGAGCTGCCGAAACGCTGACAGCAAATGGTGCAGGCCCTTGAGCGGCGTCATGGCGCCGACAAACAACAGCCGCAGCCCCTGCTTGCGCTCCCGCTGTCTTGCCGGTGGGGCAAATTCGGCCGGATTGACCCCCAGCCTGTGAACCACCAGTTTGTGCGCGGGAACGCCGTTCTGAATCATCGATTCGCGCGCCAGCGCCGAACAGCACACGACCTGGTCCGCTAACGAAAATTCCTGCTCCATGCGGCGTACCAGCCAGTCGTATTGCCAATTGCCGAACTCGGAAAAGCCGAAGCGGGCGCACTCCTCGCGCAGCACGGCACGCTCGGTGCCGATATGCAGGCTGCCATGGTCAACCACGGTAATCCGGCCCGGACCGAGGTGCCGTTCGAGCGCTTCCTTCATATAGCCCGACAGGCCGTAGACCACTGCGGCGCTATGGCGGCGGGCAGCCGCCCCGACGGCCGCCGCGAAGCGGCTATAGACAAGTTCATGCAGCGGCGCGCACCTGGCCGGGCCAATCAGGCCGTCCAGGGCCAGTGCTGCCTTCCTGGCAAGGGCAAACGACACGCGCGGGATCAGGGCTGGTTCCAGCGCGGCGTAGCGCCCCAGCTTGAACTTCGGGTAAGCGGTGACCAGGCCGCCGAGTTCGCCATGGCGCTGCAGTTGCAATGCCAGGTCGAACACGTGGTAGCGGGAGAGGGCCGACAGCAGGATCGTCATGCTCACACCGCCTTTTCGGCAGGGCCGGACAGGGTGGCGCCGCCGTCGCGCAGCGCTTGCGACTGCGCCAGGAACAGGCTGCCCACCGCGAGCAAGAACGACACTAGCGACGCGACCAGGTAATAGCCTGCGATCGGCCAGCCACGGTCGAGCATGAAGGTGACGATGAAGGTCAGCGTCCAGCCTGCCCACGACAGATAAATCCCGGCAAAGCGCTGTTCGGTAATCAGATAGTTCGTGATGACCACCAGTGAACCGTGGGTAAACAGGTAGAGGCCCAGATAGGAAAACGTGGTCGCCGATTCGCGCCACTGGGGGCCATAGATCAGGGCGAACAAGGGCTCCCCCCAGGTAAAGATCAGCAGCCCGGCGATCGCATACATGCCCGTCACGGCCGCCAGGAAACGCAGCTTGCCGGCCCGCTGTCCACGCGCGAAGAACGAATAGGCGAGCTTGTCGCCGGCGACGGTGAGCATATTCATGATCTGCGAAATAAGCTGGAAGGCGACGCCGAAATTGCCCAGGCTACTCAGATTACCTGCGCTCATGACCAGGGCGGGCACACGATGATTGCTCACTTCGATCACCTTGAGCGTATGGCGTTTGATCAGGAAGCTCCAGAACTCCCTTTTGGAATGCCGGTCCAGCGCCTCGTCCGCGCCCAGTGCCGGCGCCAGCGCGCGCGCGCTCCTGAGCGCCAGCGCCAATAGGATGGCGGCGCGTGCCACATCGCGTATCACCATGCTGAAAATACCCGCGCCGAGTGTGAAGCTGGCGACGGCGATGAGCAGCGAGACGATATTGGCCGCGGCCGAACTGAGGCCGAAGACGCGGTACTCGAACTTGTAATCGCACACCGAGAAGTAAATCTGGGCGAAGTAGTTCGCGATGCCGGCCACCGTCAGCCAGCCGACGAAATACAGGGTTTGCGCGGGGTGGGCCTGGTCGGACAAACCCACCGCGAACGCGACGACGAGCAGGGCCAGCACGGCGTTACCGGCGCCGAAAATCCGGCTGTAGGCGAACAGCTGGGCGAACGCGCGGTCATCCCCGGCAAGCGTGATGCGCTGGCCGATTTGCAGCAAGGTATACGACAAGACGGCATCGGTGACGAAGACCGCGTACATGTAGGCCGCCACACTGGCCGTGTCGGTGTGGCGAATGACGAGCACCGACAGCACGATTACGCTGAGCAGATTCATCAGCTGTACCAGACTGAGCCAGGAGGCCGCGTTCAGTATTTTCCTCAGCATGCTTGCGCCCCATCCCCGGAGCCGGCGAGTCGTTCAAGGAAGGCAAGCATGTCGTCTTCGTCGCGCATGGCCGCCGTCGCCGTGTGGCCATAGCGTTCGAGCAGCGCAGCCTGCAGCCGGGCCTTGTCCATCAGCCACCAGTTCGATTGTTCGAGCCGGGCGCGGGTGGCCGGGGAAAAACGGTACCCGACCATACGCGCCGGCACCCCAACCACGATGGCGTATGGCGGCACGTCCTTGAGCACGACCGTGTGGGCGCCGATAATGGCCCCCACCCCGACCTGCACGCCCTTGCGCACGAAGGCATTGCAACCGATCCAGACATCGGCGCCGATTTCGGTCGCGCCCAACTTGTGACTGTCGTACTGGCGCCGGTCCAGACAGTCCAACAGCAGGTCGGAGGTACTGAACAAGGTCTGTTCATGCTCGTTCTCACCAATGACCACGCGCGGGCCGATCGAGGCGTAAGGGCCGATCTTTACACCGAAGAGCCTGGTTTCAGGTCCGATGTAGACGTGCTGGTCCACCGTCGAACCGATCACTTTGGCGCCGCTCTCGATGCGCACGCCCTCCCCGAATGCACTGTCGAGTACGGTGGTGCTGGCCCATCGAATGAGCGCGCGCGCCAGGATTCGAATGATTGAGTTCATCGTTTATGACTGAACAATGTGAGGACCACCCTTGCGGCCCAGCGCCAGCAAGAACAGCTTGACGCGCTCGGTGTGCTTCTCGAACAGCATCCACAGCAGTTGCGCGATGCCGACCAGGGCAATGAGCAAAGCGGCGAACAGCAGGTAGCTGCCCCCCCCAGGGGCGTGCTGCTCCCCTCTGAAAAATCCGGCATAGGCCAACAAGACCAAGGGAAAGTGGGTCAGGTACAAAGTGTACGAACAGCGCGCCAGCAGCTCGGTGAAGGCGGCCAGCACACGGGGCATGGGCGGCAGCGTGCGCAAGGCGATGATCAGCCCGGAGGAGGCAAGGCCAAGCAGCGCGATGCCGGGGGAATCGGCCAGGACGCCCGTCTTGCTCAATACCAGTGCGAGGGCAAACAGGGCCAGCGCACCGGCCACGGCCAGCGGCGCCAGCGGGCGCGCCAAGCGATGGCGCTGCGGGACGCAATAGGCTGCGGCACCCAGGGTCCACACCAGCAAACCGGCCAGCATATTGTCAAGAACCAGCCATCCGAGTATTCCCAGGCTCAGCGCGGCGCTGACGCGCACCCAGGCGCTGCGGCCGTTCGCCACGACCAGGTAAGCCAGTGGGAAACAGAGGTAATACCAGAACTCGTTCGCCAGGCTCCACAGGGGTCCATTGCTGCCATAGACTGGCCCGGTAATTGTTTGCAGGAACAGAAGATTGCGGACAAAGCCCCTCAGGGAATTGTCAAAGTCGCCCGCGGGGCCGGAATTGAGAATTGCCGTTTCTTGCCCCGAAAGGATGCCTGGGGCGATTGTTCCCGTGATCCGATCCACCAGAAAGGTCAACAGCAAGGCCGGCAGCAAGACCACCCAAAGCCGGGTCAGCCGGGTCAGCAGATAGACGGGGAAGCTAAAACTGGTCCGCCGTTTGAGTACCGAGCCGCCGACAAAAAATCCGCTGAGCACGAAGAATACGATCACCGCCTGCGCCCCCAGGCCAGTGACAAAATAAAATAATTTGACGCCCGCCGAGCTGGCGCTCAAGGCCGAATGGTCGACAAACATGGCTGCGCGCAGATGGTTCGCGCAGACCAGCAGCGCACTGGCTCCACGCAACAGATCCAACCATTGATATTTCGTGGCAGTCATCAGCCCGGTCCGCCTTGTCAGCCGCGCAGGCGTAATAAACGCCGCGCCTGGGCGAACTGCGCAGCACCAGCGGGCGACGCGGCCGCGCGCCGGACAGCGTCAGTCATCAGCACCCACAAGCAGGCCAGGGTAAACATCGCCAGCGTGCCGCCAAGTACGATGACTGCCCGCTTGGGCTTGAACTTACGCTCGGGTTGTACCGCAAGATCGAGCACCTGGATGATCCCGGGATTCTTGGCCTCATCGATCCGCGCCACTTCATACTGGCGCGCCAGCAGTTCGTACAGGGCCTGATAGTATTTAAGGTCACGCAACCGCTGGGTGTTTTCCAGGCCGTTTTGCTTGCCTTCCTCGGCGCCGGTCGTGTTCCGTCCATTCTCCAGATTAGACAACTCCACCCGCAGACTGCTTAGCTCTTGCTGAACCCGCTGGAAATCGGGATGACTGGCCGTCACAAAAGCACGCATAGCGTTGAGCTCGATGTCCTTGGCCGAAACCTGCGCCTTGAGGCGGGCCACCAGTTCGAGCACGCCGCGACTCTCGCTCTCAACACTGATCACGCCACGGGCATCGATCCTGCCCTTCAAGGCGGCTTCGGCCTTGAGCATATTGTCCTTGGCGAGGGCCAGCTGGCGCTCGTAGAAAAGACGGCGCTGCGCCGCCTCGGTCACGGCCAGCGTTTTGGTCAGCGTGAGCAGTTCGCTGGTGTAGGCGTTCGCCACGCTGGCGGCCAGCTTGGGATCGTTGGATTCGACCGCGATGGCGATCAAACCATCCTTGCCCGAGCTGATATCGGTGCTGGCAGCGAGCTGCGCGCGTGCCAACTCCTGCGACTGGAGCTCATACACTTTCTTGAGATCTAAACGCGCCACGATCTGGTCGGCGATGGTTCTGCTCTTGAGCATACCGATATACAGGTCGCTGGGATTCTTGATCCCGGCCACCCCCGCGGCCGGGCCTGCCAGGCCGCCGAGTTGCGCGAGCATGGCAGCGGCCCCCGACTGGGCCTGCTGTGGCGGCAGCAAGGTTGCGCTGGCCAGGTAGACATTGGGAAGCGCCAGGCTGATGCCGAGTGCGATGAACGCGCCTGCCAGGGTGGCGGCGATGATCAACTTCTTGCGCTGCAATAGCACGATCAGCATGCCCAGCAAACTAAGTTCATCGTCTGGCAGGGTCGTGGGAGGGGACGCGTGGCTCATGCTTATTTTGTTGGCTGATTCAGTAAAATGCGGAAAATTGCTGCTAGGCGCGACGACCAGGTCAGTCGCGCAAGGTCTTGATGGCGGCGGCCCCGAGGCCAAAGTTCGCCAAGATCTGCGCCCATTCACGAGTGCCGCGCGTGAACTTCGTCCAGGCCGTTTCCCGGTCAAACTTTTCCGGGACGATGATGCTATCGCCTGGCATCACTTCCAGTTTGTCGATGCCACCGCCGAACCAGCCGTTCGAGCCATTCGCCTGCACGGTGCCATCGACGCGCATGATGAAGGCATTCTCGACATCGGCACTGGCGGATACCCCGGTGATCCGCAAGTAATCCTTGACCCGGGTGTTTGGACGCCACAAGGGCGATGCCTCGGCATTGACGGCGCCGAATACGTGGACGAAGGCTGGCTTGGACGGCACCACGAGGCGGTCGCCGTTTTCCAGCGGCACACTTGGAAGCTGTGCAAACGATCGGCGCGGGTCGATGCCGAAAGCAATGCGGCCTGTCGGTTTGAGCTGGCGGAAACGGCTGATCGACTCCTTGGCCAGCTCCATTTCGGCTTGGCGCTGCAGGAGGACGGCTTGGGCATCGCCCCCGCTCTGCGTCTGGACGTTAGCTATCCCGCGCGACTGTTCGTTGCGCAATTGCGATTCAAGCCGGCTGGCCGCTTTCTCAAGATTTATTTCCTGCTCCTTGCGCACCGTTTCCCGGTAAAACCCGGTCCCGAACAGGTAGGCGTTGGTGGTCGGACCGCCCGCCCTGTCCAGCAGCGTTTGCAGCGTGTCGCCTGGCGCCATCTGGTAGACGCCCGGAACCTTGACTTCCCCCTCGACACGCACGAAGACGCGACGCTTGTCCATCGGAACTGCCACATCTTGTTGCGAGAACACGGTGACGGTGTCGCCCGGTTGCAGCTGCACATTGTCCGCCCCGTTCGGATCGCCGAAGACCTTACCAAGGTTGAACGGAATCAGTTGCACACTCAAGTTGGCCCGGTTAACCCGCTCGACCACCGCATAATCCCAATTGATCTCATCGATCAGCGCGCCGATGCGTGCAGCGATACCACCCGCCGCCTCATTGGTGGAGCGCTCCTGGTCACCAGTACTGACGACGTTGTTGAGGCGTTTGGTCGAGCTGCGGCTGATCAGGTACTCGCGGCTTGGAATCAGGTCGGAAATGCGCATGCCCGGCTTGAATGGGGCGCGCACCGACTGGTCCACGTTGCCGCGTAATACGACGGCATTTGAAAAATCCGGTGTGATCGAAAGGATATTGAGTACGTCGCCATTCTTCAGCGTGCGCTTCAGTCCGCTCTCGGTGAGCGCGAACTCTTCAACGCTGCGCGGGGGGCTCCGCTTTGCATCGATACGCTCGAGAAACGCCCGGCGCGGGTCGGCCACCACAGGCAAGCCACCCGCAAAATTGAGCACGGATTCAATCGTGTCGCTGTCTGCCTTAATTTCATAGATCGCCGGCGTGTTGACCTTGCCGACCAGGGCAACGTAGCCAGCGGCCGGTGGCAGGTAGATGGAATCGCCGTCTTGTAGCTTGATATCGGCCGATTTATCGCCTTTGGCAATAAAGGAATACAAGTCCAGTTCCGCCACGACCTTACCGGCACGCTTGACCTGCACCGCCCGCATACTGCCGTTTGCGTTGGGGCCGCCGCTGGCAAACAAGGCAGTGACCAGGGTCGAGAGGCTGGAGACGGTATAGGTCCCGGGGCGGCTAGCCTGGCCGACGACATACACAGTGATCGCCCTCAACTGGCCAAAATTCACGCTGACGTTCACGCCCTTGTACAAACGGCCAATCGCGCCGCGGATGAGCGCCTCCGCCTGTCCGGCCTTCACGCCAGACAGCACCACTGTACCGATGGACGGGATATTGATCGTACCGTTGCGGTCAATCGTGGCACGGTAATCGATATCAATAGTCCCCCAACCGCGAATCGCCAATTCATCGCCCGGACCAAGCTGATAATCGTTCGGCACTGGAGAATTGAGAATCGGGGCGAAAGTCGACGGAGCGTTGGCAAAAAACTCAGCGCCAAAAATCGGCAGAATCTTGCCAGTGCTATCGGAAATAAATTTCTGAAATTCGCTCGGCGTATCGTTTCCGCCGCCGTGGATTTTCGCCAGGGCAGGCGGCGGCATGCCGGCGGCCGCATCGCTGGTGTCCTGGTTTGCCGCCGTGGCGGCGCTTGGCGTAGTGTTAGCGATCGACACCCTACGGCTGGCTGTCGCTTGCGCCGGCGCCCCAAGCGCGGGCGCCCCTTCTCTCGGGGCTTCCTGCCCGAACAAATCAGACTGTGCGGACGCAGCAAACGGGGTAATGGCCAAGGCGACGGCCATCAGACAAAAATTAAACTTGGACATTGGTATGCGAGAAAAGGCCGGAATGCTGGTGGAGTAGCCGACTATCATACCAAACTAGTTTAAGAACGGAAATGTTTCACGGAATTTTTTCGAAGTCACAGTTGTTTCGACACTTTAACGACAGTCGGGAATCAATCCGGCGGGAGCTTGCCTGAAAAGACAAAGAAAGATGCCTTGAAACAATTTATATTCGAAACCATCTGTGTGTTGGCGTTAATTTTCAGCCTTTCTTTTTGCAAAATGAAATGAGAACTATCGCGCCTCATGCCGGTAAAACATTAGAAGTCGAACTTTGACAAGGTTTTCAGCGCCACCCTCATCTCCCGCGGATTTCGAGTCCCACTCAACGACGACATTTGATAAAGATCAAAAGTCCCAAGGGACTGCTAGTTACACTGAGACATCGTTAGGAATCCGCTGAGTCCCAACCGCGATTTTCCTTACCACTGCGAGGATTTATAACCGGCAACACCGAAGAGGACGAAGATGCAACCGACCACTCCTTCCGAGCCCGATTTCTGGTCACACGACCCGGACGACCTGCCACTGCATGATATGAACGATGCCCTGGCCGCGTCGGCACTGCATAACACCCAGCTGGCAATCGCCCGCTGGACCGGCGGCATCCATCGTCCGCGCATGCTGCAGGTGGGTTCCTTGCATGTATCGCCCCAGGCGCGCTGGTACGCCAAAACCTGCAACGGCTTGCAGCAATGGGTGGAAGGCGGAGGTTTTTCCCAGCACGAGGACGCCACACTGGCCAAGTTCTGCAGCGAACAGCCGCGCATCGAGATCGACAGTACCGGCGCTTGCGTCGATTAATCCCGCCAACGCCGTCCATCCGGACGGCCTTCAAAAAAACCAATCGCCCAAAACGAAAACGACGGCGTTGCACCGTCGTTTTCCAATCCTGCCAGTAGGATCAGTCGAGGAATCAGAAATTCTCTCTATGCCGCATCAACAGATGCAGTTGGGTAGTTCATTCAGTTACTACGGCTAAGCTGGATGTTCTTGTGATATCGCCTCCTGTAAGGAACTACTTGTCCACTATAGACCAGGGTGGCGAACATTCAAGGAAAATATTACCTAGCTATCAGAATTTTCCTACCGGACACTAGGAATCGCTGGCGAGCCCATGGCCTTGACCGCCCCGCTGCCGACTGCCGCGCCGAATTTCTTCAGCACCCGCTCAGGCAAGCCCTCGTGCGCCGTGTAGTCGACGATGTCCTCGGCCTTGACCACATCGCGCGCCACCACCTCCACCGTACCGAAGCCGTCGGCCAGCCCCATCTCGACGGCTTTGGCGCCGCTCCAGAACAGGCCGGAGAAAGTTTCCGGTGTTTCCTTCAGGCGGGTGCCGCGCCCGGTACGCACCACGGCGATGAACTGCTGGTGAATTTCATTGAGCATGGCCTGGGCGTGCGCCTTGTGCTTGTCCGACTGCGGGCTGAAGGGATCGAGGAAGCCCTTGTTTTCGCC
>CAMLFK010000031.1 GCA_946479255.1 uncultured Oxalobacteraceae bacterium
GCCAGCCTGTTCTGGCAGCAGCAGGTGCAGGTGCGCTCGATGGAAAACCAGCGCCTGCACCTGCAGACCAAGTGGATCCTGCGCGGGGCGCTCGACTGGGCCCGCCTGGTGCTGCGCCAGGACGGCTTCGACAACCCGAATTTCACCACGCTGTCGGCGGTATGGAACACGCCGCTGGCCGAAACGCGGCTGGACCAGTACATCGAGCGCGAGCGCGTTGAAGGGGAAGTGTTCGACGCCACCCTGTCCGGGCGCATCATGGATGCCAGCGCGCGCTTTAACCTGACCAACCTGTCCGACGGCCGCCTGATCAACATGACCCACCTGACGATCTTCAAGCGCCTGCTGCGCAACCTGCAGCTCGAGCCGGTGCTGGGCGACCGGGTGGCATTGGCCGTGGCCAGCAGTTCGCCGGTGGCGCCGACACCGCTGGCTGGCGGCGGCGGCAATCCCCCTCCTCCTCCGCCAGGCGGCACGCCGCCGCCCGTGCCGGTCCCCAGCAACGGCACCGCGCCGATCCCGCTCACGCGCGTGGACGACCTGCTGGCCATCCCTGGATTCACGCCGCAGATCGTCGACAAACTGCGCGAATTCCTGATCGTGCTCCCCGAGCGCAACGAGATCAATGTGAATACCGCGCCGGCCGAAGTGCTGGCCGCGCTGGTCGAAGGCATGTCGGTCTCGGAAGGCAATGCGCTGGTGACCCGCCGCGCTCAGGCATACTTCCGCCAGGATTCCGATTACGAGGCCCAGGTGTTCTCCACCAACAAGCCGCTGAAGGACACCTATAGCGTCAAAAGCGAGTGGTTCCTGGTGCTGAGCCGGATCCGCCTGGACCGCGCGGCGCTCGATGCGCAGGCGCTGGTGAACCGCAAGCTGCAACAGGGAACACAGACCACCACGGTCTGGGTTCGCCAAAACTAGAACGAAAGCGAGAAGGCTTGACTACTTTATATATCCGGCTTCCAGCCCGCGCCGATACCGAAGGCCTGCTTGCCGCCTACGCGCTGGTGGCTGACGGCGGCGCCATCACCAACCAGGGCCAGGGCGCCCTGAAAAGCATGGGCGACGTGGTGGCCGAGAGCGGCCGCGTGGTACTGCTGCTGGCCGCGGCCGACGTCACCCTGCTGCACCTGAAGATCCCGCCGCTGTCCGGCGCCCGTCTCAAGGCCGCGCTGCCCAACCTGGTGGAAGAGCAGGTGCTCTCCGACCCGGCCGATTGCGTGCTGGTGGCCGCGCTGGCCGATTCGCCGGACGGCACCCGCACCGTCGCCGTGGCGCAGCGCACTTGGCTGGAAGCCATCGTCAAGACCTTGCTGGGGCAAGGCGCGCGCAAGATCGCGGCGCTGCCGGCGCAACTGTGCCTGCCGCTGCAGCCGGGCAGCGCCTCGGCCGCCATCGATGGTGCCGGCATCACCCTGCGCCAGGGCGCGACGCAAGGCCTGGGGCTGGCGCTGGCGGGCGACCCTGCAAGCGCGCTGCAAACCGTCACCGCCCTGGCCGGCGACGTGCCGCTGACCCTGTACGTACCGGCGCTTGATGCGGGCGAATACCGCGCACTGGCGGCCGAAGCCGGCCCCGCCATCACGCTGGAAGAAGAACATTGGGCGCACTGGATCGCCGGTTCCAAGAGCACCAGCCTGGACCTGGTTCCAGGCCTGGGCGCGGCCGGTACCCGCGCGCGCGACTGGCAGCGCTGGCGCTGGCCGATCCGCCTGGCCATCCTGGCCGTGGTGGTCAACCTGGCCGGCATGAATATCGAATGGCTGCGCATGAAGCGCGAAGCCGATGCGATCCGCCAGTCGATGACGCAGATTTTCCGCGCCGCCTATCCAAAGGAAACCGTGATTCTCGACCCCACAGCGCAGATGCAAAAGAATATCGCGCTGGCCAAGGCCAGCCGCGGCCAGCTCAATGCCGATGAATTTACCTACCTGGCGACGGCCTTCGGCGAAGCGGCGCGCGGTATTGGCCGCCCGCCGGTGCTCGCCTCGATGACTTACGCCCAGCGCTCGCTAACCGTCAAGTTGAAGCCGGAAAGCCTGGATCAGTCGGTCCTGCCGCAATTGCAGGCCGCCTTGTCGGCCCGCCGCATCGACCTGCAGGATGCCGGCGGCGGCACCTGGAAACTGTCCGCCAAGGGAGGCAAGCCATGAAGCCGATTCAAGCCATCGGGCGCCTGAAGGAACAGCTGGCGCTGTACTGGCTGGCGCGTACCGAGCAGGAACGCAAATACCTGACCATCGGCGGCGGCGTCGCCGCCGGCGCGCTGGTGTTTTCGCTGTTCATCGATCCGGCCATGAGCGGGCGCGCCAAACTGGAGCGCGAATTGCCGCAGTTGCGCCAGCAAGCTGCGCTGCTGCAAAGCATGGCCGCCGAAGCCGGGGAACTTGCGCGCCAGCCGGCAGTCCAAGTGACGCCAATGACGCGCGAGACCGTCACCGCCAGCCTGACGGCGCGTTCAATCAAACCGGATTCGTTGACGGTGGCTGGCGAAAACGCCAAGCTGCAAGTCTCGAATGTTTCCTTTGCTAACTTGTATAGCTGGCTGGACGCCCAGCGCCGTGAAAACCGCATTGCCGTCGAAGACGGCACGGTCACCGCGCTGGCCGCCGCCGGCCAGGTCGACGCCACCCTGACGCTGCGCCAGAACCTGGACGGCGGCTCCCGATGACGCGGCTCGTGGTATGGTTGGCGGCGATTTGCGCGGCGGTTGCCCTGACCGTGCTGGCCTTCCTGCCCGCGTCGTGGCTGGGGCCGATCGTCGAAAGCCAGACCGGGGGGCGTTTGACTCTCGGTGATGCGCAGGGTACGCTGTGGCGCGGTTCAGCTTTCATCGGCGGCGCGCCCGGCCCTGGAGGCAGCGTCACGCCGCTGCTGCCTGGGCGCTTTGCATGGCGCCTGTCGCCCCTGGTACTGTTCGGCCAGGTCGACATGCAGCTGGAAAACCAGGAGGCGCTGGCCCAGCCGGTCACTTTGTCGGGCAGCTGGAGCGAGTGGCAGGTGAGCCCCTCGGCCCTGCTGCTGCCGGCCGAAGGATTGTCCGGGCTGGGCGCGCCGCTCAACACGCTGGCGCCCTCGGGCACCATGCGCCTGTCCTGGAGCACGCTGCAGCTGCTGCGCCAGCAGAACAGCGTGGCGGTGCAAGGGCGCACTCTCCTGACCTTGACCGACATGGGCTCGCGGATGGCCCCGGTCAAGCCGCTCGGCAGTTATGAAATGGCGATGGACTGGAATGGCCAGTCCGCGCAGTTAAACTTGAAGACGGTGCGCGGCGCGTTACTGTTGTCGGGGACGGGCGCGCTCGAAGGCGGGCGCCTGCGTTTTTCCGGTGACGCGCAAGCGGCCGATGGATATGAAGAGACGCTGGGGAACCTGCTCAACCTCCTGGGCCAGCGCCGCAAGGTGAACGGCAAGAAAATTATCGCGTTAGAGTTCAAATGATGAAAAAACAGTCACGCAGTACTCCATCCCTCCCGGCCGTGCGCCGCCTTGTCGCCGGTGCGATGCTGTGCTGCGCGGCCCTGACGGCCATGCCGCCGGCCTGGGCCGCCCCCGAGGACAACGAAGCGGCGCTCAATTTCGTCGGCGCCGACATCGAATCGGTCATCAAGGCGGTCGGCCATTACACCGGCATGACCTTCATCATCGACCCGCGCGTCAAAGGTACGCTGACCCTGGTGTCCGAGAAGACCCTCAGCAAGGCGCAGGCCTTCAAGCTGCTCACCTCCGCGCTGCGCCTGCAAGGCTACGCGGTCGTCACGGCCGACGGCTACGCCAAGGTGGTGCCGGAAGCCGAAGCCAAGCTGCAGGCCTCGCCGACTTCGGTCGGGGTGCGCGCCAGCGGCGTGCGCGGCGACCAGGTGGCGACCCAGATCTACCACCTGAGTTACGAGTCGGCCGCCAACCTGACCGCGGTACTGCGCCCGCTGATCTCGCCGAACAACTCGATCATGGCCAACCCGGGCAATAACAGCCTGGTCATCACCGACTACGCCGACAACCTGGAGCGCCTGTCCAAGATCATCGCCACCCTGGATACGCCGGTCGGCAGCGCCGACATGGATGTGGTGCCGGTGCGCCATGCGATCGCCAGCGACCTGGCGGCCATCGTCAACAAGCTGACCGAACCATCGGCCGGCGGCGACTCGGGCCGGGTAACGGTGGTTGCCGACCCGCGCACCAACTCGCTGGTGATCAAGGCGCCATCGCGCGCCCGCGCCAGCCTGGCGCGCTCGCTGATCGGCAAGCTGGACCAGCCGACTTCGCAGGCAGGCAATGTCCATGTGGTCTACCTGAAGAACGCCGACGCCGTCAAACTGGCGCAGACCCTGCGCGCGGTGGTCTCAGGCGATTCCTCGGCGCTGCAGCAGCAGCAGGGCACCCAGGGCGGCAGCGTGGCCACCACCGGCGGCATGCAGCAAGGTACAGGCGGCGGCACCCAGGGCGGGCAGGGCCTCGGCCAGGGTAATACCACCGCCGGCAATACGCTGGGCAACCAGCAGACCCAGAGCACCGGCGGCGCCGGCGCCGGCTTCATCCAGGCCGATGCTTCCACCAACACCCTGATCATCACCGCCAGCGACGCGGTGTACCGCAATATGCGCGCGGTGATCGACCTGCTCGACGCGCGCCGCGCCCAGGTGCACATCGAATCGATGATCGTCGAAGTCAGCGCCAACAAGGCCGCCGAATTCGGCGTGCAGTGGCTTGGTGCGACCGGCAACAGCATGAGCGACTACCGGGTCGGCGGGCTGCAGTCCTTCTCGAATGCCGGAGCCAGCGCCTTGACCACCCTGGCGGCGGCCGGCTCCAAAGCCATTCCCGGCGCCGGCCTGTCGATCGGCGTGTTCAAGCAGGTCAACGGCGCACTGGGCCTTGGCGCCATCGTGCGCGCGCTGGAGAACGAAGGCAGCGCCAACGTCCTGTCGACGCCGAACATGCTCACGCTGGACAATGAACTGGCCACCATCAAGGTCGGCCAGAACGTGCCGATCATCAGCGGCCAGTTCACCACGCCGGCCAGCGGCACCGCCACCAACCCGTTCCAGACCATCGACCGGCGCGACGTCGGCATCACGCTCAAGGTGCGTCCGCAGATTTCCGAAGGCGGCACCATCAAGATGGCGATCTACCAGGAGAGTTCGAGCGTCGACCAGAACAGCCTGAAAGACGCTGCCGGCGTGACCACCAACATCCGCGTCATCGAAAACAATGTGATCGCCGACGACGGCCAGATCATCGTGCTGGGCGGCCTGATTCGCGACGACTCCGGCGACACCAACGAGAGGGTGCCGGGCCTGGGGAACCTCCCGATCGTGGGCAACCTGTTCAAGTACCGCTCCCGCACCCGCAACAAGACCAACCTGATGGTATTCCTGCGTCCGGTGATCGTGCGCAGCAAGGACGACAGCAATGCGATTGCCAGCGACCGCTACGATTACATGCGCTCGGCCGGCCTCAACGGCCAGCCAAAGGAAAATGCCGTGCTGCCGGAGTACGGCTCGCCGGTGCTGCCCGAGCTGGTCAACGGCCAGCCGCCTGGCGGCGGCCACAACGCGCTGATGCCGCCCAAGGCGCCCGGCAAGCCAGCCGACGTCTCGCAGCAGAAGTACCGTCCGGTGCAGCCCGTGCAGCCCTCCCAAAATTAAGGCCAGCCGTACATGAACAATCTGCTTCCCTACGCGTTTGCCCGCGACTACGGCGTGTTGGCGCGGCCGGCCGAAGATGGCGAGCACCCGATCGAAGTATGGGTGTCGGGCGCCACCGCGCCGGCGGCGATCGCCGAAGTCTCGCGCCGCTTCGGGCGTATCGCGCTGCGCCGCATGGAACGCGCCGAGCTGGAAGCGGCCATCGCCACCGCCTACGCCGGTGCCGGCGGCGACGCTTCGCAGGTAGCCGACGAGTTCGAGGCCGACCTTGACCTGACCAAGCTGCTGCAGGACGTACCGGCCATCGAAGACCTGCTGGAGTCCTCCGACGACGCGCCGGTGATCCGCATGATCAATGCGCTCTTGACCCAGTCGCTGCGCGAAGGCGCCTCCGACATCCACATCGAGCCGTTCGAACAGACCTCGGTGGTGCGTTTCCGCATCGACGGCGCGCTGCGCGACATCGTCCGTCCGCGCAAGGCCATCCACGCCTCGCTGATTTCGCGTATCAAGATCATGGCGCAGCTCGACATCGCCGAAAAGCGCCTGCCGCAGGACGGCCGCATCACCTTGCGCATCGGCGGCAAGCCGGTCGACGTGCGCGTCTCGACCCTGCCGACCGGCCACGGCGAGCGCGCCGTGCTGCGTCTGCTCGACAAGGAAGCGGGCCGCCTCGACCTCAGCCACCTGGGCATGAGCGAGCAGATGCTGCCGCAGTTCGACAAGCTGATCAACCAGCCGCACGGCATCGTGCTCGTCACGGGCCCGACCGGTTCCGGTAAAACGACGACCCTGTACGCGTCGCTGTCGCGCCTGAATTCGACGACCACCAACATCATGACGGTGGAAGACCCGATCGAATACGACCTGCCCGGCATCGGCCAGACGCAGGTCAACGCCCGCATCGACATGACGTTCGGCAAGGCCCTGCGCGCGATCCTGCGCCAGGACCCGGACGTCATCATGATCGGCGAGATCCGCGACCTGGAAACCGCGCAGATCGCGGTGCAGGCCTCGCTCACCGGCCACCTGGTGCTGGCCACCCTGCACACCAACGATTCGGCCGCGGCCGTCACGCGCCTGCTGGACATGGGGATCGAACCCTTCCTGCTGTCGTCCTCGCTCCTGGGCGTGATGGCCCAGCGCCTGGTGCGCAAACTGTGCGAGCACTGCAAACGCAGCGATCTTGATGCCCAAGGCCACACACGCTGGCATGCGGTCGGCTGCGACAAATGCGGCTTCACCGGTTACCATGGGCGGGTCGGCGTGTACGAACTGCTCGAGACCAACGAGCAGATCAGCGCGCAGATCCACAACCGCAGCTCGGAAGCGGAGATCCGCAACGCCGCCCAGCTGGCCGGCATGAAAACCATGCGCGAAGACGGCGAACGCTGGCTGGCCAACGGCACCACCACGCAGGCCGAGCTGCTGCGCGTGACCAAGGATTAATCTAGAAGACCATGCCAGCATTCCGTTACGAAGCCGTCGACGACGGCGGCGCCACCCGCAAGGGCGTAGTCAACGCCGACAGTCCGCGTTCGGCGCGGGCCGACCTGCGCACCCAGGGCTTGACGCCGCTGCTGGTCGAGGCCATCGCCGCCCAGGTCGACGAGGCCGGCGTGGCCACCCGGCGCGGTTTCGGCGAGCGCCTGTCGCAGGTCGAGCTGGCGCTGTTCACCCGCCAGCTGGCCAGCCTGCTGGAAGCCGGCCTGCCGCTGGAACAGGCGTTCACCGCCTTGCTCGAACAGGCCGAGCGCCCTTACGTGCGCGACCTGATCGCCTCGATCCGCTCGGAAGTCATGGGCGGCGCCTCATTCTCCGACGCGCTCTCGCGCCATCCGCGCGACTTCGCCGAAATCTACCGCGCGCTGGTCGGCTCGGGCGAACAGATCGGCCAGCTCTCGCGCGTGCTCTCGCGCCTGGCCGACTACATCGAGCGGCGCAACGCGCTGGTGCAGAAGGTGCGCCTGGCGTTCACCTATCCGGCCATCGTCACCGTGGTGGCGTTCGCCATCGTGATTTTCCTGCTCACTTACGTGGTGCCGCAGATCGTCTCGGTGTTCGCCAACACCAAGCAGAAGCTGCCGCTGCTGACGGTGATGATGCTGGCGGTGTCGAACTTCGTGCGCGCCTACGGCATCGTGGTCGGCCTGGCGATGATCGGCGGCTTTGTGCTGTGGCGGCGCGCGCTGCGCAATCCCGACCTCAAGCGGCGCTGGCATACCTGGCTCCTGACCGCGCCGGTGTACGGCAAATTCGAGCGCAGCCTGAACACCGCGCGCTTTGCCAGCACCCTGGCCATTACCACCGGTTCGGGCGTGCCGATCTTGCGGGCGCTCGACACCAGCCGCGACACCTTGTCCAATGTCGCCATGAAGGAACTGGTAGAACAAGCCAGCGCCAGCGTGCGCGAAGGCGTCAGCCTGGCACGCGCCTTGTCGCAGCAAAAGCACTTTCCGCCGATGCTGATCCACATGATCCGCGCCGGCGAGATCACCGGCGAACTGCCGGCCATGCTCGAACGGGCAGCCAACTCCCAGCAGCAGGACCTCGAACGGCGCACCCTCACCATCGCCGGCCTGCTGGAGCCGGTACTGATCCTCGCCATGGGCGTGGTGGTGCTGCTGATCGTGCTGGCGGTGCTGATGCCCATTATCGAAATCAATCAGCTGGTGCGGTAGTAAGGAAACACCTTAAGGAATCCAATGAAGCGTATGCCCCTTTTAATGAGCCTGTTGGCGGTCATCGCGCTGTCGGCGTCGATCGCCTACTGGGTACTGCAGCTGTACAAGCCGGCCCAGCGTCCGCTGGCCGCCGCGCCGCCCCAGGTGATGGCCGAACCGGCGCCGGACGCCGCCGCCACGCTGTTCGGCGGCCAGGCGGTGGCCATGGTCGCCACCAATTACCAGCTGACCGGCGTGGTCTCGGCCGGTAGCGAAGGCGTGGCTATCCTGGTGGCCGACGGCAAGCCGCCGCGCGCGCTCAAGCTCGGCAAGGAGATTGCCCCTGGCGTATCGCTGGTCGAAGTGCATGCGCGCTATGTGATGCTGAGCGAAGGCGGCGTGTTAAAGCGCATCGAACTGGCCACCGACGCCACCGCCGGCCCCAGCCTGACCGGGGGGATGCCGCAGGCGCAAATGGCGCCGCCGCAGCAGGACATGCCGCCGCCCGACATGCCGGCGGCACAGATGGCCCAGCCCACCCCGATGCCGGCCACCGGGATGCCGGCCACCGGGATGCCGGCCACCCCGATGCCGCCACAGCAACTGATGCAGCAGCAGATGCAGCAGCAACAGCGGCAGCAGATGCACCAGCAGATGAGCCAGCAAAACCAGCAGAACCAGCCGAACCAGCAGAACCAGCCGAACCAGCAGAACCAGCAAGTCATCAATGCCCCGGAACCGGACGAGCAGCTGCCGCAAGGCGTGCCTCTGCCTCCGCCACCGCCGATGCAGACCCCGACCCGCAATGTCAGCCAGGGCACTGCCCCTCCAAACCAATAACACGTGGCGCGCCTGCCCGCTCCGCGCCTGCTTCTGGCCACCTGCCTGCTGGAGGCGCCTCAGCGCCGCAGCGCGGTGAACGCTGCGAATTCCCAGGAGCGCAGACCCAATAGCAGGGTGAAGCCATCGCGCTCGCCGGCATCGAGCTTGCGGTCGTTCTGGTGCAGGCGCGCCAGTTCGCCGGCCAGTTGCTGGACCTTTTCGCGCAGTTCCCTGGCGCTGGCCAAGGACAGCCGCGCGGGCAGGCACATCAGCGCTTCGCCTTCGCCGTCGAAGCGTCCGCTGAAGAAGTCGCCCACCACATGCTCGCGCACATAGCGCTGCACCGGACCGTCCGGCAGCCAGTGGAAGGCGTTCGAGACGCGCAGGCTGTAGCGGTTATTGGGTTTGAGTTCGATGACGCCAAGCCGGTCCAGCTCGGCAAGCAGGCCGATGCATTCGGGTTCGCTCAGCCGGTAGGTTTCCAGCATCTGCTCCATCGGCCAGTGACCCAGGCAGCAGGTCGCCACCAGCAGCAGGCGTGGATTGGCGGTCAGCGATTTTTCCTGTGCCAGGGTGAGCGTATCGGCGCGCGGCGCGGCATCGGCGGCGCCGCGCAGCACGTCTTCCATCGGAATGCCGGCCGCTTTGCAGATTTGCGCCAGGCGCGACAGGGCCATGTCCTTCTGGCCAAACATGCGCTTGACGCTCGATTCGCTCATGCCGATGCGCTCGGCCAGGGCTTTGTAAGTGATGCCGGCCGCGCGCAGTTCGGCCCGTAGTACCTGAATGACTTGGTCGGGTGAACTCACTCGTCGTCCGCCACCAGCTTGGCTTTCTTGAGTGCGCGCCTGGCGGCAAGGCGCTCCTGGGCCGTGTTCCTGGCGTGCGGGCCGGCGCTGCGCAGCTTGGCGGCGACGGCCACGGGGTTGCGCGGTTTGCCAAACTGTTGAGACGGTTCTATGCGCAAGCGCATTTTCTGCCGTGTCGCCAATCCTTTGTTTGCCATAGCGCCTCCCTTACTTGAAGACTGAAGATGACAGCACTGAATTACAGCACATACCGCGACAAGTCTTCATTGTCGGCCAGTTTGTCCAGGCGCTGGTTTACGTAAGCAGCGTCGATCGCCACCACCTGGCCGCTGTTTTCGCTGGCCGTGAACGACACTTCTTCCAGCAGCTTTTCCATCACGGTGTACAGGCGGCGCGCGCCGATATTCTCGGTGCGTTCGTTGACCGAAAAGGCGATTTCGGCCAGGCGGGTGATGCCTTCCGGCGTGAACTCGACCTTGACGTTCTCGGTCGCCAGCAGGGCCTCGTACTGCTTGGTGAGGCAGGCGTCGGTGCTGGTGAGAATGCATTCGAAATCGGCGATCGACAGCGATTCGAGTTCCACGCGGATCGGGAAGCGCCCTTGCAGTTCCGGAATCAGGTCGGAGGGCTTAGCCAGGTGGAAGGCGCCGGACGCGATGAACAGGATGTGGTCGGTGCGGATCATGCCGTACTTGGTGTTGACGGTGGTGCCTTCGACCAGCGGCAGCAGGTCGCGCTGCACGCCCGCGCGCGACACATCGGCGCCGCCCACTTCCGAGCGCGAGGCGATCTTGTCTATCTCATCGAGAAACACGATGCCATTCTGCTCGACGTTGGCAATCGCCTTCTGCTTCATCTCGTCGTCGTTGATCAGCTTGGCGGCTTCCTCGTCGATCAGCAGTTTCATCGCATCGCGGATCTTGATCTTGCGCGGTTTCTTGCGCGCCGCGCCCATGCCGGAAAACATGGACTTGATTTGCTCGGTCATTTCTTCCATGCCGGGCGGGGCCATGATTTCCATCTGGGGGCCGGCTTCGGCCACTTCGATTTCGATCTCGCGCTCGTCCAGCGCGCCTTCGCGCAGGCGCTTGCGGAAGGTCTGGCGGGTCGAGTCGCCTTCCTTGCCTTCGGCCGGCTTGTCGCTGACGTTAAAGCCGAAGTCGCGGGCCGGCGGCACCAGGATGTCGATCACGCGGTCTTCGGCGGCGTCCTCGGCGCGCTGGCGCATCTTTTTCATTTCGCTGGCGCGGGTCTGTTTGACGCCGATGTCGATCAGGTCGCGGATGATGGTATCGACGTCGCGGCCCACGTAGCCCACTTCGGTGAACTTGGTCGCTTCGATCTTGATGAAGGGCGCATCGGCCAGCTTGGCCAGGCGGCGCGCGATCTCGGTCTTGCCGACGCCGGTCGGGCCGATCATCAGGATGTTCTTGGGGGTGATCTCGTGGCGCAGCGGCTCGGCCACCTGCTGGCGGCGCCAGCGGTTGCGCAGGGCGATGGCGACCGCGCGCTTGGCCTTGCCCTGGCCGACCACGTGCTTGTCGAGTTCGGAGACGATTTCGAGAGGGGTCATGTTCATGGCTCAGTCCAGCGTTTCGATGGTGTGGGACATATTGGTGTAGATGCACAGCTGGCCGGCGATCGTCAGCGCTTTTTTGACGATCTCGGCCGGCGACAGTTCGGTGTTTTCCTGCAGCGCCTTGGCGGCCGACTGGGCGTAGCTGCCGCCGGAACCGATGGCGCCGATGCCGTCTTCGGGTTCGAGCACGTCGCCGTTGCCGGTGATCACCAGGGTCGATTCGGCGTCGGCTACCAGCAGCATGGCTTCGAGGCGGCGCAGCACGCGGTCGGTGCGCCAGTCCTTGGCCAGTTCGACCGAGGCGCGCAGCAGGTTGCCCTGGTGCTTTTCGAGCTTGCCTTCGAAGCGGTCGAGCAGGGTGAAGGCGTCGGCGGTGCCGCCGGCAAAGCCGCACAGGACCTTGCCCTGGTGAAGCTTGCGTACCTTGCGGGCGGTGCCCTTCATGACGATGTTTCCGAGCGTTACCTGACCATCGCCGCCGAGGGCGACTTGTTTGCCGCGCCGTACGCACAGGATGGTGGTGCCGTGAAATTGTTCCATTATCTGCCTCTCAGTTAACTAGCCTCCACGAAATGGGGACGCTGAATCAAATTGCAAGAACCAGAACTTTTCTAAGGCTTAGTACTTATGCGGAAACAGCCGGGCGATATCGGTAAAACCCAGCAATTTGAGTAGCGCGGCCACCAGATGGTTCACATCGCGCAGTTCGATGCGTTTTTCGTCGGCCACCGGGCGCAGGCGGTTGAGCAGGGCGCTGGCGGCGGCATAGTCGAGCCGGGCCAGGCGCGAGCAGTCGAGCAGCACCACGCTTGCCCCGGCCACATAGGCGTCGATGGCGGCGAACAGGGCGCCGGTGTCGCCCTCGACCACGGGCGGCAGCAGGAAGCGTTCGCTGGCCGCCGTGGCTGGCGCATTGGGCGCGGTGGCCACCTTGCTGGGTGCCACGAAAGAGGGCGGCGAGACTTCGTAGGTGACGCAATAATCCATTGCGGTTTCTTCGAAGTCTTTTTCGCGGTTCATCAGCTGCAGCACTTCGAGCAGCAGCAGCCAGGGCGCTTCGCTGGCGTCGCGCTGGCCGATTTCGATGTTGGCGCGCAGCAGCTCGGCCAGGTCGGCGGCGCCGGCCACGATCAGTTCGCGTTCGCGCTGGCGCAAACGCGACAATGCCGCCAGCAGCAGCGCGCAGCCTTCGGGCGTCACCGCGCTGATGCGGGCAAATTCCAGGCGCAGGACCGGCTGTTGCTCGGCCACGTCCAGCAGGCGAGCGGTCTGGGTGGCGCAGGAGGCGTCCAGCAGGCCGGCAAAGGTTTCGGTCGGGGTGACGCCGGCATAGCCGTGTTCAGGCGTGCCTGGCGGCAGCAAGGGAGCCCAGCTGGGCGGCGAGGTTTCGAAGCTGCTGGCGTAGTCGATGGCGATGTTGTCGAAGTCGTCCTGGCGGCCGCTGGCCTGGTACAGGTCGAACAGCATCCACCAGACGCTGCGGTCTTCCCGGCCCAGCCCAGGCAGGTTGTCGATCAGCATCTGTTCGGCCACCGCCAGCTGGGCGTTGGCGTACAGGATGGCGATTTCTTCGATGACGGGCGGGGTCTGCGGATAGGCCGGGGCATCCGGCAGGTCGTCGTCGGCCAGCAGTTCGGTCGTGGCCAGCTCGAGCATGGGGAGGGTGCCGGCGCTTTCCAGCTCTTCTTGCTGCTGGGCGTTGGTGCGCGGGCGGCGCGGGCCGCTGCCCCAGGCCGGTTCCGGGGTGTTGAAGATGTCGTTGGCCATGGCCGACTCGATGGCGTCGATCTTGGCCGCGGTGGCGCGGGCGATCTCGCGCTGGCGCGCGCGCTCTTCGTCACTCATCATGCGCGAAGGTTCACCCAGGCGCAGGCGCGACTCAAGTCCGTCGATCTCGACGTCCGCAGCTTTCTTTTTGAAGATGGAAAAAATTCCCACGTCGTACCCACTCCCTCGGCCTTGCCGATCCGCTCGCTAGTGTAGCCTATCGGCAAGATTTAGCGCGCACCGCAGCCGCCAAAGCAAAAAAGCATGCGATTGAAGGCGCATGCTTTTTTTTTACCGTGGGTGGCGGCGCGCCGGCTCAGTCGCCGTACAGCTTTTGCTTGAGTTCGCGGCGCTGCTGGGCTTCCAGCGACAGGGTGGCGGTCGGGCGGGCGATCAGGCGCGGAATGCCGATCGGTTCGCCGGTTTCCTCGCACCAGCCGTAGTCGCCTGCATCGATCGCGGCGATCGACTGCTGCACCTTCTTGAGCAGCTTGCGCTCGCGGTCGCGGGTGCGCAGTTCGAGCGCGTGTTCTTCTTCGATGGTCGCGCGGTCGGCCGGGTCAGGCACCAGCACGGTTTCGCGCAGGTGCTCGGTGGTCTCGCCAGCATTTTTCAACAGGTCTTTTTCAAGCTGCTGCAAACGCGCCTTGAAAAATGCCAGCTGCGCCGGATTCATATAGTCCTTCTCACTCATGGCCCGGATTTCATCTTCGGACAAGAGGCGGCCTTCTGTGCTCACGGCGGGGGTCGATTTAGTTGTTTTAGTCATGACTTCACTTACCTTCGATACGACAGAGGTTTTCATTCTAGCAGCTAACTCGACAGCAACCTGTCAGAATCGGCCTACCGTGACGGCATTCGCCGTCGGACTTGCATAGCGAAACCGGGATAGTTTATACCAAACATTGTTCCAAACCGCGGATAAAGACATCTTTGGGTAGATTTTTGCCGATAAACACCATTTTGCTGCCACGCGCCTCGTCTTCCCCCCATTTTGCGCCCAGATCGCTGCCCATAATCTGGTGCACACCCTGGAATACCACCTTGCGGTCGGCGCCTTCCATCAACAGTACACCCTTGTAGCGCAGCATGCGAGGGCCAAATACATTGACCAGGCCGCCGAGGAACTCGTCGAGGCGGGCCGGATCGAATGGGCGGTCGCTCTTGAACACAAATGCGGCGATGTCGTCGCTGTGGTGGCTGTGATGGTGGTCGTGGCTGTGGTCGCAGTTTTCGGTGTGCACGTGCTCATGCTCGCCGTCGTGGTCGTGCGCGTGATGATGCGCGTCTTCCATGGCTTCGTCGGCGGTCAGGAACAAGGGGTCGATGTCGAGTTTGTCGTTCAGGTTAAAGCCTTTGATGTCCAGCACTTCTTCGAGCGGCACGATGCCGAAGTCCGACTGGGCGATCGGGGCGCGCGGGTTGATCCGCTTGAGGCGGGTTTTCAGCGCGGCCAGCGCGGCGCCGTCCACCAGGTCGGTCTTGGAAATAAGCAGCTTGTCGGCAAAACCGACCTGGCGCTGGGCTTCCTCGTGCTCGTCCAGCTGGGTCATGGCGTGGCGTGCGTCGACCACGGTGATGACCGCATCCAGCAGGTAATTGGCGCCGACCTCTTCGTCCACAAAAAAGGTCTGGGCCACCGGACCCGGGTTGGCCAGGCCGGTGGTTTCGATGACCACGCGATCGAAGTCGAGCTCGCCGGCGGCGCGCTTGTTGGCCAGCTGGGTCAAGGCCACGATCAGGTCGCCGCGCACGGTGCAGCAGATGCAGCCGTTGTTCATTTCAACGATCTGCTCGCCGCTGTCCTGCACCAGGATTTCATTGTCGATGTTTTCCTGGCCGAATTCGTTCTCGATGACGGCGATTTTCAGCCCATGGTCTTCGCGCAGGATGCGGTTGAGCAGGGTGGTTTTGCCGGCGCCAAGAAAGCCGGTCAGGATGGTGCTGGGTATGAGTGCCATATTTTGCTTATTGAGAATGAGGCAAGTGCCCGAATAATCGAGCGATTATGCCGGATTTCGCTAGTCGGCTCCAAATTGACCTGAATAAGAGTGGTAACACTTGAGCAGGATCATATCGGGCGCAAAGCGCGCGGTTCAGGACTGGACTTTCGGGAAGCCTTCTACTTCGATTTGGCGCGCGGATGGGCCTTGTCGTACACGGCCGACAGGTGCTGGAAGTCGAGCGCCGTATACACCTGGGTCGAGGCGATGCTGGCGTGGCCCAGCATTTCCTGCACGGCGCGCAGGTCGCCGGACGATTGCAGCACGTGCGAGGCGAAGGAATGGCGCAGCATGTGCGGATGCACGCCCACCGGCGTGCCGCAGCGCAGCGCGTGCTGCTTGAGGCGCAGCTGGATGACGCGTGGGCTGATGCGGGTGGCGCGGCTGGACAAAAACAGCGCATGGCTGCCGTCGCCAGGTGCCGGGCGCACCGCCAGCCAGGCCAGCAGTGCCGCGCGTGCCTGGGCGCCGACCGGCACCTTGCGCATCTTGCTGCCCTTGCCGGTGACGATGACTTCGCCGGCCTGCAGGTCGACCCAGCCGAGCGAGGCCGGGCCGCCGGCGTCCTTGCGGTAATCGAGGTCGAGGCCGGCCAGCTCGGAAACCCGCAAGCCGCTCGAATACAGCAGTTCGAACATGGCGCGGTTGCACAACTCGGCAGATTCAGGTCCGGCTTGCGCGTGGCCGGGCGCGCTCACCAGCTGCACGGCCTGGTCGACCGAGAGCGCCTTGGGCAGCGAGCGCGGCAGCTTGGGAGCGCGCACCAGCTCGGCGGGATTGGCCGCCAGCTCGGTGTGCCGGGCCAGCCAGGCGAAGAACACCCGCCAGCACGAGAGCTTGCGGGCGATCGAGCGCGGCGCCAGTTCACGCGCCTGCAGGCTGGAGGCGAGCCGGCGGATATCGGCCCAGCCCAGGTCTTGCCAGCGCGTGGCCGGCGTCAGTTCGATCAGCTGGAGCAGGTCGCGCCGGTAGGCGGCGATGGTCAGCGGCGAGAGCTGGCGCTGGCCGGCCAGTTGGGACAGGTAGCGGTCCAGCCATTGCTGGCGATCGGGCGCGCTGTCCATGGGGTTCAGGTGCGCAAGACCGCCAGGGCGGCGCTGGCGGTTTCGCCGATGTGGGTAAGGAAATCGGTCGCCATGTGCGAGGCGAAACGTTCCGGATCGTGCGAGCCGAGGATCAGCAGGCCGAAGCTGCTGCCCTTGCTGCGCAGCGGCAGGATCACGGTCGACTGCACGCTGGCCGCGTCTTCCAGCCAGCGTACGGCCTCGAAATCGTTGTTGCTGCCGCAATAGGGCGCGCGCAGGCTGTTGGCGAAGATCAGCGCGTCGTCGGAGACGTCGTTGGCGAACCAGGCATTGGCATAGTCGCCGGCCAGGTCCCACAGGCGCACGGTCGCTTGCGGCACGCCGAAATGGGTACGCAGGCCATCGGCCAGCGCGCGCGGCAGGTCGGCGTCGTGGCGGGCGGTCAGGAGAGTCTGGGTCCAGGCGTGGAACTTGCGGGCGATGACGGCGTTTTCCTCGGCGGTGCGCATCAGCTCGGCCATGCGCAATTCCAGCGTCTTGTATTTGTCGCGCATGACTTCCATCTGGCGCTCCTGCAGCGAGACGGTCTTGCCGGTGAGCGGGCTGGAAAGGCGCACGGCGCCGAGCAGGCCCACATGCTCCTCAAAGAAGTTGGGATTGTCGGCCAGGTAGCGGGCGACAGCGCTTGAGTCCAGTGATGCGGTCATTGAGTTCTTTGCGGCTGAAATAGGGGCAATTCTAACCGACCGCAACACGCCATCGCCGGCGGCGCCAACAAAAAAAGACGCCCGCGGGCGTCTTCTTGCTTACTGCTGTGCCAAATCGGCTTAGAAGCGGTGGCGAATGCCGATCTGGACTGCGTGGCTGTCGTCGCCGGGGACTTTGGTAAAGCCGCCTGGCGAGCCAGCCGTGCCAGGGGTGTACTGGCCTTCGTTCTGGTTTTTGATGTTGGCGAACACCGTGTAGATATCGGTGCGCTTGGACAGGTTGTAGTCGTAGCCGACCGCCAGCATGGTCGCATCGCTGTTGGAGGCGGTACGGTCGTTCTGGCGTGCCGCCGATGCCATGATGCGGCCGGCGCCCATGCGGTAGTGCATGCCGACCTGGTAGCTGTTGGCGTCCACTTGCGTATTGGCGGTAATGGCGTTGGTAAACACCGTGGTCAGGCCGGCGACCTGGGCGGCCGACAGGCCGTTGGCGCGCATGGCCGGCGCGATCTGGGTGGTGAATGCGCCCAGGTAGTCGGCCAGCAGCGCCGAATTGCGGTTGCGCTGGTCGTGGTAGCCGGCGAACAGCTTCCAGTTGCTGAAGGCGTAGGAGCCGCCGACGGTGGTGGTAATCAAGCTGTCGCGGCCGGCCTGGTCTTCACCACGGTTGTGGGCGATACCGACGTCGAAGCCGTTGGCCTTGTACTGGACCATGGCGCCCAGGAAGCGGTTGTAGCGGCCCAGGTAGCCGGACTGTTTGGTGCCGTACATCAACGAGGCGTTCACGCCTTTTGGCGTGGCAATACGGTACTGGATCGACTTCTGCGAGCGGATGTCGGCGCCGAATGCGGTGAAGCCGGCGGTGCCGCCGGTGAGGCCGCCCCAGGTGCCGGCGGTGCCGGTCTCAAAGGTATCGGCGGCGGCAAAGATTTCATAGCCAGGGGTGTACATGCGGCCCAGCAGGATGGCGCCGACCGGCGTCACCAGCCCGACCATGGCGGTGCGGTCGAACAGCGCCTTCTCGGGATTGACCGAGGGTCCGCCTTTTGGCTGGAGGGCGGTGCGGATAATGCTCAGGAAAGGCAGCGGAATGGCGCCCATGTTGCGGGTCAGATACAGGCCCTGGTTGTCGGTGATCAGGCTGGGGGTCTGCGCGCCGGTATCGAGTTCGATGCGCGCTTCGAGCTGGAAGATGGCCTTGTAGCCGCCGCCGATATCTTCGCTACCCTTGAAACCGAGCCGCGAGCCGTCGGCGATGCCGCTGGCGATCTTGGCCTTCTCACCCTTGGTCTTGACGATGCCGGCGTCGGCAATGCCATAGATTTGCACGCTGGACTCAGCCAGGACGGGAGCGGCGAAACAGGCAGCGAGTACACCAGCGATTAATTTTGTCTTCATTGCGTCTCCAGGTTTATAGAAAAAACGAACGCGCGTACTAATTCGTTTGGAACCAATATGCCATCGTTCCCGTGCCTTGTACAGGAAGCCGCAGCTTGTGCGCGCCTCTCGGTTGTGGAAATGACACAGTTCATAGGGTGATAGCGAAAAACGCACAAGGCGGAGATGGTTACCCATATCCGCCTTGCAAGTAATCTTACGGGGCAACCCGCGCATCGTTTAGAACGCGTGGTTCACGCCCACTGCGAAGATGTTGGTCTTGCCTGCGCCAACTTCTTTACGCGATGCGTCGGTGTACACATAGGTACGCTTCGACAGGCTGTACTCGTAGCCCAGCGAGAACTGCTTGGTCTTCTGTTCGCCGGCATCGAGGATGCCCGCGGTCTTCTGGCCGTAGCCGGCCAGCACTTTGCCGGCGCCGACGGTGTAGTTGGCACCCAGTACCCACGAACGCGACGTCCACTGGTTGCGCATGGTGTGCTCGCGGTCCTGGTGCGAGGCCGAGGCCATCAGTTTGAGTGCCGGGCTGACCAGCACCGAGGCGGCGATCGAGTACAGCTGGGTTTCGATGGCGTTGCGTTCGGCGGCGACCATCAGGGCGCCCGGGCCGTTCTTGTAGGTGGCCGATACCGAATACGGGTTGACCGAAGCGGACGCGCCGGCGGCATACTGCGGCGCGGTGGCGGTGCCGCGGCCGATGATGGCGGCGGCGCCGTTGGCTTCCTTGGTCGCGACCGACGCGTTGAGCTGGAAGCCGGAGAATTCAGGCGAGTTGTAGAACACGGCGTTGGCGAAGCGGTTGCGCGAGTTGCCAAGCTGGCCGAGCGCGTCGGACGAATACGTGTCGCCGCCGATGAGCAGGTCGGGGTGGAATCCTTGCGCTGCAGGAATGCCGTGGAAAGGATCGAAGGCGATCACGCTTTCCTGGAACGAAGTCAGGCCGCGCCCGATGCGCACGGTACCGAAGGAGCCTTGCAGGCCGACCCGGCTCTGGCCCTGGAACAGCGGACGCTGGGCACCGGCGCCGTTGGTTTCATTGGTGCCGGTGTCCGGCTCGTAGCGGATTTCCATTTGGAAAATCGCTTTCAGGCCATTGCCCAGTTCTTCGGTGCCCTTGAAACCCAGGGTGTTGTTGGCGCGCTTGCCGATTTTCAGGCTGGTGTCGGTCTGCTTGATCAGGCCGGCGTCGACGTTACCGTAAATCACTACGCCCGACTGCGCTTGCGCCACCCCCGCGGCGGCGCCGAGAACCGCCAGTGCCAGAAGAGATTTTTTCATGTGAAAGTCCTTGAATTTGAATCGGGTTAATCCGCGCAGCGTTGAGTTTTCAGTCAATGTCTGAACGCTGGGATGTTCGAAAGCTTATAGGCAGTGCTGCTGCGATACCGCTTGATTAGTCAATTATGAACGTTAGGATTAGCCGAAAGCTAATAAATCGTCCGGTGCTGTTGTATTTTCGAAACGACAACCCGCATTGTGAAATGTCGCTACCAAATCAATGTCTGCTGCGATCTTGACAAGAGGGCCACGCGTACTTGATTGCAACGTTTGTGCGAAATCAAGGAAACCTCCGGTTTAAAGCAAACCCTTGTGTTCGCTGGCGTAGACTCAGCTTCATCGCCGATTCCAACCGTACAAGGCTCACATCTGTTGGGTTCCGGCAACCGGATATCACGTGTAACAAATGCTTTCAAACGCTGCTATTTCAATTAATTAATGGTATTTACCTAAATAATGGCAAATCGTGAAGAACTAGCGCTCATACGTGGCGCACGTGCCGGACGGGTGGATGCTCAGCTCGAACTGGGCAAACTATATCTTTTTGGCAGCGCCGGCCTGCCCAAGAGCCTGCCGACGGCCTTGCACTGGCTCGACCGGGCGGCCAAACAGGACAGCCTCGAAGCATGCGAGCTGATCGGCATGCACATCCCCGTGGACGTCGCGATGCAGAGCAATCTCGCGCTGTCGCAATGGTATGAGCGCGCCTACGATGCCGGCGTCAACCGGGCCGGCATGGTGCTGGCCCAGCTGACCTTCGCCGGTCCGCCGGGCCAGGCCGACCCGTCCACGCGCAGCAAGGCCCTGGGCGTGCTGGAGGCGGCGGCCCGCGCCGGCCAGGCCGAAGCCCAATGGCTGCTGACCCGGCTGCGCTCGGCGCTGCCGCCGGCCGCCCCGAGTACCTCCCAGAATGCCGCCGCGCTGCCGCCGGCGCGCCCGGCCGTCCCGCGCACGCTGGCGCCGGCCGCAGCGCCGCGCATCGTGCGCAGCCCCGCTTCCCTGTTGCCCGGCATTGAGCTCGCCCCGCTCGACGCGCTCTGGCGCAGCGGCCAGTGGCATGCCTATTTACAGCGCGCGCTGCCGCTGGCGCGCATCCTGGTGGCCGCCATCGACGCCGGCAACAAGCTGACGGTGCGCCCCAGCCCGGACGAAGTCAGCCTGCTGTCGCGCTGTGCGCGCCTGCTCGAGAGCGGACGCGGCAGCCATGGCGGGCGTCCCGCCACGCCGGAAGAAATCCGCGGCTTATGGGACATCGCCGCCGCCGAGCACGACCGCCACGGACAAATGGCGGTGGGCCTGTGGTATGCCCGCATGCAGGTGGACGGCCGGCGCGTGGCCGGCGGCGCCGGCTCGGCCAACTTCAAGAAAGCCATCCGCTGGCTGACCCTGGCGGGCGAGCAAGGCCTGGCGGAAGCCTGGTACGCGCTGTCGCGCATCTATATCAAGCCGGAATTTTCCCAGCGCAACGTCGCCGACGCCCAGCGCTACCTGGAGCGGGCTGCGGAAATGGGCTACCGCGAAGCGCAGCTGGAATGCGGCAACAGCGCCTGGCGCGCGCGCCGCGAGAACGAGAACAACGATGTGCGCGCCGTGTACTGGCTGCAAAAAGCGGCCGCCCAGGACAGCGCGGAAGCCCGCGAGGTGCTCGCCAAGGTCGCCCCGCGCGGGCAGGGCGCGGCTTATGCCTGGTGCGATGGCGTCAGCCTGGGGCGCGACCTGGCCGTCAGCCACCCGCTGCTGGCGGCGCGGATGGAACTGGCGGCGACCTTCAAGCTGACCCGTGCTGAAGCTTTACTGCTGGATATTAAACAAGCCGACCAGGGGCATTGCCTGGTGATCGATATCCGCGCCAGTTACGGGCGCAGCAAGCGCCGCCTGATCGCCGTGAGCGGCGCCCAGGAACGCCAGGTGCTGGACCGGGTCGGACGGCTGTTCGAGAATGTGGATTGCGGGCCGAACGGTCCGGAAGGCAATTACCGCCAGCGCCTGTACCGCCTCAAGACCCTGGTGCCGGAAAGCGCCACCGGCGAGGACAGCGAGCACGAAGCATACGAACTAGCCGCGGCGTGAAGGAAGCTCGCTAAACCTACTGCGCGGCCCGCTATTGGATCTGCGTTGCTCGCCGTACTTGAGTACGGCTCCGCTACTCGATCCAATATCGGGCCTGCTCGCTACGGTTTATCGAGCTTCCTTGACGTTCTTGGTTTTAACCTCGAGTTCGATTTCGCCTTCGAATACTGTCACCGCCGGGCCGCTCAGGTAGACCGGGGCGTTGCCGCCGGCCCAGGCGATCGATAATTCGCCGCCTCTTGCGCTCACTTTCACCGGTGAATCGAGCAAGCCGCGGCGGATGCCGGCCACCACGGCCGCGCAAGCGCCGGTGCCGCAAGCCAGCGTTTCGCCGGCGCCCCGTTCGTACACGCGGATGCGGATATGGTGACGGTCCACCACCTGCATGTAGCCGGCATTGACCTTGTTCGGAAAGCGGCTGTGCTGCTCGATCAGCGGACCGGTTTCCGCCACCGGCGCCGTGTCGACATCGTCGACCACCTGCACCGCGTGCGGATTGCCCATCGAAACCACCGATACAAATACAGTCTTGCCGCCCAGATACTTGATCGGCAGCGGCCACAAGGTATCGTCGCCTTCCGCCCAGCCGCCCAGGCCTGCGGATTCGAACGGCACCTCGCTCGGCGTGAGCCGCGGCGGGCCCATGTCGACGCATATATTGCCATCGGCGTCGATGCGCGGTTCGATCACGCCCTTCATGGTCTCGACCCGGATGCTGGTCTTGCTGGTCAATCCCTTGTCGATGACGAACTTGACGAAGGCGCGCGAGCCGTTGCCGCACTGCTCGACCTCGCTGCCATCCTGGTTAAAGATGCGATAGCGGAAATCGACCTCGGGCGAAGATGGCTTTTCGACCACCAGGATCTGGTCGGCGCCGATGCCGAAGCGGCGGTCGCCGATCTTCTGGCACAGCGCTGCGTTCAGTTCGACCTGCTGGCTGATCGCATCGATCACGACGAAGTCGTTGCCGGCACCATGCATTTTGGTAAATTTGAGTTTCATAACAGGCAGTATAGCTAAGACTTCACATAGGGTGAGGCTTCGCCCTCCGGCCGCGTCTTGAAGCGCTTATGCGTCCAGAAATATTCCGCGGGCGCTTCGGCCACGCGCTCTTCAATAAAAGCGTTCATGCGCCGCGCCGATTCGACCAGGTCGTCGCCCGGATAGTTGTCGAAAGCCGGATAAAAGCGCACGCGCCAGCCAGCGTAGTTGGGCAGAAAAGTAGCCACCACCGGAATGACCGCCGCGCCGGTGGCCGCGGCAATGCGCCCGGGCGCGGTCAGGGTCGCGGCCGGCACGCCGAAGAAGGGCACGAATTGCGCATCCTTGTCGCCGAAATCCATGTCCGGCAGCATGAAATAAGGCAAGCCCTCGCGCATCGCACGAATAATCGGCTTGACGCCTTCCTTGCGCGAAAACAGCTGGACCGGGCGAAAGCGCGAGCGGCCCTTGCGCAGCACCTCGTCGAATACCTTGTTCTTTTGCTGCACATAAATGGAGCACAAGCTCGATTCCAGCATCACCGCCACGCCGGCCACATCCAGGCAGACGAAATGCGGACACAGCAAGATGGTCGGCCGGGCGGCGATCTGCGCCAGCGGCACTCCGGGTTCCACCTGAATCAGGCGGCGCAGGCGCTCCGGCGGCGCCCACCACAGCACGGCGCGTTCCCACACGCTGCGCGAGTAGGCCTGGAAATGCCGGCGCGCCAGCGCCACCCGTTCAGTCTCGGACAGATGCGGCATGCACAAACGCAAATTGGACAGGGCGATATGGCGGCGGCTGCGCAGCAGCAGGAACAGCAGGCTGCCGACCGTTTCGCCAAAGCGCCCCAGCAGCGGCAGCGGCAACCAGTGCAGCAGCCACATCAAACCCAACAGCAGCTTCATGCCGCATCCTGGTCTTGCGGCGAGGCGACGCCGTCCGGCTGTTTGTAGCGGTTGTAACTCCAGAAATACTGGGCCGGGCAGCGGGCGATCAGCAGCTCCATGGCGCGGTTGATGTTGGCCGCCTGTTCCGCAGGCGTGCCGGTCAGCTCGCCTTCGAAGGGGACGAAGCGCACGATATAGCCCTTGCCGCGCGGGCGGCGCTCGGCGTACACCAGGACGATCATGGCATTGCCCAGCTGGGCCAGCTTGGCCGGCAGGGTCATGGTGTAGGCGCTGCGGCCAAAAAACGGTGCCCACACGCCTTCGCCTTCTTGCGGAACCTGGTCGGGCAGCACGCCGACCGGCTCGCCCCGTTTCAGGCACTTGGCCAGGATACGTACGCCGGACAGGTTAGCCGGGGCGAGCTTCAGGTTGGCGCGCGCGCGCGCGCCTTCGACCAGGGGTTTGAGCGCGGCTTTCTTGGGCGGACGGTACATCACCGTCAGCGCGGTGCGCATGGCGATCTGCTGGGCGGTGGTCTCGAAGCAGCCCAGGTGGGGCGTGAGGAACACGATGCCGCGCCCGCTGGCCAGGGCCGAGGCCATGAACTCGGTATTTTCTTCGGTCACATGGCGCGCCACCCGTTCCGGCGGCGCGCACCAGACGAATGCCAGTTCGATAATGGCTTTGCCGGACTCGGCGATGGCGCTGTTGAGGTGCTGGCCGAAGCCGGCGTTCTCAATATTGCCGCGCAAGCGCTTGCGGTAAGAGGGGGAGGCCAGGTAGACCAGCCAGCCGAGCGCACTGCCCAGCAGGTGGAGGGCCGGCAGGGGCAGGGTCGATAAAAGACGGAATAGGAGTACTAGCATGTATTTGATCAGGGTTTAACTTGCGTCTTTGCTCAACTAAAATTTCGCAAGGAGCGTAAAATACCACGGAGCTGGATCCGCCGAGTTAATAGACAACTTGCGAAGCGGAATATAAATGTCGCTAAAGCGTCGCAGGTACATGGTTACTGCGACATTCTCATAACAACAGTAACTGGAGTATTTGCATGTCCAACGACTACCTTTTCACTTCCGAATCCGTCTCGGAAGGCCATCCCGACAAAGTTGCCGACCAGATTTCCGACGCGATCCTCGACGCCATCCTGGCGCAGGATCCAAAGGCGCGCGTGGCCGCGGAAACGCTGTGCAACACCGGCCTGGTGGTGCTCGCGGGTGAAATCACCACCCACGCCAACGTCGATTATATTCAGGTCGCGCGCGAGACCATCAAGCGCATCGGCTACGACAACACCGATTATGGCATCGACTACCGCGGCTGCGCCGTGATGGTTTGCTACGACAAGCAGTCGCCCGACATCGCCCAGGGCGTGGACGAAGGCGCCGGCCTCGACCTGGACCAGGGCGCGGGCGACCAGGGCCTGATGTTCGGCTACGCCTGCGATGAAACCGCCGAGCTGATGCCGGCCGCCATCCACTACGCGCACCGCCTGGTCGAGCGCCAGTCGCAGCTGCGCAAGGATGGCCGCCTGCCATGGCTGCGTCCGGATGCCAAGTCGCAAGTGACCCTGCGCTACGTCGATGGCCGCCCGGTTTCGGTCGACACCGTCGTGCTGTCGACCCAGCACGCGCCTGAAGTGAGCCATGCCCAGATCGAAGAAGCGGTGATCGAAGAGATCATCAAAAAGACCCTGCCGGCCGAATGGCTCATGGGCACCCGCTACCTGGTCAACCCGACCGGCCGTTTCGTTATCGGCGGCCCGCAGGGCGACTGCGGCCTGACCGGCCGCAAGATCATCGTCGACACCTACGGCGGTGCCGCACCGCACGGCGGCGGCGCGTTCTCCGGCAAGGATCCGTCCAAGGTCGACCGCTCGGCCGCCTACGCCGCCCGCTACGTCGCCAAGAACGTCGTGGCCGCCGGCCTGGCGCGCCAGTGCCAGGTGCAGGTCAGCTACGCGATCGGTGTTGCCAAGCCGATCAATATCACCGTGTACACCGAAGGCACCGGCGTCATCTCCGATGAGAAAATCGCCAAGCTGGTGATGGAACACTTCGACCTGCGTCCGAAAGGCATCGTGCAGATGCTGGACCTGCTGCGCCCGATCTACCAGAAGAGCGCAGCTTATGGCCACTTCGGCCGCGAAGAGCCGGAATTCACCTGGGAGCGGACCGACAAGCTTGCGCTGCTGCGTGCGGAAGCCGGCTTGTCGTAAATCCAATAGCGTCACCAAAAACGCCATCCCGGCACAGCGGGGTTGGCGTTTTTTTACGGCTGCCGCCAAGAATTCGATGGCACAAACCAGCCTAAACCATTAAACTACGCAGTTCCGAGGAGCGTTGCGACGAAATTCCCATTTCGCCAGGCTCGGAACATTCACCGCAACTGCGCTCACGTTACTTTTTTCTAAAGAAAGGAGGGCGTGATGAACGCCGTACTCAAATCCACGCAAGACTTCCATATCGCTGATCTGTCCCTGGCCGCCTGGGGCGAAAAAGAGATCAAGATCGCCGAAACCGAAATGCCCGGCCTGATGGCCATCCGCGAAGAATTCGCAGCAATCCAGCCACTGAAGGGCGCACGCATCACCGGTTCGCTGCACATGACCATCCAGACCGCCGTGCTGATCCGCACGCTGGAAGCCCTGGGCGCACGCGTGCGCTGGGCCTCGTGCAATATCTACTCGACCCAGGACCACGCCGCCGCCGCCATCGCCGCGGTCGGTACGCCGGTGTTCGCCGTCAAGGGCGAAACCCTGGACGAATACTGGGATTACACCCACCGCATCTTCGAGTGGCCAAGCGAGAACGGCCAGCCGGTCTACTCGAACATGATCCTCGACGACGGCGGCGACGCGACCCTGCTGCTGCACCTGGGCACCCGCGCCGAAACCGATATCTCGGTGCTGAACAATCCAGGCTCGGAAGAAGAAATCTGCCTGTTCAACTCGATCAAGGCCCACCTGGCCATCGATGCCAACTGGTATTCCAAGCGCCTGCCGGAAATCCTCGGCGTGACCGAAGAGACCACCACCGGCGTGCACCGCCTGTATCAGATGCACAAGGAAGGCAAGCTGGCTTTCCCTGCAATTAACGTCAACGACTCGGTCACCAAGTCCAAGTTCGATAACCTGTACGGCTGCCGCGAGTCGCTGGTCGACGGTATCAAGCGCGCTACCGACGTGATGATCGCCGGCAAAGTTGCCGTGATCGCCGGTTACGGTGACGTGGGCAAGGGTTCGGCCCAGGCCATGCGCGCCCTGTCGGCGCAAGTATGGGTCACCGAAATCGATCCGATCTGCGCACTGCAGGCCGCGATGGAAGGCTACCGCGTCGTCACGATGGATGAAGCCGCTTCGCAGGGCGACATCTTCGTCACTTGCACCGGCAACTATCACATCCTGACCGAACAGCACATGCTGGCCATGAAAGACCAGGCCATCGTCTGCAACATCGGTCACTTCGACAATGAGATCGATGTCGCCTCGCTGAAAAAATATCAGTGGGAAAACATCAAGCCGCAAGTCGACCACGTGATCTTCCCATCGGGCAAGCGCATCATCCTGCTGGCTGAAGGCCGCCTGGTGAACCTGGGCTGCGGCACCGGCCATCCGTCCTACGTGATGAGCTCCTCGTTCGCCAACCAGACCATCGCCCAGATCGAGCTGTTCGCCAACCGCGCCAACTATCCCGTAGGCGTGTACGTGTTGCCTAAGCACCTGGACGAGAAGGTTGCGCGCCTGCAGCTCAAAAAGCTGAACGCCAAGCTGACCGAACTGACCGAAGAGCAGGCCGCGTATATTTCGGTGAAGAAGGAAGGCCCTTACAAGCCGGATCACTACCGCTATTAATTAGGGCACGTCCCGGGAGACCCGCATGCGTTTACTTTTGACCTGGCTGATCAATGCCGCAGCCTTGTTTGCCCTGCCTTACCTGATGCAATCGGTAACGGTCGATAACATCGGCGCGGCCCTCATTGCCGCGCTGGTGCTCGGCCTCGTCAACACCCTGATCCGGCCGCTGTTGGTGCTGCTGACCTTGCCGGTCACGGTGTTGTCGCTGGGCTTGTTCATCCTGGTCATTAACGCCCTGCTGTTCTGGGGCGTGGCGCATCTGGTCGACGGCGTGCATGTGGCCGGCTTCTGGTCGGCCTTCCTCGCCGCGATTCTGTACAGCGTGATTTCCTGGGCGCTGTCGACCCTACTGTTAAAAAAAGAAAATTGATGGACACGCCAAACTTTAGTATCGAGTTCTATCCGCCCAAGACGGCGGAAGGCGCGAACAACCTGCGTACCGCGCGCCAGAAGCTGGCGCTGCTGGACCCCAAATATTTCTCGGTGACTTTCGGCGCCGGTGGCAGTACCCAGCAGGGTACGCTCGACACCGTGCTCGAAATCCAGGCCGAGGGCCATGAAGCCGCACCGCACCTGTCGTGCGTCGGCGGAACCCGCGAATCGATCCGCGCCATCTTGCAGCAATACAAGGATGCCGGCATCAAGCGCGTGGTGGCTTTGCGTGGTGACCTGCCGAGCGGTTACGGCGGCGGTGGCGAATTCCGCTACGCCAATGAGCTGGTCGAATTCATCCGCGCCGAAACCGGCGACTGGTTCCGCATTGAAGTCGCGGCTTACCCGGAAGTGCACCCGCAGGCCAAGTCGCCCCAGGACGACTTGCAAAACTTCGCGCGCAAGGTGCAGGCCGGCGCCGATGCCGCCATCACCCAGTATTTCTACAATGCCGATGCGTATTTCGCCTTCATGGACCAGACCCGTGCCTTGGGCCTGGACGTGCCGGTGATCGCCGGCATCATGCCGATCACCAACTACACCCAGCTGATGCGCTTTTCCG
>CAMLFK010000032.1 GCA_946479255.1 uncultured Oxalobacteraceae bacterium
GACTGCCACCGATGCCAATCCGGTTCTGTATGAAAGTTTGCTCATGGCGACCTCCTTATTTCAGTTCGAAGCCGGACTGACGCTCAGGCTCGGCGGTGACGGACGCGCCGGCTGCGGCGGCTGGTGGATTGGCGGCGGCTGTGGGCGGGGCTTTACCTTCCAGGCGCCCCATCAGCATCAGCTCGGCGCGGCCCGGCGGTATCACGCTGTCGGTAGGCAGCGAGTAATTCGGCGGCAGCGGTTTGACCAGGTGCGCGGTGACGACAAACACCAGCTCCGTGCGGTCATGCTGGAAATCCGTGCTGCGGAACAGCGCGCCCAGCACCGGTATCTCGCCTGCCAGCGGCAGGCCGTTCAGGTTGGTGATCATATTGTTCTTGATCAGGCCACCGATGGCGAAGCTCTGGCCGTCGTACAGCTGGACGGTGGTGCTGGCGCGCCGGGTGGTGATCAAGGGCAGCACGGCGGCGCCGGTGAAGCCGGCGGCCTGTATCCCGATGCCTTCGCGCGAAATTTCCGATACTTCGGGCGCGACCCGCAGATTGATGCGGCCGCCGCTCAGCACGGTCGGGGTAAAGCGCAGGCCGACACCGAATTCCTTTTCTTCCAGCGTGACCTTGTTATTGTCCTGGGCCACCGGAATGAAGATCTTGCCGCCCGCCAAGAAACTGCCTTCCTGGCCGCTGATCGCCATCACGTTTGGTTCGGCCAGGATACGTACCAGGCCGTCCTGCTTGTTGGCGTCGACCGCGATCCGGTTGCCGTTGCTCTTGCGGGCGTCGAAGACGCCGGTCGGATTGGTCAGGAAGTTCGACAGCAAGGTGGTGGCCCAGCTGCCCGACGAGAAGCGGAAAGTGGTACTGCCTTCCAAGCGCTCCAGCAGGCTCTTGGACACTTCGGCGATCTTCACTTCCAGCAGCACCTGCTGCGGCGCGGTCACGCTCAGCATGTTGACGATGCGTTCGTTAGGCGGATACTTGACCTTGTTGTCGGACGCGCTCGACACCGCGGTGCCGGCATCGTCGCCCTTCTTGAGCAGCGCATGCAAAGGCTGCTGCATGAAGACCACCGCCAGCTCATAGGCGCGCTGCACCGCGGCCGCATCGCTGACCGTGCCGGTCAGCACCAGTGCTTCGGCGGCCGTGGTCACCTTGATGTTCTTTTCCTCCGGCATGGCGATCGCCAGCGCATCCTGCAGCGCAGCCGGATCCATCAGCACGTTCATGTCGACCACGCTGCAGGCCCCGCTCTTGCCCTGGATAATCATATTGGTGGTGCCAACGTCTACCCCCAGCAGGTACAAGGTATCGGGCGCAACCAGCATGGCTTGCACCACGCTGGCATCGCCGACGCTGCGGTGCACCACCGGCTCGGGCAGGCGCATCAAGGTCGACTTGCCCATGAACAGGCTCATCCTCGCTGGACGAGCCGCCTCGCCGGTGCAGCGCGGGCCACTGTCGGTGCGCACCACGGTATTGTTCTGCGCCGGAGCGCTCTTGCCGCCGCGCGCTTTAAGCGGCGCCGCCTGGGCGGCCGGCGCCGCGGCCTGGGGCGCTTCAGCGCCGGCCGCCACAACACTGCCATGTGCCAATGCCAGCGCCAGGCTCACGGCGCAGGAAATGCCTACCGGTGCCAGACCGGTGATGCTAGTGGAGTTATTCATATCGCTCATCCCGAGAAAGCTGCATTGAACTCAAAAGCACTCTTGCGAAACGTGCAGGCCGTTGAGCACGCTGATACAGTTGCGCTGGACCTGGGCTACCTCGGTCTTGACCGCCGGGCTCAGTCGGCGCGTCGCGACGCGCTTGACCGGGGCCGGCTTGGCAGCTACCGGCGGCGCCTGCTCGTCCAGCAGGGTGCGCTTGGTGGCCCCGGCGGTGTCCGGCAGGGTCCTATCGACCTGGTTGCGCAGCGCCAGCGACAGGGTGCCGACGCCGCGCGCCAGATCCAGGTGCTCGGCCTGTTCGGGCGTCACTTCCAGGGTCACCGCATTGACCACCTTGGGCTTGGTTTCGTCGCGGGTGACCTCCTGGGCCACGGCCAGCACCAGGATCCGTTCGAGCACGATCTTGGACACATGCAGGGCACCGCGTGTCGCCTTCTCGTCGTTGCCCGGCTCGCGCTCGGTATGGACGATGATGTCGACATAGTTGCCGGGCAAGGCGAAGCCCGCAACGCCGATCACATCGTTGACGCGCACCGTGATGGCGCGCTTGCCCTCGCTGATCAGGGCCGACAGGCCGCCCATGGTGCCGGCCGGCGCCAGTTTGGTTTCACTCAGCACCTCGCCCTTGACCACATTGACTTTCAGGACCCGCTCGGTGAGCGGCACCGGATCGGCGAAGGCATCCTTGGGGACCTGGCTGGCAGGGCGCTCCGCCAGAACCAGCATGTCGGAGCTGAGCCGCTGTCCTCGGCTGACATCGGCCGTGACGACGACCACCCGCGCCGCTTTGGATTCCTTCTGTCCGAGCAGCCATCGCGCCGCCAGTATCACGGCCGCGATCCCGAACAGGACTGCAATGCCGAGCATGATCAAAGCCCGTTTGTTCTTCATGATATTTTCTCCAGCAAGGAATCGCCGCAGGCGGCGAAATAAGGAACCGGCGGCTGGGCCGGCGCTGGTGCGCCGCTGCCTGTGCCGGCAAACATGCTGACCCACGCCTGCTCGACCGCCGCCACGGTCATGCGCGGGGCCGCGCCGGCGAAGCTGGCGAAATCGACGATCCGGCCAAGCAGTTCGGCGGGATAGCCTGCCAGCAGCGCCCGTCCGGCCGGAGCGTGCAAACGGTGAATCAAGTGGTCCACCACTTCCTCGTCATAGTCGATCCCGGCCAGCCGGCACTGGCGCCGCAGCAGCACGCGGTAGGCCGATTCGGCCAGCGCGCCGACATGGATCTTATAGCCGACCCGGCGCATCGACGACTCATCGAGCAGCAGATGAGGTGCGATGTTGGTGGCGAACAGCACCGTCACATCGAATGGCACGCACAGCTTGTGGCCGCCGTCCATCGTCAGTTGATCGGTACCGCTGTCGAACGGCGCGCTCCAACGGTTGAGCAGGTCGGCTGTGGGCATGCGCTGGCGGCCGAGATCGTCGACCACCAGGATGCCGTTATTGGCCATCAGGTGTGGCGGCGCGTGGTACACGCCGGTTTCCTTGTTCAGGCGCAGGTCGAGCATATCGGCGGCGAACTCGGCGCCGACCTGCACCAGCGGGCGCTGGCACAAGGCCCAGCGGCTGTCGGTGGAACGCCGGTCTTCGCTCTGGCGCGTCTGCAGCGGCGGCGGCGCCAGGTGCACCAGCGGATCGTGCAGCAGGACGATGGCAGTGTCGACCAGGATCGCGTACGGCACCGCCACCAGGCCCTGCTGCATCTGGCCCAGCTTGCGCGCCAGCGTGGTCTTGCCGCTTCCCGACGGACCGTACAGCAACAGCGAACGGCTTGACTGCAGCGCGGCACCGGCCAGGTCGCGCACCTGGCGCTCAATCACATCGTCGGCGAAGGCGGCAGCCATGTCGGCCATGCTGATGCGGCCCACGCGCGCATGGCGGCTGGACTGGCGCAGCACCAGCTCGCAGTAGGACTCCAGGGTGACCGGGGCCGGCCCGGCATAGCGGCAGCGCGCCAGGTATTCGGTGGCGCGGGCGCGGCCGTTGCCGGTCAATTGATAATAAACGTCCAGGTCGGAGTCGCCGCGCAAGGCTACTTCCACCAACTGCTCGGCGATCATGGCGCCGATGACCTCGCGCAACACATTGATCGACAACTTGAGTTTTCCCGCCAGAACCGGCAGATGGATGCGGCCGACGGCATAAATTGCCTTGGACACCAACTCCACCAGCAGCGACGGCTCCAGGCCGGTGTCGCTGACGGTCTTGGGCTGGGGCGGCATGCGCGTGACGGCTTCGTCGACCTGGGACGCGGCGGGGCGCACGGGCTGCGCGAGCGGCGCTGCGGTCGGTTGGTCCATACTCATTCATGTGCTCCTAGGAAATCCAAATCGTTGTTTCTAAAGGCATAAATTGATTCTAGCCACCCGGTTCGGGTTGCCTTTGACACAAAGCAAGCAATACAAGACAGCAAAAATCAGCCGTGACCCAAGCACAAAATCAGCAGGGTGCCGAAGGAGATCGCGACCGCATACGGCATGCCGCCCACGCTGGGACGAGGCATCGGTTCAGTGACTGCGGGGATGCCGCACATGCGCAGCAGGGCCGGCCGGATCACCGCGCCGACATTGACAAAGGCGTCGCGTCCACGGCCCATGGCCAGCACCATCACGAGCGCCATCAGGCCGCCGATGCAGTAGGTGGCCAGGCAGATCTGCCATACCATGGCCGGGCCGGTAAAGGCGCCGACGGTGGCCATCAGCTTGACGTCGCCGGCGGCCATGGCCTTGGCGATATGTAGTGGGAAAAACAACAGCATGCCGATCGCGAAACCCGGCAGGAAGTGGGTCCACACGAGCGACAGCGGGCCGCTGTACAGTTGTATGGTCAAGGCGCAAATCAAGCCAAGGCACAACAAGCGATTGGGGATGCGCCGTTGGGCGAGGTCATACACGCTTGCGAAAAACAGAAGGGCAAGCAGCGCCATATCGAGATAAAGCAAATTTTGCATGGCACGCTTTCAACAAGAAGATGTGATCACACAAAGAAAAAATTCCCTCCGGATGAGTCGCACCCGGAGGGAATCTGCGATTAAGCGGATTACAGTTGGTTATCAATAAGTGTGAACGCAGCCCCAACCTTCGTACCCAAGCTCTTCACCGTAATGACGACTACCGCGGCAATCAGCGCAGCGATCATGCCGTACTCGAGGGCGGTAACGCCATCTTCGTCAGCAATAAACGAACGAACTGCCGAAATAACTGTGCTCATGTCAAACTCCTAGTGAATGGATAAGTGCCAAACCCTGACCCGACCGGCTGCGCTGATTTGCAGCCTCCGGAACTATCTGCTGTTCCAAGTGTCGCGCCATTGAAGCCACTATATCTACTAGGTCGAAATGACAACTTGAGAAAAAACAGTTTTTCCTTGATGCACTATTTATTGTTGATTTGCATCTGCTTGTAGAAATGTTTGATTCGCTCTCGTCACTGTGCTCGGGCGACGGTAAAATCGATACCCAAAGAAGCAAGGGATTCGTTGCGGATTAATTGCCTGGAAAGCAAAAAGCCATTATCCTGCACGGCTGTCCGCAGGAATAAATGATGCCCACCTTCAACTACCTTGGTACGGCTAGATCACCTATCTGAGAACGACATGGATTCCCTTCTGAAACACATGGTGGACATGACCGGTCACCGCGATCACACGATGCTCGACATTTCGGTGATCTCGGCGGTCCAGGAACTGGCCGGCGCCTCCGAGGCGCGGGTGCTGTCCCTGGTCACCATGCGCGGACAGACATACGTGCGCACGCGCGCCATGATCCAGGCCGGCGGCCCGGCGCGGATGGAAGACAGCTACGAGTTGAACAACCCTGGCGAGCCGCTCGCCGGCCTGCCGGCCCTGGCCGCCTGCCTGGAGCACCACGACGCCAGCGCCGAGGTGGTGGCCGCCGACGGCAAGCGCACCCTGTGGCTGCCAATCTGGATCGGCGAGAAAGCCGACACCTGCCTGGAAATCGTCCACCCCACGCCCTACACTTCCGACACCATCCACGTCATCGGCGGCATCGTCAGCGTCTACCGCAATTTCCAGAACCTGCTCGACTACAGCGAGCGCGACTCGCTCACCGGCCTGTTGAACCGCAAGACCTTTGACGACCAGCTGGCCAAAATGCTGCACAGCGGCGCCGAGCCGGAGCCGCCCCTGCCCGGCCAGCCCGAGCGCCGCCAGGCCTGCGAGGAAGAAAAACAATGGCTGGCCGTGGTCGACGTCGACCATTTCAAGCTGGTCAACGACAAGTTCGGCCACCTGTACGGCGACGAAGTGCTGATCCTGATCGCCAACCTGATGCAATCGTCGTTCCGTTCGCAGGACCGGGTATTCCGCTTCGGCGGCGAGGAATTCGTCGTGCTGCTGCGCTCGACCACGCTGGAGAACGCCCGCAAGATCATCGACCGCTTCCGCACCAATGTGGAATCGCACGTGTTCCCGCAGGTGGGCACCGTAACGGTCAGCGTGGGTTTTGTCAGCATCAGCCAGTTCGAGTCGCCGGTGGCGATCCTCGGCCACGCCGACCAGGCCCTGTACTACGCCAAGAGCCACGGGCGCAACCAGGCTTGCCACTACGACGAACTGGTCTCGGGCGGCCTGCTGCAGGCCAACACCACCAACGACACCGCCGAGTTCTTCTAAGTCGGCGATTTATAGCAGCCTGACATCGGCGCAGCGGCATCTTTATTGTCTTATTGAAATATTCCCTCCCTGCGCCCCTAGCCCGGTATGCGCAGCGCATGCATCCGCGCCCCCGATTGTCTGTAGAATAATGTTCAAACGCCGCACACCCGCAGCGTGACTTCCGGCATCAAGACGCCTACCCGGCGCCGTCCTGCACGGAACAACACACCGAACACGATTTGGAGCCCCACCATGCCAGATACCACGGCCCCCATCCCGCCCGGCGGCGCGGATGCCGCCGCACGCATCGAACGCGTCAGTCTCGACGACAAATACACCGAAACGGCCGGCAACATCTTCATCTCCGGCATCCAGGCCCTGGTGCGCCTGCCGATGATGCAGCGCGAGCGCGACCTGGCCGCCGGCCTGAACACCGCCGGCTTCATCTCCGGCTACCGCGGCTCGCCCCTCGGCGGTCTCGACGAAAGCCTGTGGAAAGCGCGCGCGCACCTGGCCGCCCACCACGTGCAGTTTGTCCCCGGCGTCAACGAAGACCTGGCCGCCACCGCCGTGTGGGGCTCGCAGCAGGTCGACCTGATTGGTCCGGCAAAGTACGACGGCGTGTTCGCCATGTGGTACGGCAAAGGCCCCGGGGTGGACCGCTGCGGCGACGTCTTCAAACACATGAACCACGCCGGCACCGCGCGCTTCGGCGGCGTCCTGCTGGTGGCCGGCGACGACCACGGCGCCTACTCGTCCACCCTGCCGCACCAGTCCGACCACCTGTTCTCGGCCTCGATGATTCCCGTGCTGTATCCCTGCAACGTGCAGGAATACCTGGACCTGGGCATCCACGGCTGGGCCATGTCGCGCTTTTCCGGCTGCGCGGTGGCCTTCAAGGCGCTGGCCGATACGGTCGAGTCGAGCGCCACCGTCGACCCCAATCCCTTGCGCGTGGAAGTGCGTATTCCGCAGGGCTTCCAGCTGCCCGAGGGCGGCCTGAACGCACGGCTGTCGAGCATGCCGCTGGGCCAGCAGGCACGCGCCCAGGAAGCGCTGATGCAGGACTATAAAATCTACGCCGCCTTGGCCTACGCGCGCGAAAACCGCCTCAACCACACCACCATCGACAGCCCGGACGCGCGGCTCGGCATCATCGCCTCCGGCAAATCCTACCTGGACGTGCTCGAAGCGCTCGAAGAGCTGGGCATCGACGAAGCCATGGCAGCGCACATCAAGTTGCGCCTGTTCAAGGTCGCCATGCCGTGGCCGCTGGAGCCGGACAGCGTGCGCGAATTCGCCCAGGGCTTGGGCGAAATCCTGGTGGTCGAAGAAAAGCGCCAGATCGTCGAATACCAGCTCAAGGAGCAGCTATACAACTGGCGCGACGACGTGCGCCCGCGGGTGATCGGCAAGTTCGACGAAAAGGGCGAATGGGTGGCGCCGCGCGGCGAATGGCTGCTGACCTCCAAGGCCGACTTCTCGGTGTCGCAGGTGGCGCGCGTGATCGCCGCGCGCGTGACCAGGCTGGTCGACGACCAGCACCTACTGCGCATGATCGCCGACCGCATCGGCTTTTTGGATGTCAAGGATGCGGTGCTGAAAAAAGCCATCGGCACGCCTTTCCGCCCCGCTTTCTACTGTTCCGGCTGCCCGCACAACACGTCGACCAAAGTCCCCGAAGGCAGCTTCGCGCTGGCCGGCATCGGCTGCCACGTGATGGCCACCGCCATCTACCCCGGCATGAACAAGCTGACCACCCACATGGGCGGCGAAGGCGCGCCCTGGATTGGCCAGGCTGCGTTCTCCCAAGTGCCGCACGTGTTCCAGAACCTGGGCGACGGTACCTACTACCACTCGGGCTACCTGGCGATCCGCGCGGCGATTGCGGCCAACGTCAACATCACTTACAAGATCCTGTACAACGACGCGGTGGCCATGACCGGCGGCCAGCCGGTGGACGGGCCGATCTCGGTGCCGATGATCGCCCGGCAGATGGCGGCCGAAGGCGTGCGCCGCATCGCCCTGGTGACCGAAGACCTGGGCCGCTACCGCGAAGGGGCCGGCCTGCCGGCCATCGTCAGCCTGCATGACCGCAAGGACATCGATGCGGTCCAGCGCGAACTGCGCGAAGTGCCGGGCGTATCGGTGCTGATCTACGACCAGACCTGCGCGGCCGAAAAACGCCGCCGCCGCAAACACGGCGAGCTGCCGGAACCCACTCGGCGGGTGGTGATCAACGAAGCCGTGTGCGAAGGCTGCGGCGACTGCGGCGTGCAGTCCAACTGCGTGTCGATCCTGCCGAAGGAAACCGAGTTCGGACGCAAGCGCGCCATCGACCAGTCGTCCTGCAACAAGGACTATTCCTGCGTCAAAGGCTTCTGCCCCAGCTTCGTGACCGTCGAAGGGGGCACACTCAAAAAATCGCGCGCCGGCGTGCGGCAAGGCGCGGCCGGCGACGGCTTTGGCGAACTGCCGGACCCAAGGCTGCCAAGCTGCGAGCAGCCCTGGAACATCCTCATCAATGGCATCGGCGGCACCGGCGTGATCACGGTCGGCGCGGTCATCGGCATGGCCGCCCACATCGAAGGCAAAGGCGCCTCGGTGCTCGACATGACCGGCATGTCGCAGAAAAACGGCTCGGTCACCTCGCACGTCAAAATTGCCACCTCCCCTGCCCGCCTGCGCGCGCAGCGCATCGCCACCGGCGAGGCCGACCTGGTGCTCGGCTGCGACATGCTGACGGCCGGCGCCCAGGACGCGATTTCCAAGATGCGCCCGGGCCGTACCTGGGCCGTGATCAACCTGCACGAGCAGCCGCCCGGCACCTTCACCCAGCAGCCGGACTGGCACTACCCGGCCGCGGAGGTACGCGCGCTGATCAAGGAATCGGTCGGCGCCCCTGGCATCGACGCGGTCGACTTTGTCGATGCGACGGCCCTGGCCACCGCGCTGATGGGCGACTCGATCGCCGCCAACCTGTTCATGCTGGGTTACGCCTGGCAGCGCGGCCACATTCCGCTGTCCGAAGCGGCGCTGCTGCGTGCGATTGAACTGAACGGCGTGGCGGTGGCGTCCAACCAGCGCAGCTTTTTGTGGGGACGGCGCGCCGCGGTCGACCTGGTGCGGGTGCAGCGCATCGCTACGCAAGCCAAGGCGGTGGTGCTGCACATGCCGCAAAGCCTGGATACGCTGATCGGCAAGCGCGTCGCCTTCCTGGCTGACTACCAGGACGCCGCCTATGCGGCGCGCTACAGCGAGCTGGTGGCAAAGGTGCGCCATGCCGAAAGTGCGCTCGGCGGCGGAACGCGGCTGGCCACCGCCGTAGCGAAGTATTACTTCAAGCTGATGGCCTACAAAGACGAGTATGAAGTGGCGCGCCTATACACCGACGGCGCTTTCATCGAACAGCTCAAGACCCAGTTCGAGGGCGACTTCACACTCAGGTTCAACCTGGCCCCGCCTCTGCTGGCAAGCAAGGACAGCAACGGTCACCTGATTAAACGGCAGTTCGGCCCGTGGATGTGGCGCGCCTTCCAGTTACTGGCCAGGTGCAAGCGCCTGCGCGGCACGCCGTTCGACCTGTTCGGCCGCACTGCCGAGCGGCGCATGGAGCGCGCATTGATCGGCGAATACCGCGCCATGATCGAACAACTGCTGCCGGGCCTGAATGCGGAGAACCACGCACTCGCGGTGCAGCTGGCGAACCTGCCGGAACACATTCGCGGCTTCGGCCACGTCAAGGAACAGGCCCTTGAACGCTTCCACGCCGACAAAGCGCGCCTGCTGGAACAAGGCGCAGGACAGCAACTGCAACAACTACAACAAACACCGCAAGGACAACCATGAACGACCTCGCCTGCGCGACCCGCCTCGACGCGCCTTGCCACAACGCACCCGCGAACAAGGTGCGCTTCGTCACCGCCGCTTCGCTGTTCGACGGCCATGACGCCGCCATCAACATCATGCGCCGCATCCTGCAATCGCAGGGTGCCGAAGTGGTCCACCTTGGGCACAACCGCTCGGTCGATGAAGTCGTCACCGCCGCGCTGGCCGAAGACGTGCAGGGGATTGCGATTTCCAGCTACCAGGGCGGCCACGTCGAATACTTTAAATACATGATCGACCTGCTCAAGGAGCGCGGCGGCGCCCACATCAAGGTGTTCGGCGGCGGTGGCGGCGTGATCGTCCCGAGCGAAATCGACGAGCTGCACGCCTATGGCGTGACGCGCATCTTCAGCCCCGAAGACGGCCAGCGTATGGGCTTGGCGGGCATGATCGCCTCGATGATCGCAGCCTGCGACGTCGACCTGTCGCCCTATGCACCTGCCACGCTGGACGCCTTGCGCGCGGGCGATGTGGCGGCGCGCCACCGCCCGCTGGCCCAGCTGATCACGGTGCTGGAAAACGGCCGGGTGGCGCCAGCGCTGCGGCGCGAGCTGCTGGACGCGGCCGACAGCCTGGCCGTGCCCACGCTGGGCATCACCGGCACCGGCGGCGCCGGCAAATCCTCGCTGACCGATGAGCTGGTGCGGCGCCTGCGCATGGACCAGAGTGACGCGCTCAACATCGCCATCATCTCGATCGACCCTTCGCGCCGCAAGTCCGGCGGCGCGCTGCTGGGCGACCGCATCCGCATGAACGCGATTAAGCCGTGGCACGGGCAGGCGCGGGTGTTCATGCGCTCGCTGGCCACGCGCGCGGCCGGCTCGGAGATTTCGGCAGGCCTGCCGGACGTGATCGCCGCCTGCAAGGTGGCCGGCTTCGACCTGGTTCTCGTCGAGACCTCGGGTATCGGCCAGGGCGATGCCGCGATCGTGCCGCATGTCGATTTATCGATGTATGTGATGACGCCGGAATTCGGCGCCGCCACCCAGCTCGAAAAGATCGACATGCTGGACTTCGCCGACTTCATCGCCATCAACAAGTTCGACCGCAAGGGCGCGCAGGACGCCTTGCGCGACGTCGCCAAGCAATACCAGCGCAACCGCGAACTGTGGAGCCAGCGCCCCGACCAGATGCCGGTGTACGGCACCCAGGCGTCGCGCTTCAACGACGATGGCGTGACCGCGCTGTACCACGGCCTGTTGCCGCGCCTCGCGCAGCTTGGCCTGAAGGCGAGCCCTGGCCGCTTGAGCGCCAGCAGCGCCCGCCACTCCAGCGCCGGCAACCTCATCATACCAAGTGCGCGGGCGCGCTACCTGGCCGACATCGCCGACAGCGTGCGCGGCTACCACAGCCGCACGGCGCGCCAGGTCAGGCTGGCGCGCGAACGCCAGCAGCTGCTTGAGGCCCGGCGCATGCTGGGCGAGGCCAATCGCAGCGCGGCCATCGACGAGCTGATCGCCGAGCGTGAGACCGCCATGGACGCCGAGACCCGCGCGCTGCTGACGGCCTGGCCTGCGCTGCAGGCGGCCTACGGCGGCGACCATTTTGTTTCCACGGTGCGCGGCAAGGAGCTGCGCACCCGCCTGACCCAGCAGACCCTGTCCGGCACCACCATCCGCAAGGTGGCGCTGCCGCGCTTCGAGGACCATGGCGAAGTGCTGCGCTTCCTCATGCAAGAGAATGTGCCCGGTGCCTTCCCCTTCACGGCCGGCGTATTCCCCTTCAAGCGCGAGGGCGAAGACCCGACCCGCATGTTCGCCGGCGAGGGCGACGCCTTCCGCACCAACCGGCGCTTCAAGCTGGTCTCCGAAGGCCTGCCGGCCAAGCGCCTGTCGACCGCTTTCGATTCGGTGACCTTGTACGGCGCCGACCCGGCGCCACGGCCCGACATCTACGGCAAGGTCGGCAACTCGGGCGTGTCGATCGCCACCCTGGACGACATGAAGGTGCTTTACGAGGGCTTCGACCTGTGCAATCCATCGACCTCGGTGTCGATGACCATCAACGGTCCGGCCCCGACCATCCTGGCGATGTTCATGAACACCGCCATCGACCAGCAGCTTGAGAAATTCGCGCGTGAACAGCAGCGCCAGCCCAGCGATGAAGAAACCGCGCAAATCCGCGCCTTCGTGCTGGCCAATGTGCGCGGCACCGTGCAGGCCGACATCCTCAAGGAAGACCAGGGCCAGAATACCTGCATCTTCTCGACCGAGTTTTCGCTCAAGGTGATGGGCGACATCCAGGAATACTTTGTGCGCCACCGGGTGCGTAATTTTTATTCGGCCTCGATCTCCGGCTATCACATCGCCGAAGCCGGCGCCAATCCGGTCTCGCAGCTGGCCTTCACGCTGTCGAACGGCTTCACCTTTGTGGAAGCGTATCTCGCGCGCGGCATGCACATCGACGATTTCGCGCCCAACCTGTCCTTCTTCTTCAGTAACGGCATGGACCCGGAATACACGGTGCTGGGCCGGGTGGCGCGGCGCCTGTGGGCGGTGGCCATGCGCGAGCGCTACGGCGCCAATCTTCGCAGCCAGAAGCTCAAGTACCACATCCAGACTTCAGGGCGCTCGCTGCACGCGCAAGAGATCGACTTCAACGACATCCGCACCACCCTGCAGGCGCTGATCGCCGTCTACGACAACTGCAACAGCCTGCACACCAACGCCTACGACGAAGCGATCACCACGCCGACCGGCGAATCGGTGCGCCGGGCGCTGGCGATCCAGCTGATCATCAACCGCGAATGGGGGCTGGCGAAGAACGAGAATCCCAACCAGGGCTCCTTCATCATCGAAGAGCTGACCGACCTGGTCGAGGAAGCGGTGCTGCAGGAGTTCGAACGCATCGCCGAACGCGGCGGCGTACTGGGCGCGATGGAGACCGGCTACCAGCGCGGCAAGATCCAGGAAGAGTCGCTGCTGTACGAGCACCAGAAGCACGACGGCACTCTGCCTATCATCGGCGTCAACACCTTCCGCAACCCGCATGCGGCAAGTACGCCGCAGGCCATCGCGCTGGCCCGCTCGACCGATGGCGAAAAGCAGTCGCAGCTGGCCAGGCTGGCCGAATTCCAGGCGCGCCATGCCGGCGAGGCGGCGCAGGCCTTGAAGTCGCTGCAGCAAGCGGCGATCGAAAACGCCAATGTGTTCGAACAGCTGATGGCGGCGGTGCGGGTCTGCTCGCTGGGGCAGATCACCGACGCGCTGTTTGAAGTGGGCGGGCAGTACCGCCGCAATATGTAAGAGTGTAAGGGGCTACGCCAGGCAGCGTCCGACCGTCGCACCGGGCAGCAGCACCGGCTGCCACAGCACCTGCAGCTGCTGCGGCGGCGTGCCGGCCACCAGCGCGGACAGCATCTCGATCATCTTGGCGCCGGCCAGCCCGGCGTCGGGCTGGTCGATGGTGGTGACGTTGGAGCCGACCAGGCTGTCCTCGATGCTACCCCACACGATCACCGACATCTCCTTGCCGATCTCGATGCCGTGGTCGAGCAGCGCGCGCACCGCGCCCACGCCCGACAAATGATTATCGACGATCACCGCGGTCGGGCGCGGCGAGCAGGCCAGCAGTTCCTGCATGGCCTGGTAGCCGGTGCGGCGGTCCAGCGAATCGGCGCGCAGGTAGCGCGGATCGACCTGCAGTCCGGCCTCGGTCATGCAGGTGACAAAGCCGGCCTTGCGCTGGGCCGCGAAGTTCAGCTCCAGCGGTGCGCTGATCAGCGCTACCCGGCGGTGGCCCTGGCCCAGCAGGGTCTGGCAGGCCAGGCGGATGCCGGCATCGTGATCGTAATCGAACCAGGCGTACGGCTGGTTCAGCTTGGTACGGCCGTGCGCCACAAAAGGAAAATTCTTGTCGATCAGGTAGGCGATGCGCTCGTCATGCACCAGGGTGCGGCTGACCACCAGGCCGTCGACCCGGCGTCCGCGCACCATCTTGTCGTAGGACGGCAGTTCATTGGCCGGCGACACCGGCGCAATGATCAGGTTCATCTTGCTTTTTTCCAAAGCGGCCGACATGCCGCCCACCACGCCGAGGAACATCGGGTCGCCCAGGTCGCTGGGCAGCAGCGGGTAGATGATGCCGAACACATTGGTGCGGCCCACGGCCAGGCTGCGCGCCATCGGGTTGGCTTCGTAGCCGGCTTCCTTGGCCGCGGCCAAGACCCGTTCGCGGGTCAGCACATTCACCTCTGGATAACCATTGAGCGCGCGGCTGACCGTGGTTTTCGAGATCCCGAGCGTGCGGGCGAGGCTCTTGAGATTCATGGAGAAACTGGCGGCTTTGTCATAGTAACCATCGATTATAACAACAGAACCGCCTGCCCCGCCCGCCTGTCCTTACTTCATGGCATCTCACGGGCCATAAGGACTGCCGGGCTCACTCGACCTGCCAGTTGTATTGCACCTTCATCCACGACGGCATGCTCTGCTTGTCCTTGGCGGCCGGCTGGAACTTGCAGCGCGCGCTGGCCTTGAGCGAGGCGCGGTCGAAGCGGGCGATGCCGCTCGAATTGAGCAGGCGCGAGGCCATGACCTTGCCGTCCTCGGCCACCAGCACGGCCAGGGTGACAATGCCGCTGTCGCCATCTTCCTGCCAGCGGGTAGGAAATTCGGGCGCTTCGCAGGGGGCCGCTTCCAGGCGGGCCTGGCTTTCGCCGGCGGCCAGGGCGCTGCCGGACACCAGCATCAGGGCGGACACGAGGGAGACGGCTCCGGCCAGCAGGCGGGAGGGACGGGAGATGGGAGCAGAAACGTCTGGCGAAGCAGACAGGGTGGACCAGGCAAACATGACAAACCTCCGACGGATAGATGGAAGGGACACGATTCGGCTCAGCGGGTAGCTGGAGAATCGCCTGCTGAAAGGTCAGCAGACGATTCAAATATACCGATCGCTTGTCAAGTCTCTAAATTTCTTCTTGTGATACACCACATTCGCCAAATAAATAACACCATCGCCTGCACCAGCACGTGGCATTTGTAGCGCGATTTTCGCCATTTTCGAACCGCACTAGTGCGCATTTCACCAGCGCCGGGCAAGCCGCGCCAGTTTGGCTCACCAAATAAAGTAAAGCGATGGCGTGGCAATCAGGCGAAACTGACCGCGTACACTGGCGGCAAGGTGGTCGACACGGTCTGCCAGCTGTCGCCGGCATCGTCCGAGGCCCACACCCCGCCCGAGGTGGACGCCATCAACAGGCTGCGCCCGTCCGGCGCCACCGCCAGGCCATGGCGGTACACCAGGTCGTAGCAATGGCGCTGCGGCAAGCCCTGGCGCAGTTCGCTGAAGCTGGCGCCGCCGTCGCGGGTGCGCGTCACGGCCAGGGCCGCGCCGGCGGGAATCCGGCGCTGGTCGGACTCGGCCGGCGCGAACCAGGCCGTGTTGCCGTCCAGCGGGCTGGCCGCGACCGCAAACCCGAAGTTCGATACCGGCACATTGGTGATTTCCTGCCAGTGCGCGCCGCCGTCGCTGGAGCGCCACATGCCGTTATGGTGCTGGCACCACAGCACGTCGGGATCGGCTGTTGAACGCACAATCCGGTGCGGGTCCTGCACCGCCTCGTTCTCGTTCAGTTCCGGCGGCATGTAGTCGGCCCGCATGCCGGTGGCGCTGATGGTCCAGCTGGCGCCGCCGTCCAGGCTGCGCCACACCCCGCCGCAGGACACCGCCACCAGCAGCCTGGCGCTGTCGCGCGGATCGACGCTGATGCTGTGGATGCCCGGCACATCGTAGCCGCCGCCGAACCACTCGGCGCGCTGCGGCACGTCCCACAGCGAACGCACCAGCTCCCAGCTGTCGCCGCGGTCGTTCGAACGGAACAGGCCGCCCGGCAGGGTTCCCGCCCACAGCACGCCGGGCTGGTCAGGGCCGCCGGCGGCCAAAGCCCAGATCAGGCGGTTGTTCCACTCGACCTTGTCGTCGCTGCCTTCCGGCTTGGGCGGATAGGCGGGCGCGGCGATTTCGGTCCAGCCGGCGGCGCCCGGATCGCGGCGGTGCAGCTTGACCCCGAAGTGGCCCAGGTTAAGGGCGGCGTACAGGGAGCCGTCGCGCACGTCAAGCAGCGCCATCGACACCGGCTCGCCGAGGAAATGCACGGCGGCGCAGTCCCAGCCGGACGCGCCGCGCCGCAATTCGAACAAGCCCTTGCGGGTCGCCAGGTAGGCAGTGAGGGTCACATCAACCTCCAGAAAGAGCTTGCAAGATATAGACCGTGGTGTCCGGTCCGATGGGATCGTGGAGCAGCTTGCGCTCGGCGCAGCGGCGCGTGCCGATGAAGATGACGACGTTTTCGCGCAGGTGCCCCTGGTCGTCCAGGACGTAGGCGCGCAAAAGGGGATTGACGGCGAAGGCACTCTCGAGGCCGGCGCGCAGGGTCGCGGCCCCCGTCTCGACTTCGGGCACGGCGGTAAAACGCGCAAGCTGCTGAGTAAAGACGAGTCGTGCCATGAGGTCTGACCGAACGCGAGGGGGCGCGCCGATTTTAGCGTGGATTGGCCACGCTGTCGCGCTTCGGCCTAAAATGGGGTTTGAAACTGAGCCACGCGAACCACTGGAGCCATGCATGCCCATCAAACCCCAAGAACTGGCCGCCCTGATGGCCGAAGTGGAGCACGAAGACCCCATCGATTTCGCCGATCTGCCGTTTGGCGAAGACGAATTGCGCGAGCTGGTCGCGAACCACCTGTGCGAGATGGCGGCGGCCATGGAGAACTTCAGCACCGAAGACCGGCTGATGACCTTGCTGGCGGTGTCGGCCAAGCTGGTGCTGGAAAACCTGGTGCTGCACCTGCAGTTGTTGCGCCGCCACGGCCTGCCGGTCGGCGACAGCGTCGAAGCCTTGTTGAGCCGGCTCAGGAAACCCGACTGAGCAGGCCCGCAAGGCATATTGCCATTCCACCAGTAGCCATGTCACTATGTCGGAGTTCGCTCCGAGGAACTTTTGCGCCCGCACTACCGGACCGTCCCGAACCCCAGCCCGACCACGAACACTTAGAGGAATTTACATGCCGCGTAGCGCACACAAGCTCACCATCCCCGCCGCCCTGGTTGCCGGTGCTTTCCTGCTGGGGGCAGGTGTCAGCGGATGCAAGAAGACCGAAACGCCCGCCGAGCTGGTGGCCGAGGCCAAGGCATATCAGCAAAAAGGCGACAACAAGGCCGCCCTGATCCAGCTCAAGAATGCGGTGGTGCAGAGTCCCGAGGACGCCGCCATCCGCCTGCAGCTGGCCCAGCTGTACATCGACATGGGCGACGCCGTGTCGGCCGAAAAGGAAATCCGCAAGGCCAGCAGCCTGGGGTCCCCGGCCGCCGCCACCCTGCCGATCCTGGCCAGCGCCCTGTCGATGCAAGGCCAGGCCAAGAAGGTGCTCGAAGAAACCGAAGCGTCGGCGGCCAGCGCCACGCCGGCCATGCTGGTCACGCGCGGTCATGCCTTCCTGCAGATGGGCGAAGCGGACAAGGCCCGCGCCAGTTTCGAAGCGGCCCTGAAAGCCAATCCGGCCGACGGCAATGCGCTGATCGGGCTGGGCGGCTTGGCGCTGGGCCAGAAAAACGCCGAAGAAGCGCGCCGCCTGGCCGACGAGGCCGCCGCCAAGGATCCAAAGAACGCCGAAGTGTGGATGTTCAAGGGCATGCTCGCGACCCGCGAGGCCAAGCCGGACATCGCCATTGCGGCCTTCAGCCAGGCCCTCGTGCTCAAGCCCGACCACCGCACCGCGCACATCGAGAAAGCCTATGTCGAGATCGGTGCCGGCAAGTTCGACGCGGCGCGCGCCGACATCGAGGCGGCCCGCAAGAACGCACCGGGCAGCATCATCGTCACCTATACCCAGGCCTTGCTCGACCACACCGAAGGCAAGCACGCCGCCGCGCTGGAATCGATCCAGAAAGTCTTGCGCGTGGCCCCGGAACACATGCCGAGCATCCTGCTGGCCGGTGCCATCCAGCTGAGCCTGGGCTCTTTTCAGCAAGCCGAACAGAATCTGAAGAAATACCTGGAGAAGTATCCCGACACGCTGTATGCGCGCAAGCTGCTGGCGTCGACCCTGCTGCGCAGCAACCAGCCGACCGATGCCGCCGAAGCGCTGGCGCCGGTGCTGGCCAACTCCCAGGACCCGCAACTGCTGGCGCTGGCGGGCGAGTCGTACATGCAGGTGCGTGATTTCGACAAGGCATCCGACTACTTCCAGAAGGCCAGCACCCTGGCCCCGAATACCGCCTCGCTGCACACCTCGCTGGGCTTGTCCAAGCTGGGCCAGGGCGACAACGCCAAGGCCATCAGCGAACTGGAGCTGGCCGCCAGCATGGATCCCAAGTCGCAGCAGGCCGGCATGGCGCTGGTGCGTACCCAGCTGGGCCTGAAGCAATACGACAAGGCGCTGGCGACCATCAAGGGCCTGGAAAAGCAGCAGCCGGAGAACGCCGTCGTGCAAAACATGAAGGGCGGGGTCTACCTGGCCAAGGACGACGTGGCCAATGCCCGCCTGGCGTTTGAGAACGCCCTGAAGCTGCAGCCGAGCTATTTCGCGGCCGTTGTCAACCTGGCCCAGCTGGACCTGCGCGAGAAGAAGACCGAGCAGGCCAAGAAGCGCTTCACGGCCTTCCTGGAAAAGGATAAGAAACATATCGGCGCCATGGCCGCGCTGGCCGAGATCTCCACCCTGGAAAACAAGCCGGCCGAGGCCACCAAGTGGCTCGAGCGCGCCGTCAACGATAACCCGGGCGTCGTGGCCCCCGCCATGCAGCTCACCGGGCAATACATGCGCACCGGTGAAAAGCAAAAAGCGCTGACCCTGGCGCGCAAGCTGCAGACCGAAAACTCGGCCAACCCGGACTTGCTCGAACTGCTGGGCCAGGTCCAGCTGGCGAACGATGACCGGCCAGCGGCGCTGGAAACCTATAGCAAGCTGGTCAGCCTGCTGCCGAAATCGGCCCAGGCCCACTTGCGGCTGGCCGCTGTCCACGCCTTGCTCAAGAACGACAGCGCGGCCGAAGAGGACCTCAAGCGCGCCGCCACCCTGGAACCGGAAAACGTCCAGGTGCAGCTGGCGCTGGTGGAACTGGCGATGCGCAAGTCGGACCTGGATCATGCCCTGGCGCTGGCGCGCAAGCTGCAGAAGCAGAAGGCCCAGGGCGCGATCGGTCACCTGGTGGAAGGCGATATCTTGATGAACCAGAAGAAACCCGATCTGGCACTGCGTGCCTACGATCAGGCGTATGCCGCGCGGCCGTCCCCGCAGGTGCTGCTCAAAGCGGTGCAGGCGCTCAAGCAGAGCGGCAAGGCCAAGGAAGCCGACGCCCGCATGGCCGCCTATCTGAAACAGCACCCGGCCGATCCGCTGGCCGTCATGTACGCGGGCGAAACCCAGCTGGGCGCCAAGCAGTACAAGGAAGCGGCCGTCAGCTTCGATACCGTCCTCAAGACCGCACCAAATAATGTGGTCGCACTCAATAACCTGGCCTGGACTTACCAGCAGCTCAAGGATCCGCGCGCGCTTGCCACCGCGGAACGTGCGATGAAGCTGGCACCCGAGTCGCCAGCCGTGCTCGACACCCTTGGATGGATCCTGGTGGAACAGGGTAACGCAGCGCGTGCGCTGCCCTTGTTACAGCAGGCAACGTCCCGTGCGCCATCCGCCGGCGAAATACGTTACCATTTAGCATTAGCTTTGTGGAAAGCTGGCGACAAGGCGAAAGCCAAGGCCGAACTGGAAAAATCACTGGCGGGGCCGGCATTCGCAGCCAGCGACGAAGCCCGTGCCCTGCTGGCCAAGATGTGATCCGAGCGCCTGAAACCGAGGAGAACTGTAGCAAGACATGTGTGTTCCTAGCTGATAGCTGAGGCCGGTTGCCGTGCTTTTCCGATCAATCTGAGTTATTCTTTCGGGAATAATTATTTTTTGACCTGGGGAAAGCTTTGAGCAGTTTCCCCTTCGGCAGAGGTATCCATATGCGGCTGTGGGACGTATTTTTCGGCGACCAGGATCTGCTCGTTCCATACTTCAGATTTCGTGAAGTCGCGCAAGACGACCCAAACCGGCCTGAACTGCGCGAGATTTTCAAGCTGCGTTACGAGGTGTATTGCCTCGAGCGAGCTTTTCTGGACGCCGAAGTATTCACGGAAGGCATGGAAACGGACGAATTCGACCGTCATTCGTTCCTGTTCGGCGGTTTTCATCGTGACGATGACTTCATCGTTGGCACGGTGCGGCTGGTGCAGCCTGGCCCGGAACAACAATACCCGTGGCAAGAACACTGCACGGCGTTCGCGGAGTTTAAGTTGCCGCCGCGCGAGCAATCGGGAGAAGTGTCGCGCCTGGTCGTACGTAAGACTTACCGCCGCCGGCGCGGCGATTCGATGGAAGGTATTTCGCAGGAGTTCCGCGAAAAGGGCACGACGGCAAGCATCAAACCGGCCAAGTCGGCAGGAGAGCAGCGTGGCAACAGCCCGCTGTTGCTGCTCGGCTTATACCGCGAGATGTACCGCCATAGCCGCGCCAACGGGATTCGCTATTGGTATGCGGCGATGGAACGTTCGCTGGCGCGCTCGCTGGACAGGATGGGCTTCCGGTTCGAGCCGATCGGCCCCAAGGTGGATTACTACGGTCCGGTGATTCCTCACATGGTCGATCTGGACGAGTGCATGTCGCGCTTGAAGCAACAGAACCAGTTCCTGCATGCCTGGTTCAACGATCTACCCATCCCCTTGCCGGTGCGGATTAAGACCAGATTTGCCAACTGGCGCTCGTCCAGAGCGACCCGCAGCTGAGGGGACTATATAGAAAGAGTGTGAATGAATTTCGTGTTTGCTAATCTCGAATACAATGCGTTTCTTTCGCGCGCCGAATTTGGGTCGCACGAAGAAACAGTCGATCATGTCAACCGCCAGATTTTTCGCTCCTTCCATGGACACAAGCAAGGCAGCGTACCCAACGATATCTTCAAGCTGCGGCACGACGTTTACTGCATCGAATGCGCCTTCCTCAATCCGGAAGACTCTTACGACGGCATGGAATTCGACGACTACGACGACAATGCCATGCATTTCGCCGCCTACACCATGGATGAATCGCTGGTCGGCACGGTACGCCTGGTAATGCCGGTGGCCCCGCGCTGCTTCCCGTTTGAGTTGCATTGCAGCACGTTCCCCTCCTATGACATGCCGGCGCGCGAATTGTGCGGGGAAGTATCACGCCTGGCCGTCAAGCGCAGCCACCGGCGCCGCCGCGCCGATAGCCTGATGGGTTTCCCCGGCATCTTGCCGGGAGAAGGCGATGTGGCGCTCAGTCCCGAAGTGGAACGGCGCGACCGCAGCTCGCCGATGCTGCTGCTGGGCATGTACCGCGAAATGGTCCGCTACAGCCGCCAGCGCGGCATCCGCTACCTGTTTGCCGCGATGGAGCGCTCGCTGGCCCGTTCACTCAAGCGCATGGGCTTTCAGTTCGTGCCGATCGGGCCGGAAGCCGACTACTACGGCGCGGTGACCCCCTTCGTCCTCGACCTCGATCACCTGACCGAAAACCTGTCGAAAGCCAGTCCATCGCTGGCCGCCTGGTTCGACGAAAAGCCGCTGGTGTTCGCGCGCCCCAATTCCACGCTGGTACGCTTGCATGGGGACGGCAAGACCTCGGCTTTACTTACTGATATCGATTAATTTGGTGCCGTGATTGCGGAAGCTGTGCACCACCATCATCGGCGCGGCAGGCACCTTCATTCCGGCCAGCAGGTCGTGCATCATCGACACCGCCATCGCCGCCACCGTGAAACTGCCCACGGAAATTTGCGAGGCCGGGCATGGGCGGCCATCTTCCATGATGGTCAGGGCCTTGGCGACCTGGTCAACCACTTGCTGGTCGAGGTGGGCGCCGATCCGGCCCATGATCTTGGCAAACACCGCTGCGTAACTGGCATCGCCCTCGCTGGCGGCGCTGCGCATATCATTCTCCAGGATAGTCGCCAGGGAATCCTTTGAGCCGGCCGGGAAATACAGGACGCCGGCGCCGTAGCCGATCGACAGCGCGGTAAAGACCGGTTTGCCCTGGTCCTGGGCGACCGTATGCAAGCTCAGGATGGCTTCCAGGTCGAGAAAATCGATCGTGTCGAAAATGATGTCGACCTTGCTGACCAGCTCCAGCGCATTGTCCTTGTCGAGATTGGCATTCACCGCTTCCACCTGTGCTTCCGGATTGATGCGCAGGATCTGCTTTTTGAGGGCGTCGACCTTGGCACGGCCGATATCCTCGAAGTCATAGAACTGGCGGTTCAGGTTATGCGCGTCGACCGTGTCGCCGTCAATCAGCACAAAATTACAAAAACCCATGCGGGTCGCTGCGATGGCGGTCGAAGCGCCCAGGCCGCAGCCGGCGATCAATAGCCGGGTCTTGCGGATCAGTGCCTGGGTATCGCCGTCAATATAGCCGCTGTTGCGCATTACAAAGGTGTCGTAGTTGAACTGGGTAGGCATAAAGACTCCGGAGAAGGATGTGGCGGGTAGCGATGCGTCGATGCCGCCGGCGGTCGGTGGACGAGATCTGAATCATAGTGCAAATCGTTGATCGTGTGCATCGCCCAGCAGGGAGCCGGACGGTTTGTCGGAAAATATTACAGTCGTGCTTAGTTAAATGACGGCTGAAGCGGGGCATCGACCGCCTCGTCGGCGCGCCCTAACAAGAAACTTTAACTTTAAACCATTTTTAATTCCATTAAGAAACATTGCCTGCTTGGCGGTCCCGGAACTGTCGGCATTTCTTACACCTATACTTTTCGGTCAAGATTTCTGCTGATCCACAAAGCGCGCCGATTTAGTTTCCCCCTATGAGACAGTAGTAAAAATTACGAAAAGCTGAAAGCTGGCACACCGATTGCTTATAGGGATACGTCGCTGATTCAGATCAAGCGCCTTACAAACAATTATTGAGGAACCGCAAAATGAAAATGATTAAACTGCTGGCCGCTCTGTCGCTGGGTTTCGCCGCCGCCGCCGCTTCCGCCGCTCCGCTGGATTCGATCACCGGTGACTTTAAAATGAAATTCTCGGGCATGACCACCGGGACCAACACCTTGGGTGCGAGCAATGAAAAGACCTGGGGTGTCGGCTACGTGACCGAACTCGTGTCGACCACCGACGGCACCAAATGGCAAGCCGGCGACGGCGGCCAGTACCTGTACTACATGCTGTACGGTATCGCTGATGCCAGCACCCAGAACAACGGCACCAACTTCTCGATCTTCAACGAAGGCGCAACCGGCGGCGGCGCCGACGGCAAAATCCACGTTGACTTCTTCCGCAGCAATGTCAACCTGAACACCGTGTACCCGCTGTACACCGCCAATCCACAAGGCCGCACCGGTTTCGGCACTTACAGCATGTTCGCCGGCTTCGAAAACTACCTGCAACTGGAACTGCAAGAAAAGGTCAACGCGGATAATCCATTGACGCTTGGCTACGACGAGTCGAAGGCTACCCTGGTTCAGACCGCGCTGGGCCTGGTTCTGCCAACCACCGGCACTGGTAACTTCTTCGCCAATGCAGTCGGCGGCACCGCCAAGACCCAGTACGACACCAATGCCGACCTGTATGGCTACGACATGCACGGCAAGTTTGACCTGAGCGTCAACCGCAAGTGCAACGCCGCTGGCAACACCGCCGGCACCTGCTTCGCTGGCGTGATCGACGATCCAGTCATCGGCACCAAGATCCCTGAGCCAGCATCGCTGGCCCTGTTCGGCCTGGGTCTGGCTGGCGTGGCAGCACTGCGTCGTCGTCGTCGCGCTGCTTAATAGCACCGGCTAGCTGTACCGATAAAAACTGCATGGTTTCGGCCATGCAGTTTTTTTTTCGTCTGGAGAAAAGTACAAGTCCGGCGGCCATGGCCGGTAAAGCGTGCTCAGGCTTCTTCGGCGCGCGGAGAAATAAAAGCTTTGTGGAACAGATGGCGCACCAGCAACAAGGGCGGCATGCGCAGCCAGTTACCACGCACATACAAAAGGAAATGCGCCAGGCCACCCAGCCGGCCGGCGCAGCTGGCATGCTTGGGCAGCAAGGCGCGCCCGAACAGCTGGTCCATCAGGGCCAGCAGCCAGGATGAGGGGCCGTAGCGCCGGCAGGCCGCCATGGCGTCCGCCGGCACCGGCGTGCCGAGCAGGCGCGCCGCGTAGCGCAGCGCATAAAACAAGGGCCGTCCCAGTTCCAGCTCGGCCGCGCGGCGCGGCAACTCGCTCCAGAATGCCGGCTCCTTGCCGAATTCCCCCAGCAGGCGGTCGATATCGACCAGGTCGCGCAGGCCGCGCCCGAACTCGCCGTCGTAGAACAGGTGGGTGGCGCTGTGCAGCACCATGTCCACCGGCGCCAGCACCGCCATGCCGTCCAGGCCGGCAAGCGGACGGGCTTGCGCGCGCAGCTTGGCCGGGTCGGGCCGGGCCCGCGCCGACAGCGGCAAAATCGTGTGATGCACGTCGATCGAGGTATCCCTGCGCGCGTGCACCATCGGCGGAATTTCATGCATCCAGGTCCGGTAGTAGCGCTGGTCATAGGCGTCATGATGGGTGGACACCCAGCCGCGGATCATCAGCGCGGACTCGACTTCCGGCAATGCCTCGCGCGTGACCAGCAAGTCGATGTCGGAAAACAGGCGTCCGTGCCCGGCTGGGAGGCGCGCCGCTGCATAGGCGGCGCCCTTGAGCAGGATCAGCGGCGTGTCAACCCCCTCCAGCGCCTGGCGGATCTGGCCGATTTCATGCTCAACTGCCTGCGTATGGCGCGCCGCCTGGGTAGCGGCCCATTCCAGGTGGGCGCGCGCCGGTCCGGGAATGCTGTCCAGCTGGCCGTGGGCCTGCGCCAGATGGTGCAGGCTGGCACTCAGGTTGGCGGCCAGCGCTTGGCGCAACAGCAACTCCCACTCGGCCAGGCCGAGGCTGCCCATGCCGACAGGCGCGCGCAGCACGCGAATCAAAAGCGGAAAAGGCCTCATGCGGCGGGCCGTTCCAGCGCGTCGAACACTGCCAGCGCATCGTCCAGGCGGCTGTAACTGAATTCGTGGCAGCTGCATGCGTCGATCAGCCGGCCGAGCGCGTCGAAACCGGGCGCCCCCAGCAGATTGTAATTAAAGGAGTTTTCGGCCAGTTGCATGAAGGCGCGGGCCGGCGCCAGCGGCGTGAGGCTGGGCGCGGCACCGGCAACATAACGCGGAAAGATCACCCACGCGGGCTTGGCCGGCTCGGCGGCACGGGCAATGCTGGCGGCCGGCGGCTTCATGTGCGCTACCGTGCCTTTCGAGGTGTCCGCCACGGGCGGGCTCATGACCGGCTGGCCGGCGTAGGCACGGATGATCTCGATCGAGGCGTTCTTCAGGCTGACCGGGCGCGGTACCGGAGTCAGGAGTCCGGTGGCCAGCTCGACCAGTGCCATTTCGTCCGACAGCAGGCGCCAGCCGCGGCTGACCAGCGCCGCGCACAACGTGCTTTTGCCGGAACCGGGCGGGGCCGGCAAAATGGCCGCGCAGCCGTCCTTTTCGACCACGGCGGCGTGGATGATCAGCCAGCCATGGGCGCGGCTCGACACGCACCAGTTCAAGGTCCACTCGAACATCGGAAACGCATGGTTGATCGGCAAAGGTTTGAAGGGCGCGCTGCCGTCGTGGTCGAAATGGACCTGCGGGCGTATCCAGCGCCGCACACCGCCGGCCTCGGCCATGCGGACGTGGAAATCGGCGAAGCGCTCCGCACCATGGATTGGATAGTCGGCGTACAGCGCGCCCAGCACGTCGGCGAAGTGGCCGATCGGGGAACGCAGGTGGGTGACGAAGGGGCCGGTCTGCAGGCGGATGCCGGGGCCGGCAAGTTGCGCGCGCAGGGCCGCGCGCGACAGCGAAGACAGGGTGATCATTTAAAAGGCTTCAATCAAAGCCAGGTGACGCAGTTCGCCCAGCAGACTGCCGAGCTCGTCGATGGTGGCGGCATCGCATTCCAGGCCGAGCGCCACGGCCAGGCCGGCAGTGCCTTCCGGCCGGTCGCGCAACAAGGTCAGGGAATCCAGCGCGGCCAGTCCCAGCAAGTGGGTGTCGCCGGACAAATCGTTATATAACACGCATTCCTCGCCCCAGACCCGATGCCGCAAGTTTTGCCCGGGGGCGATCCGCCACTTCAGCATGCCGCGCGCCGCGTTATCCCATCGTGCTGGACAAGTAAATCACGATGTCGGCCGCATTCCATGGCTTGGCCCCGGCCATCGGGACATACTTGCCAGTGCGCACCCACTCGCTCCACATCGACAAGACGTCCTCTTCGCTCATGAACGAGATCTTCCCCGACTTCACATTCAGGTAGGTCGCCATCATGTGCATGCCGAGATTGTTCATATCGAAACTCTTGTGGCTCAGGATACCCATGCAAGTCACGGAATCATAGCCGGCCCTGCCCGAGCATGAAAACACCCGTTGAAACGCTTCGCCCGTATCGATGCCGCAGCCGCGCCATGCGCTGGGGTGGGTCTTCCAATAGCCGGGCGAGCGCCCCGCGCAGGTCACCCCGGCGGCGCCACGGCTGGCCAGCTTGCCCGACAGCGCGCCGGACGGCGACTTGCACACCAGCCCGGCCATGGCGCTCTGGCTGGCCAGGGTCATCAGCACACCCGAAGCGCCCAGTCCGGCCAGGCGGCGGCGCGACACGCCAGCCGGCGACAGGCCGTCCCTTGCAGCCGGGGACTGCTCGGGCAGGGAGCTCTCCCCCTCTTTTTCTTGTTCGATTGCCATCTTGTTGATCCTAGAAAAATACTGGGCCACGTGCGCGCCGCAGGCAACGCCATTACAAATAAAACAAGCAAGATTCGTTCCAGCAACTACAAACTGGATAAATCCGATTAAAAATCAAGCACTTGACATCCGAAGGCGGAACCTGCCCGTGTACCGCGCTAGGAATTATCCTGCCCTATGTAAGAATACTCGACAGCGTCTTAAAAGAAGCTTTCCGGAATCACCAGCACGTCGCCCGGGCGCATCGCCATATTGGCCGAGATATCGCCTTCCTTGATCAGGTCATTCAGGCGCACCGGCAGTTTCTCGACCTTGCCGTCGACCTTGCGCAGGATGGTGGCTTTGTTGCCCGAAGCAAATTCCGTCACGCCGCCGACGGCGATCAGCACATCCATCAGCGACATCTCGCTCTTATAGGGCAATGCCTGAGGACGGGCGGCCTGGCCGATCACGCGGATCTGCTCGCCATAGGTGCCGACGAAGCCGGTCACGACCACGGTAACCACCGGCTGCTGGATGAATTTGGCCAGCGCCTTTTCGATGTCGCGTGCCAGTTCGGTCGGGGTCTTGCCGGCGGCCTGCAGGTCTTCGACCAGCGGGGTGGTGATCTTGCCGTCAGGGCGCACCGGCACCGACATCGACACTTCCGGATTGCGCCAGACATTGATATTGACGCTGTCGCCCGGTCCGATCAGGTAGTTATGCGCTTGCGCCTTGGTCAGTTCAGCCGGCACGGGAGCCTTGCTGGCGCAGCCGGCCAGCACCACCGCCAGGGCCAGCATCGCCAGCCGCTTGATCGTCGAATTTTGAAAAGCGTTCACGGGAGTATCCTCATTGCGAACCGCCGCGGCCATCAGGGCGGCGGCGGTCCAGGTTATTGTTGGTTGAGCGGCGATAGCATTCCGACAGCACTACTTACTGCGCGGCAATTGCAATTTAATTATTAAATCCTTTGTCTATTGTAAACGAAAGCGCAAGGGGCGCGCGCAAGTGACAGCGAGAATTATTTGCCAGAAGGCGACTTTTGTTGCAATAAGTCACGCACATGCCGGGCCGGCACCGCATAGGTGATGCCGCTGGGGTTGCTGACCGCTCCCTCCTTGAGCGATTTGACGAACACCATATTAATAACAGCGTGCACCAGGCCGGTAGCCGGGTCGTACACCGGACTGCCGCTGTTGCCGGGATAAGCGGTCCCATCGAGCTGATAAATGGGAAAGGGTTGGCGCTGCAAGTGCCCGATGGCATTCGCCTCCAGCCGCCGCGAATTGAGCGAAGGCATGACGATCGGCGTGATGGCCGCCAGCAGCGCGCGGTGGGTGGCTGGGTGCAAGCCCAGGGTCATTCCCAGCGGGAATCCGGTGAAGGCCAGGTCATCGCCCTCCTGTATCTGGCCCGGCTCGCCCAGGTTTAAGGCAGGCAGGGGCGTTCCTTTCAGGCGCAAGTGGGCCAGATCGTGCTCCCGGTCCAGCCCGGCCAGC
>CAMLFK010000033.1 GCA_946479255.1 uncultured Oxalobacteraceae bacterium
GTCGCCAGCGGATTGGCGATGCCCTTGCCGGCGATGTCCGGTGCCGAACCGTGCGACGGTTCGTACAGGCCCTTGCTGTTGGCGTCCAGCGACGCCGACGGCAGCATGCCGATCGAACCGGTCAGCATGGCCGCGCAGTCCGAGAGGATGTCGCCGAACATATTGCCGGTCACGATGACGTCGAACTTCTTCGGCGCGCGCACCAGCTGCATCGCCGCGTTATCGACATACATGTGTTCCAGTTCGACGTCCTGGTATTGCTTGTGCACGTCGGTGACGATATCGCGCCAGAACTGGAAGGTCTCCAGCACATTGGCCTTGTCCACGCTGGTGACGCGCTTGTCGCGCTTTTGCGCGGCCTGGAAGGCCACGTGGGCGATGCGGCGGATCTCGCTCTCGGCGTAGCGCATGGTGTCGAAACCTTCGCGCTCGCCCTTGAACGGACCGTCCGGGCACTCGCGCACGCCGCGCGGCTTGCCGAAGTAGATGTCGCCGGTCAGTTCGCGGATGATCAGGATGTCCAGGCCCGACACGACTTCAGGCTTCAAGGTGGAGGCGCCGGCCAGTTCCTTGTACAGGATCGCCGGGCGGAAGTTGGCAAACAGGGCCAGCTCTTTGCGCAAGCCGAGGATGGCCTGCTCGGGACGCAGCGAGCGTTCCAGGTTGTCGTAGGCGTAGTCGCCCACGGCGCCGAACAGCACCGCGTCGGCGCTCTTGGCCAGCGCCAGCGTCGCTTGCGGCAGCGGATGGCCGTGGTTCTTGTAGCCGGTACCGCCGACGTCGGCGCTTTCGAGCTCGAATTTTTCGCCGAGGACGTTCAGGACCTTGACGGCCTGGGCGACGATTTCAGGGCCGATGCCGTCGCCTGGAAGGATTGCGATTTTCATAGTTGTTCTTTTTGGATTAGATGGCGTTGGCCAGCCATGGCTGCTTGGCCAGGTGGCGCTCTTCGAAGGCGCGGATCTCGTCGGCGTGGCGCAGGGTCAGGCCGATATCGTCCAGGCCATTCAACAGGCAGTACTTGCGGAACGGGTCGATCTGGAAGTCGTACGACAGGCTGCCGTTCGAGGTCGAGATGCGCTGCTGCTCCAGGTCCACCACCAGGCGGAAGCCTGGGAAGGCCTTGACTTCGTTGAACAGATGGTCGACCTGCGACTCCGACAGCACGATCGGCAGCAGGCCGCTCTTGTAGCTGTTGTTGAAGAAGATGTCGGCGAAGCTAGGCGCGATGATGGCGCGGAAGCCATACTGGTCAAGCGCCCACGGCGCGTGTTCGCGCGAGGAGCCGCAGCCGAAGTTCTTGCGGGTCAGCAGGATCGAAGCGCCCTGGTACTGCGGCTGGTTCAGCACGAAGTCCGGATTGAGCGGACGGTTGCTGTTGTCCTGGCCAGGCTCGCCGTGGTCCAGATAGCGCCATTCGTCGAACAGGTTCGGACCGAAGCCGGTGCGGCGGATCGATTTCAGGAACTGCTTCGGGATGATGGCGTCGGTGTCGACGTTGGCACGGTCCAGCGGTGCCACCAGGCCTTCGTAAATGGTGAATTTTTCCATGGTCTTCTTCTGGTGTTACTTGCGGCCCGCGCCTTCAACGACCTGGCCAACTTTTTGAACGTCCTTGCCAACGCCGGCGATGGTATTGCAGCCGGTCAGGATCAGTGCGATGGCGGTCAGGGCGAATAGCTTCTTCATGTTGAACTCTCAGACAAATAAGTAATCAGCGCAGCGCGCGCACGTCGACGAAGTGGCCTTCGATACCGGCAGCCGCAGCCATCGCCGGCGACACCAGGTGGGTACGTCCACCCTGCCCCTGGCGGCCTTCGAAGTTACGGTTCGAGGTCGAGGCGCAGCGCTCGCCCGGTTCCAGGCGGTCGGCGTTCATCGCCAGGCACATCGAGCAGCCCGGCTCGCGCCATTCGAAGCCGGCGGCCTTGAAGATCGCGTCCAGGCCTTCGCGTTCCGCCTGTTCCTTCACGAGGCCGGAGCCCGGCACCACCATCGCCAGCTTGACGTTCGACGCGCGCTGGCGGCCGCGCACGATGGCCGCGGCGGCGCGCAGGTCCTCGATGCGCGAGTTGGTGCAGGAACCGATGAACACCTTGTCGATGCGGATGTCTTCCATCGCGGTGTTCGGCTTCAGGTCCATGTAGACCAGCGCCTTTTCCATCGCGTCGCGCTTGACCGGGTCCTTTTCCTTGTCCGGATCGGGCACGCGGCCGTCGATCGTCGTGACCTGCTCGGGCGACGTGCCCCAGGTCACCTGCGGGCGGATCTCCGCGGCGTTCAACTGCACGACCAGGTCGAACTTCGCGCCCGGGTCCGTGTGCAGCGTGCGCCAGTACGCGACAGCCTGTTCCCACTGCGGGCCGGCGGGCGCGAACGGGCGGCCCTTGACGTAGTCGATCGTCGTGTCGTCGACGGCCACCATGCCGGCGCGCGCGCCCGCTTCGATCGCCATGTTACAGACGGTCATGCGGCCTTCCATCGACAGCGCGCGGATGGTCGAGCCGCCGAACTCGATGGCGTAGCCGGTGCCGCCGGCCGTGCCGATCTTGCCGATCACGGCCAGCACGATGTCCTTGGCGGTCACGCCGGCCGGCAGTTCGCCGTCGACCTGCACCAGCATCGCTTTCGATTTTTTCGCCAGCAGCGTCTGCGTGGCCAGCACGTGCTCGACTTCCGAGGTGCCGATGCCGTGCGCCAGCGCGCCGAACGCGCCGTGGGTCGACGTGTGCGAGTCGCCGCAGACGACGGTCATGCCCGGCAGGGTCGCGCCCTGCTCGGGGCCGATCACGTGCACGATGCCCTGGCGCTTGTCGTTCATGTTGAAGTAGGTCAGGCCATAGCTTTTGGCATTGGCGTCGAGCGTCTCTACCTGCAGGCGCGAGGTCGGATCGGCGATCCCCTGGCTGCGGTCGGTGGTCGGCACGTTGTGGTCGGCCACGGCCAGGTTGGCCGAGGTGCGCCAGAGCTTGCGGCCGGCCACGCGCAGGCCTTCGAAAGCCTGCGGGCTGGTCACTTCATGGACCAGATGGCGGTCGATATACAGCACGGTGGTGCCGTCTTCGTCGGCGCGCACAATGTGCGATTCCCAGAGTTTGTCGTAGAGCGTTTTTATCATGATTGGAGGTGAAACTCTTCGTTAAGCGACTGCTTGAATCAGATACGGTCTTCGATTATGCCATATTTGTGCAATGCGGCAGTAGCAGGCCCATTCCGATACATTGGAAGCTTGCGATACAATTTTGCCGATATTCCTTCGGCCGAGCTATCGTTTAAGCGAACAAAAAAAATGCCTGCTGGATATCCGCAGGCATTTCGTTGTTTCGAACAGGCTACAAACTTGCGGATTTTTCCCTTATGCGGCCAATTTCACGGTGCTGCGGCAGCCATCCATCAGGAAAGACAGGCCAACCACCAGCACCAGTTCACCCTCGGCCGAGCGGGCCGTGCCGGTAATGCCGTCCACCGTAATGGCCGTCATCGGCTTGATCACCAGGTCGGCGGTGCCATCCACCGCCGCCACCGCCAATATATAAGGCTGCGGCGCGGCGACCACGATGCCGACTTTTTCCGAGCATGGCTCGTAGCCAAGCGCGCCGGCCAGCGAGCGCACCGGCAGCGGACGGCCCTGGTCCTTAAGCACCGGCGCGCCGCCGACGTTCATGAAGGTGTCCGGCAGTTCCACGACACGCTGCACCACCGCCATCGGCAGGGCCAGCGCGGCGCCGGAGGTCGACACCAGCATGGTCGGCACGATCGACAGTTCGATCGGCAGGCGGATCGCGAACTTGGTGCCGTGGCCGAGCGAGGAATCGATGTGGATCGCGCCACGATTCTTTTCCACCGCGGTCTTGACCACGTCCATGCCGACGCCGCGGCCGGAGACCGAAGACGCCACTTCCTTGGTCGAGAAGCCCGGCAGAAACACCAGCTGGTAGGCTTCTTCGTCGGACTGCGCCTGGTTTTCGTTGATCAGGCCCTTCTGCATGGCCTTGCGGCGCAGTGCCGCCGGGTCCATGCCCTTGCCGTCGTCCTGCAGCACGATCATGACGCTGTTGGCTTCCTGCCAGGCCTTGAGCGAGATGTAAGCCTTGGCCGGCTTGCCGGCGGCGGTACGGTCGGCCGGCGATTCGACGCCGTGATCGAGCGCGTTGCGCAGCATGTGCACCAGTGGATCGTACAGGCTGTCCACCACCACGCGGTCGACTTCCGTCTCGGCGCCTTCGATGGTCAGCTCGACGTCCTTGCCGAGGTCCTTGGCCAGCTCGCGCACCAGGCGCGGGAATTTCTGGAACAGGCGGCCGACCGGCTGCATGCGGGTCGCCAGCGTGGCGCGCTGCAGTTCGGCCGAATAACGTGAGGCGCGCTCCAGGGTTTCGGTCAGGGTCGCCATCAGGGTGGCGGCCTGGCCTTCGAACTTGAACTGGGCCAGGCGTTCGAGCAGCACGGCGGCCTGGTTGGCGGCCTGCACCGATTCGCCGGCCACTTCGAGCAGCGCGTCGAGCTTGACGGCGTCGACGCGGATGCTGTCTTCCTTGGCGGGCGCGGAGGCGGCGCGGAATTCCTGCACCTTCTCTTCACGGCGCTCGTTGCCGTCCCAGCCCGCCTTGGCCGCCGCGGCGGCTTCGGCGACCGCTGCCGCCACCGGAGCGGCGGCTGCTACAGGCGCGGCTGCGGGTGCAGCGGCGGGAGTATAGCTACCGGCCGGGGTGACGGCCATGAACATGGCTTCCCAGTCCAGGCCATCGGCACTTGGCGCGGCCGCCACGGCCACTGGTGCTGGTGCGGCGGCCGGAGCCGGTGCGGCTGCTGGCGCAGCGACAGGAGCGGCAGCAGGAGCCGGCGCGGAATTGCCCTTGCCTTCGATGGCATCGACCAGGATGCGTTCGAGCGTGTCGGGCATGGACGCCAGCTGTTCCGGCGCGGCGCCGTTGTTCAGGTCAGTGAGCTGGTCGGCGACGAAACCGGACGCTTGCAGCGCCGCTTCGATGGCCAGCGGCGTGACCGGCGCGGCGCCGGTACGCAAGGCGTCGAACAGGTTCTCGGTCAGGTGGCAGGCCGCAACCAGGGCCGGCAGGTTCATGAAACCCGCACCGCCCTTGATCGTGTGGAACGAACGGAACACCGCGTTCAGTGTTTCCTTGTTGTTCGGGTCGCGCTCGAGACAGAGTAGGTGCTCTTCAACGTTGACTGCAAGATCCATCGCCTCGACGACGAAATCCTTGAGCATATCGTCCATTAGAATCCCAGATCGGCAAGAAGGTCGTCAACATTGTCTTGATCGAGCGCCACCGACGGCAATGCCGGGCCCGACATGAGTGCCGCCGGCTTGGCCGCCAGTTTTTCGCGTACCGACGGCGGCGCATTGTCGCGCAGCAGTTCGGCCAGCTCGTGTTCGACGGTCTTGGTGATGATCACGACCTTCTTGATCAGCTGGCCGGTGATGTCCTGGAAGTCCTGGGCCATCATGATTTCCAGCAGGCGGGCTTTTTCCGCTTCGGTCGCTTCGGACACGGCCTGGGCAAAGCCCTTCGAGTCGCCGGCCAGGGCCTTGAAGTCGTCGATGGAGAGCTTACCCGCGAACAGATTGCTCCAGCGGGTTTCCATTTCCTTGGCCTTCTTGCTCAGCACGTCTTGCGCCGGCATGCCCTCGTCGAGCGTGTTCAATACCTTGTTGGCGGCCTGCTCGGTCAGGCTGGCGACGTATTCCAGGCGGTCCTGGGCGTCGTTAATCTGCGAGGACGCTTCGGTCAGCGCCTTGTCGTAGCCCAGTTCGCGCAGCGAATCGTGCAGCAGGCGCACGATGCCGCCCAGGCGTTCGAACATCGGGTTGTCGCTCTTTTCATGCTCCGCCTCGCTGGCGGCTGGTGCGGCGTCGACAGGCGCCGGCGCGGCGGCCACCGGCGCAGGCGCACTCGCCGGCGCGGGCGCCGATGCGGCGGCTACCTGCTCGAACAAGGCATCCATATCGTCTTCATCCGCGCTGGCGGGAGCGGGGGCAGGCGCAGCCGGGGCGGCTGGTGCACTGGTGCGCTGCGCGGACACTTCATCGAATAGGGCGTCGAAATCATCAGCGGCGTCGGTCATAGTCCCTGCTTCTCCATAATTGTTAAACCTGGCAATGTTAAATTGCTTGAATTCGGTAGGTGCTGTGCGAGTTTGGGGCAGAGCATGATTGGCGGCAACATCGCCGTGATTACGCGAGTTTAGCAGCGGGAATGGCCTGCGGTAAATCACAGACCGATAGCTGTGTTGATTTCGCGTATGAAACTTGTAGACCCGACAATCAAAACGTGTCTTTATCGCACCCGATACCTCAGGAAGTGTTGTTTTTTGCTATCTTACCATCGGAGCAGCGCCGAAAAATATCCTTGTCAGCAATAAATATTGCGCTGCGACGACAAGGTCATTTGAGCAAGATCAAGCCTTTGCGTCCTAACAATAGTCAGCACGCGAACTACAATGGAGAATGAATCCATTGTGGGAGGAAATCACCATGTATCGGAAAATTCTGATTACTACCGATGGTTCGGCCGTATCGAACCATACCGCGTGTGCCGGGGTGAAGTTCGCCAAACAGATGGGGGCCGAAATCCTGGCGCTGTATGTTGCACCGGAGTACCAGTATCCGGTCTACGTCGAGATCATCCCGCCCTCCTACCCCAGCGAAGAAGAATATATGGCGCAGATGCAGCGCATCGGCGGCGAACACCTCTCCAGCATCGCCGCCAAGGCCGCCAGCCTTGGCGTGCCGGCCCGCACGATGACCGCCTACGCCGCCAATGCTGCCAAAAAGATCGTAGATGTTGCTGAAGAACAACAGTGTGATTTAATTTTCATGGGATCGCACGGACGCAGCGGATGGGGGCAATTGCTGCTAGGAAGCGTTACCAACAAGGTGTTATCGCATACAAACAAGCCAGTACTGGTTCACCGGCTGATTCAGGAGCCTGAAGACTAACCCTCTCAACATTGCGCGAATTGCAATTTGGGCTTACGCTGTGTGCGCGCTCATTCGGGCGACCGGCACTTTTCGTCGGATTTGTTCACCTGCTGGATTTCAATTTATGATACGTATTGTCATTGCCGACGACCACACCATCATGCGCGAAGGACTCAAGCGCATCCTCGACGGCGCCCTCGACATCGATATCGTCGGCGAGGCGATCAACGGTTTTGAAGTACTGTCGCATGTGCGCCAGGGCGGCTTCGACCTGCTGCTCCTGGACCTGTCGATGCCCGGCCGCAGCGGGGTCGACCTGATCCGCCAGATCCGCAGCGAGTCGCCCAAGCTGGCCATCCTCATTCTCACCATGCATGAAGAAGAGCAGTACGCGGTGCGGGCGATCCGGGCCGGCGCCCAGGGCTACCTGACCAAGGAGAGCGCCGGTACCCAGCTGGTCGGTGCGATCCGCAAAGTGGCGTCGGGGCGACCCTATATTAGTACCGAAGTGGCCGAGCAGCTGGCCCTGAACATCATGACGCCGAACGAGCAGTTGCTTCATAAGCAACTATCGGACAGGGAATTCGAGGTGTTTTCGCTGCTTGTGGGCGGCAAGTCGATTACCGAGATCGCCAACAGCCTGCATTTGTCGGTGAAAACCGTGAGTACCCACAAGACCCGCATCATGCAAAAGATGGGAATGACTTCCTTGTCGGAAATGGTGCAATACGCCGTTGCCCATCGATTGCTGTCGCCGTTCAAGACCTGAGCGCAGTCTGTACGCTTGGTCTGCCGCCGTTTGGCAACGGCGGGAGTTACAAAAAGTTTTAGACCGCGGCGCCACACTTTCGTGCGGAGCCGGGTCAAGCAAGCCGATTCAGTACCCTTCGTGCAGATTGCCTGCCGTGACATCCCCCTTCCCCAATCCCCCTATGACAGCGCTGCTTATTGGTAGGAGTTTTCCTACGATGCTGCGCCCTATCCTACCGCCATATTCAGCCATCGCTGATATCAATGCCGAACTCGTGTTGGCATACTAAATCCATCGATTCGGCTTTCCACGGTTCATTTATCTACCGGTTGGTGAAGCCAACGAGCTGTCCAGCGCTATGCCCGGCGCCTGGCAACAGCTGAAACCATGAGTTTTCTCAACCGGAGATGAGCATGCTGTCCACGCCAAACGAACCGCGCAACAATCCATCGTCGACCATGCATTCCTCACCATCGGAAGCAGGCCGCCAACGTCAAGGCCGCCTGTGGTCCAACCTGAAAGAAGTTTGCGACCTGCTGCATATCACGGCCGCGGTATCCGTCAATTCCGAAGAACTGCTGTTCCAGCACGTGCAATTCAAGACCGGCCAGCGCGTCCATACCATTGGCCAGGCCTTCGACACCCTGTACATCGTCAACTCCGGTTTCCTCAAAACCGTGCTCATCGACGAATTCGGTAACGAGCAGGTGCTGAGCTTCCCAATGAAGGGCGACATGCTGGGCGTGGATGGCATTCACACCCGCCACTACGCTTCCGAAGCCGTGGCCCTGTCCGACTGCGACCTGATCCTGCTGCCGTTCAAGAAGCTGACCGCGCTGGGCCGTGTCCACATGGAACTAGAAAACGTCATGTACGGCGTCATGAGCCGCGAACTGGTCCGCGAGCAAGCCATGATCGGCATGCTGGGCGCCCTGTCCGCCGAAGCACGGGTGGCACGTTTCCTGGTCACCCTGGCCGACCGCTTCGCCGCCATGGGTTACTCCAGCAAACTGTTTAACCTGCGCATGACCCGCCACGAAATCGGCAGCTACCTGGGCCTGACCCTGGAAACCGTCAGCCGCACCTTGTCGGCTTTCAACGAAATCGGGCTCATCACCGTCGACCAGCGCACCATCGGCATCAAAGATGCCGATGCGCTCAAGACCCTGCGCCGCCTGCCACCGTCGCGTTCGCGTACCAAGGCAGCCGCGAAGAAACTCGCCGAGGCGGGCCAGGCCGGCACCGACCAGGCACTTGCCACGACGACCGCTTGATTCGAGCAGTTGTGAACGAAAAAACGGCGCCTGCAGGCGCCGTTTTTTTATACTAGCCGAGCTGACTACTGCCTACCATCGCGTTCCAGCACGCCATTGTTGACTTTGACACGCTCGCCAACCCGCAAGCCTGGATCGTTTTCATACGTCAGGGTCTGGTTGCCGCCGTTGGTGTAACGCACCACCACTTCATAATGCTGGGTGCGGCGCGCGGCACGCTGGATGTTGCGTCCGGCGTAAGCGCCGCCGACGGCACCGGCAACTTGCGCGGCAGTCTTGCCGCTACCGCTGCCAACCTGGCTGCCCAGCAAGCCACCGACCACGCCCCCGCCGATTGCGCCGAGGTAGTTGCCTTCGCCATTGACTTCCACCACATTGACCGCCTCGACCGTTGCGCAATTGCTGCAATAGCGAACGTCGCGGCTGGCGGCCGCTTGACCCGCCACCATCAGCGGTTTGCCGAGAGTAGCGGTGGCAACGCGGTTTCCGATGCGCATGTTGGCCGTCACCACGCTGTTGGACGTGATGCGGTCGGCGCGGCGGATCGTGTAAGAGCCGCTATATTCGCCCGGACTCACTTCGGGCAGGAAGAAAACGCCGCGCGCGCCCTTGATCGCCATGTCCACCTTGGCGCCCGGCGTGCCGTAGACCGAAAACACCAGGTCGCCGCCCGGCGCCAGGTCGTCGTTGGCCTGCACGTCGAAGCGTTCGATGCGCGGGGTGCCGGCTGCGGCCACCTGGGCCGCGCGTTGGCCGGACTGGTTATGGGTGCCGGCGCTGCGCAGCAGGGATTCGCTCAGCACGCCGCTGGTCACCATATTTCCGACCCGCAGATTGGCCGTCACCGCGCTGTCGCCCTTGATACGGTCACGCGCGCCTAATGTATACGTTCCCTCGTAGACGCCCGGATCGGTTTCGCTCAGGGTCAGGTTACGGCGCGCGCCCTCGATGTTGAGCGTGGCGCGCCCGCCCGGGGTGCCGTACAGGCTGAAGTTAAGTTCGACGCCGGGCTTCAGCTTGCGCACTTCCGCCACGTCGAAGCCGCGGATCACTGGATTGTAGGAGCTGGCGCGGGCGCCGGACTCCTGGGCCTGTGCGGGCACGCCGGCCATGGTCATGGACATCAGGGGCAATGCCGCCATGAGTCCCTTCATGAGTATGCGTTTGGTATCGATGATGCTCTCCTTGAGTTATTGTTCGCTTATGGTTCTCAAGGTACGCCCGGCCCATGCGTGCGTCCGTGCGTTAGCGTACGCAGTGCACGGCGTCTCCGGTCGTGACAAACACCCGTTCCCCGCTCTCCGGTGTGATCACGTAACCACCCGTAAAAGCCCCGAACGATGGCAGGATCATGCGCGTGGGGCCAACCAGGAAGCACGGCAGGCGCAGCGAGTCGACCCGGGTCGACAGCACATACACCGGATGCACATGCCCGGCCATTACATAACCATCCGCGGCGATGTCGGGATGGTGGCAGAAGGAGAACGGCGCCACGTCATAGGGCTCGTCGACGATGGTCATGCCGAGTGCCGCGGCCGGGTCGCCCGCGTGGCGGTCGTGGTTCCCGCGCACCAGCAGCAGTTCGAGCCCCGGGTGGCGCAGGCGCCAGGCCAGCATCGCGGCCAGCGTGGCGGTGGCATGCGCCGCGCGCGCATGCAGAAAGTCGCCCAGGAACAGGATGCGCTCGACCGGGTGCAGCGCCATCAGCGCGTCGAGCCGGTCGAGGTTCTCGGTAGTGGTCCCACGCGGCACCGGCACGCCCAGCGCCCGGAAGGCCGCCGCTTTGCCGAAGTGGATGTCGGCGATGACGAGCATGCGCTCGCGCGGCCAGTACAGGGCCTTTTCACCCAGCAGAAGGACGGCTTCGCCGGCCAGTTCCAGCTCCAAGCCGCTCATGGTGGGCCACTCCATGGAGTGGCCGCTTTCTCAAGTTCGCGCAGGATGCGGCTGACCCGGTCCGACAGCTTTTCGGTGGTGAGCTTTTCGCGGAAGCGCTCGACCATCAGCGCAAAGCCGAAGGGCGTGGCGCGCGGCACTTCGCGATATGCCACCGCGCGGCCATGCAGTTCGGTCAAGGTATCGCGCAGGCGCGTCAGCTCCAGCTCCTGCTCCATCACTTCGCGCTGCGCTTGCGTGAGCAGCAGGTTGCCGCTGTCGTGTTTGCGGAACACTTCGAAGAACAGCGACGACGAAGCCTGCACCTGGCGGGTGCTCTTCGGCTGGCCGGGGTAGCCCTGGAATACCAGCCCGGCGATGCGCGCCACTTCGCGAAAGCGCTGCTGCGACAGCTGGGTGGCGTTCAGGCTGTCCAGCACATCTTCAAGCAGGTGGCCGGTGGTGAACAGGCCCACGTCGGCACCGGCCGGCGCGGCGAACACCTTTTTCCAGTCGACCGCTTCGGCCGACAGCAGCTCGAAGCCGTAATCGTTGATCGCGATGGAAAAAGTGATCGGCTGCTGGCGCCCGATACGGTAAGCAAACAGCGAGGCCAGGCCCATATGCACCGAGCGCCCGGCGAAGGGGTACACGAACAGGTGGAAGCCTTCGCGGCTTTTCATGCTTTCGACGACCAGGGTGTCGATGGTCGGCAGCGCAGACCAGCGCTGCTGGATTTCCAGCAGCGGCTCCAGGGCCTTCATCTCCGGCCCCTCAAAGCGGCCTTGCGCCGCCAGTCGCAGCTGCTCCAGCGCGGCATGCGCCAGCTCCGAAGACATCGGCATCTTGGCACCCTGCCAGCGTGTCACCGCGCCGCGCGCACCGGTGGCGCGCTTCACAAAAGCGGTCATCTCATTGACCCGCACGAACTCCAGGATGCGTCCGCCAAACAGGAAATGGTCGCCGGCTTTCAAGCGCGAGATGAACGATTCCTCCACCGTGCCGATGCGCCCGCCGCTCATATACTTCACCTGCATGCTCGAATCGGACACGATGGTGCCGATGCCCATGCGGTGGCGCCGGCCCAGCGCCACATTGGGCACGCGGTACACGCCCTCCTCGTCCGGCACCACACGCTGGTACTCGGGATAGGCAATCAGGCTCTGGCCGCCGCGCGCGACAAAATCGAGCGCCCACTGCCACTCCTCTTCACTCAGGTGGCGGTACGACCAGGCGCTGCGCACTTCATCGAACATCGGCTGCGCACGAAAACCGCCGCCCAGCGCCACCGTCACCAGGTGCTGCACCAGCACGTCGAAAGGCTTGTTGGGCACCAGGCGCGCTTCGATGCGGCGGGCAGCTACAGCCTGTTTGGCGCCGGCCGCCTCCAGCAGTTCCAGGCTGTTGGTCGGCACCAGCGTCACGCGCGACACGCGTCCCGGCGCGTGGCCGCTGCGCCCGGCCCGCTGCAGCAAGCGCGCGATGCCCTTGGCACTGCCGATCTGCAGCACCCGCTCGACCGGCAGGAAGTCCACGCCCAGGTCCAGGCTGGACGTGCAGATCACCGCTTTCAGTTCACCCTTCTTCAGACCCAGCTCCACCCACTCGCGTACCTCGCGGTCGAGCGAACCATGGTGCAGCGCGATCACGCCGGCCCAGTCGGGCCGCGCTTCGAGGATGTTCTGATACCACAGCTCCGACTGCGAACGCGTGTTGGTAAACACCAGCGTGGCATTAAATTTCTCGATCTCTTCGATCACAGGCTGGAGCATGGCGATGCCCAGATGGCCACCCCAAGGAAAGCGCGAGACGTTGGCGGGAATGAGCGAATCGACCAGGATCTCCTTGCGCAGGTCGCCCTCCACCAGCACCCCGGGCGCGCCGCCCAGCAGCACTTCGCGCGCCTGCTCCAGCTTGCCCATGGTGGCCGACAGGCCCCACACCACCAGCGCCGGCTGCCACTGGCGCAGGCGCGCCAGCGCCAGCTGCACCTGCACCCCGCGTTTGCTGCCCATCAGTTCGTGCCACTCGTCGATGATGATCATGTCGAGCGACGCGAACTGGGCCTGCGCCTGCGCGTGGCTGATCAGGAGCGACAGGCTCTCGGGCGTGGTGATCAACGTGGTCGGCAGGCCGCGCGACTGGCGCGCGCGCTCGGCCGACGAGGTGTCGCCGGTGCGCGCGCCGATGCTCCAGCCTGGTGCCAGGACCGCGCTCGACTCTTCCAGCGCGCGCTGGGTGTCGGCCGCCAGGGCGCGCATGGGCGTAATCCACAGCACGCGCAGGCCGGCCTTTTTCTTTTGCTGGACCAGTTGCCCGCGCTGTAGCGCCGCCAGCCATACCGCGTAGGTCTTGCCGGCGCCGGTGTTCGCGTGCAGCAGGCCCGATTGCCCGGCCAGCGCGGCTTTCCACACCGCCTTCTGGAACGGGAATACCTTCCAGCCGCGCGCGGCGAACCACTCGTCGACCTGCTTTGCGATCATGTTTTTGCTCATGCGCCTGCGGCGGCCAGCAGGCCCTTGAGGGTATCGAGCGTGTCGGCGTCCTCGATGGTTTTATCGTCGCGCTTGCGCAATATGCGCGGAAAGCGCACCGCAATGCCGGCCTTGTGGCGGGTCGATAAGGCGATTCCTTCGAAACCGATCTCGAACACCATGGTCGGACGCAGCGATCGCACCGGCCCAAACTTCTCGATGGTGGTCTTGCGGATGATGTTGTCCACCACCGCGATCTCGGCGTCGGTCAGGCCCGAATACGCTTTGGCGAAGGGCACCAGGCGGCGCTCGCCGGCCGCATCCGTATCCCATACCGCGAAGGTGTAGTCGGTATAGAGCGAAGCGCGCCGGCCCGACCCGGGCTGGGCATACAGCAGCACCGCATCGATGGTGTAGGGATCGATCTTCCACTTCCACCAGGTGCCGACGTTCTTGGTGCGGCCCACGCCGTACTGCGCGCTTCTGGCCTTGACCATCATTCCCTCCACACCTCGGGCGCGCGACTCGGTGCGGATGGCGGCCAACTGCTGCCAGCTGTCGGCCTGTACCAGCGGCGAGATGCGCAGCTGGGGTTTGCCGATGCCGGCCACCAGCGCTTCGAGCAGGTGGCGCCGCTCGTGCTGGGGCAGCGCGCGCAGGTCGACGCCGGTCTCCTCCAGCACATCGTAGGCCACGATCACCGCCGGCAGTTCGGCCAGCAGCTTGCTTGTTAAGCTCTTGCGGCCGATGCGTTTTTGCAGGTCGGCGAACGGCGCCGGGATGTCGTACCCGGTCCAGATCAGCACCTCGCCGTCGATCACGGTTCCTTCGGGCAGGACCAGCGCCGCCAGTTCGGGGAAGCGCTCGGTGATCAGGTCCTCGCCGCGCGACCACAGGTAGTTCTGGCCGCCGCGCCGCACCAGCTGGGCGCGGATGCCGTCGTACTTCCACTCCACCTGCCAGTCCGACAGGGGGCCCAGTTCGGCCGGTTCGCCCTGCAACTGGTGCGCCAGAAAAAACGGATAGGGCTGGCCGCCGCGCAGCTTGTGTTCGTCATCGGTCTGGGCGGCGATCAGCTGCAGGAAGCCGGCCGCGGTCGGGCGTACCGTGCCGTCGGTCCAGCCCATCAGGCGCTGGGCGATCAGCTGGCTGTCGACCGCCGCGATGGCCGCCAGCGCGCGCGTGACCAGCAGGCGCGAGACGCCCACGCGGAAGGCGCCGCCAATCAGCTTGGTCAGCAAAAAGCGTTCGCGCCAGTCGAGCTCATTCCAAAAAGTAAACAGGGCTGCGCGGATGGCGGCCGGATCGGCCCCGCGCAAGGGGCCGATCCGCTCTTGCATCCATTCGGCCAGGCCGACGTCGCTGTGGTGCTGGGGCGGCGGCAGGATGTGGGCGATGGTTTCGGCCGTGTCGCCCACCGCGTTATAGCACTCGTCGAACAGCCACTCGTCGAGCTGCGCGTATTCGATGGCGTACTGGCGCAGCAGCTTGATTGGTACCGCCTGGCGCGGCTTGCCGCCGGCGAGGAAATACACCGCCCAGGCCGCGTTCTCGGGCGCAGCGCTGGCGAAGTACTGCTGCAACGCGTCGAGCTTGCGCTTGGTGGCAGTGGTTTCGTCGAGTTCGGCGTAAAGGCGCGCGAATTCACGCATGCACGTGTTCCTTGATCCTTAAATCTGGTATCCCTTCGGTCAGGGGACAAGGATAACGCGGCGCGCCTCCAGCGCCGCGCACGCTTGCGTAAGCTCGTCGACGCTGGCCTCGACCAGCGTCGCCAGGCTGGCGCGCTCGTGGCTGATGGCGAGCGTGGCGCCATCGCGCTTTAACTTCGCTTCAAGCCCGGCAAGGAAAGCCACTAAAGCATCGGCGCCGACGGTGCCGGCCGCCCCGCGCAAGCCGTGGCACAGCCTGGCCGCGCGCGCAGCATCGCCTTGTTCCAGCATCGTGTCCAGTTCGGCCGCCAGGGCACGCGCATCCGGTGGGTAGTTGCGCCCGACACTGATGAACAGTTCCTCGCTGCCACCCAGCCGGTGCAAGGCGCGCACCGCGCCGGCGGGTGGCTCCATCCGGCGCTCCGTCTGGCGGCAGGCGCTGCCGCGGCTGTGGCGCAGCACGGTATCGACCAGCACGTCGACGTCGATCGGCTTTTCGATGTAGTCGTGCATGCCGGCCGCCAGGCAGGCTTCGCGGTCGCCCGCCATGGCGTTGGCCGTCATGGCGACCACCGGCAGCTGCGCCAGCTGGGGGGCGGCGCGGATCGCCCGGGTGGCCTGGTGGCCGTCCATACCGGGCATCTGCACGTCCATCAGCACCAGGTCGATACGCGCCGCGCCCTGGCGCAGGATCTGCAAAGCCCGCATGCCGCCCTCGGCCAGCACCACCTCGGCTCCTTCGATACTGAGCAAGGCCTCGGCCACCTGGCGGTTGAGTTCATTGTCGTCCACCACCAGCAAACGCAGGCCGGCCAGGCGCGCGGCCGCCGGCCGCGCCACGCGCCGTTCGGCGAGCGGCGCGGCCGGCATCGCCAGCGCAAACGAGAAGCGGCTGCCGGCCCCCTCGATGCTGGACACTCCCAGTGTGGCGCCCATCAGCTGCACCAGGCCCTGGCTGATCGCCAGGCCCAGCCCGGTGCCGCCAAAACGCCGCGTGGTGCTGGCCTCGGCCTGGCTGAAGGCGTCGAAGATCGTGGCCATCTGCTCGGGCGCGATGCCGATGCCGGTGTCCTGCACCGAGAACTCGATCGCTGTGCCATTCATGCGGATGTCCAGGCTCACTTCACCGCGCGGGGTGAATTTGATGGCATTGCCGATCAGGTTCAGCAGCACCTGGCGCAGGCGCAGCGCGTCGCCCATGACCACCGGCGGCACGCCAGGGTCGAGCGTGAAGCGCAGCGCCAGCTCGCGCCCGGCCGCCAGCGAGGCGGCCAACGCCGACAGCTCGCTGGTGATCGAAGCCAGGCCGAAGGGAGCGAACTCCAGCTTCATCTTGCCGGCATCGACTTTGGAGAAATCCAGGATGTCGTTCAGCAGGCGCAGCAGCGACCGGGCCGCCGCCTGGGTATTGTCGGCATAGCCGCGCTGGCGCTCGTCGAGCGCGGTCTGGCTCAGCATCTGCAACAGGCCCAGGATGGCGTTCATCGGCGTGCGGATCTCATGGCTGATATTGGCCAGGAAATCGGTCTTGGCGCGGCTGCCCGCCTCCGCCTCGTCGCGCGCCATCGCCAGCGCGCGCAGGATCGCCCGGTCACGGCCGATGTCCTTGGCCACGCCGAGAAAACCGGCCGGCTCGCCGGCGCCGTTGCGCAGCGCCGTCACGGTCAGGCTGACCTCAACCTCGAAGCCGTCGCGCCGCACATAGGTCCAGTCGCGGCTTTCAGACTGGCCGTGGCGAGCCCCTTCCACGAACACGTCGAAGCCGGCGATGGTGCGCCCGTACTGCTCCGACAGCGCGCGCCCAAGCGCCTCGACTTCCTCGGGGCGGTGGAAGCGCGCCAGGTTGGCGTGGCCGATCACCTCACTGGCGCGGTAGCCGAGCAGCCGTTCGGCCCCGCGGGAAAACAGTTCGATGGTGCCATCCAGGCTGGTGCTGATGATGGCGAAGTCGATCGCCGCGTCGAAGATGGCCTGCAGGCGCGCCAGCGCCTGGGCCTGGCCGGCCTGGGCCAGCTTGAGCTGGCTGATGTCGCTGATGAAGCCATAGAAGCCCTGCACCTGGCCGTGCTGGATGTCGGGCACGTAAGACAGCAGCATGTCGCGCGTGACGCCGTCCTCGAAGCGCACCACCTGTTCGAACATCTCGCTGTTGCCGCGCAAGACAGACTGCAGCGCCGGTTCGATGCTGGCGTAGCGTTCGGCCCCGATCACGTCGCGGACGTGCATGCCGCGGATTTGCTCCGGCGCCAGGCCGAACCAGTCCTGGTAAGCGCGGTTGGCGAAGCGGTTGCGCAGTTCGCGGTCCCAGTACACCACCAGCGCCGGCGTATGGTCGATGATCGACTGCAGGTCGCCCTGGGCGCGCGTCAATTCGCTGCGTTTGGCGGCCAGCTGGTCGATGGTCAGTTCGAGCGCCTCCTGCGCGCGGCGCCGTTCCGCGTTCTCGGCCTGCATGCGCGCGTGCGATTCCTCCAGCTGCGCGGTCATGCGGTCGAAGCTGTGGCCCAGCTGTCCAAGCTCATTGTCTTTGCGCAGACGCAGGCGCCGGATGATCACGAAGCAGGCCACGATCAGCCCGGCCAGCAGCACCACGCTGCCCAGCACCACCCACGCCGCGCGCGCCTGGGCGCGCTGCAGGTCCAGGCGATTCTCGTGAGTCAGCTGGGCGGCATCGTCGATCATCTCCTGGCTGGTCAAGAACAGCATGCTGACGCTGGCAGTGGTGACTTGATCGTTGCCGCTGGAAGCGGCCAGGCGCGCGTACTGGCGGGCCAGGATCGACAGGTTTTCGCGTTCGCGCGTGAGCAAGGCATTCTCTCGCGCGCTGCTGTAATGCTGGGCCGGCAACGCGCGGCGGAAGCTCTCCATGCGCGCGCGCCACTGCCCGGCCGCGCGCGGCTCGCGGTACAGCGCGGTCTCCATGATCAGGTAGCGGAGCTGGTTGACCCCTTCGGCGGTCGATTCGGCCCATTCGCTTTCGCGGGTCTGTTGATGCACTTCACGGATCGCCAGGCCGCTGGCGGCCAGCACCGCGGCCACCGCCAGCGCGGCCAGCCAGGCCAGCAGCGTAGTTTGTCGGGTCAGGGTCATGACTTTTTCACTCTCACTCGATCACGCGGCTGGCGCGCACGGCGGCGGCGGCAGCGGCGCCGAGCAGGCATGCAGCAAGAATAATGATGGTGAAATGGCGCTTCATCACGGTCCAATCGGGAACGAAAGGCGGATGTGGGGCCTGGAAAGATTGTCAAGTCAGCACAGCAGGCTGCACCATGACAGGAATGCATCAGCGGCGGGGGCAGGGCCGGCTGGCAGCCGCGCGGGCGGCAGAACTGGACCTATGCTATCACCAGCCGCAATCGAGCAATACTTTTTTCTTTCAAACAAGTGCGTTTGTGCTGGTCCGGGCTCAATCGGCTAGTGTTTCGGCAACAACTGGCGGCGTGAGCGCTTCGTCTTCGTCGCCATACTCGGTGTCGAAGCCGGACGCCTCCAGCCCGACCTGGCGCAGCCAGCGCACCAGGACCGGAATCGAGCCGTGGGTGACGATCACGCGCGGCGCCTCGGTGGCGCGGATTGCGCTCATCAGGCCCGGCCAGTCGGCATGGTCGGACAACACAAACCCGCGATCCACGCCGCGCCGCCGGCGCGCCCCGCGCAGCTGCATCCAGCCGCTGGCGAAGGCGTCGCTGTAGTCGCCGAAGCGGCGCATCCAGGTCGAGCCGGCCGCCGACGGCGGCGCGATCACGATCGAACGGCGGATCGCCGCCTTCTCCACTTCCGTCACCATCACGGTGGGCGGCAGCTTGACGCCGCCTTCGCGGTAGACCCGGTTGAGCGGCTCGGCCGCGCCGTGGCAGATGATGGTACCGATCGACGGGTCCAGCCCGGACAGGATGCGCTGCGCCTTGCCGAAGGCATACGCGAACACCACGCTGGCGCGGCCCTCGCCGGCGTTCTTGCGCCACCAGGCGTTGATGTCGTCGAAGATGCTCTGCTGCGGCGCCCAACGGTAGATCGGCAGCCCGAAGGTCGACTCGGTGATGAAGGTATCGCAGCGCACCGGCTCGAACGGCGCGCAGGTGGCATCCGGCTCGACCTTGTAGTCGCCCGACGCCACCCACACTTCGCCCCGGTGCTCCATGCGCACCTGGGCCGAGCCCAGCACATGCCCGGCCGGATGGAGCGAGATGGTCACGCCGTTGTGGGTGATGCGGCTGCCGTACTCGATGCCGTCGATGTGGATCTCGCCCAGGCGCGAGCGCAGGATGTTCACGCCGGATGCGGCCGACAGGTAGTGGCCGTGGCCGGCCCGCGCATGATCGCCATGCGCATGGGTGATCACCGCGCGCGCCACAGGACGCCATGGGTCGATGTAGAAGTCGCCCGGCACGCAGTACAGGCCTTCCTTGCGCACTGCCACCATGTCGCTCATCGCCGCTCCTCCTTGATTATGCAGGCGACACGAAGCCGGCCAGGAAGGTCTTGACGCCGTGTTCCGGGAACTCGATGGTGACCTGGTCGCCCGCCACCGACTGCACGGTGCCGACATCGAACTTGGGCACCCGGACCTTGGCGCCGGGCTCGAAAGCCGGCGCCGCGTCGCCGTCTTCCTCGGGCTCGAATTCGTCGTCGCGGATCTCGATATCGGCTTCGGCCACCTGCGGCGGATTGAGGCAATTATCGCAGCGGCAGCACTTCTCGAAGCCCTCGACCTCGTCGCCAAAGTAATCGAGCAGCACCTTCCAGCGGCAAAAGCCGCTCACCGCATACCCCACCATCTGCTCAAGCGCCTCGCGGTCGCGTTCCTGCTTGTCGGCGTAGATACTGGCCAGGCGCTCGTACAGCGCCGCGGTCGGGGTTGTGGCGGTCTCGCGGTACTCCAGCTTGCGGTTCTGGCGCAGCAGCTTGCCGTCTTTGAGCAGTTTGAGGCAGATCTTCAGCTTACTGGAAGGCAGCTCGTCGATGGCGTCGGCCAGCGTGTCGCTGGTGACCGGCCCCTCCACCATTAACTCGACCGCCTTGTCGTAGACCGCCTTCAGGTCGTTGGAGGTCGGGTAGTGTTTGACGAGGAAAAACTGCTGGACCCGTTTATCGTCCTGGAAGTACAGCAAAGTGCAGCTGGCATCGAGCCCGTCGCGCCCCGCCCGGCCCGATTCCTGATAATAGGCTTCAAGGTTGGCCGGGATCTGCAAGTGAATCACGAAGCGGGTATCGCTCTTGTCGATGCCCATGCCGAAGGCATTGGTGGCGACCATCACGCGCCGTTCACCCTCCATGAACAGGTCCTGGCTTTCCTTGCGCTCGCCCGCCGCCAGCTTACCGTGGTAGAGGGCCACGCTCTCGCCGGCTTCCTGCAGGATCTGGTGCATCTCTTCGGCCGCCTTGACGGTCGCCGCATAGACGATGCCGGTGCCCGTTGACGACTGCACCAGCTCCAGCGCACGCGCATGGCGCTCGCCGTTATTGGTCACCTGGACCACGCCGTAATGCAGATTGGGTCGATAGATGCCGGTGTTGATCACCTTCATGCGCGTGCGGCCAAGCTGCTTGCAGATGTCCGCCACCACTTCCTCGGTCGCCGTGGCGGTCAGCGCCAGCAACGCCGGCTTGCCCAGCGCCTCGATCGAGGCCGCCATCTCCAGGTAGGCCGGGCGGAAATCGTGGCCCCACTGCGAGATGCAGTGCGCCTCGTCGATCACCACCAGGGCGATCTTGACGTCCTTGAGCACGTCGAGGAATTCCGCCAGCGCCAGGCGCTCGGGCGTACAGAACACCACCTCAATGCTGCCGTCGCCGATGCCGGCCAGGGCTGCCTCCTCTTCCTCGCGCGACAAGCTGCTGTTGACCTGGGCCGCGCTGATGCCCAGCCCCTCCAGTTTCTCCAACTGGTCCTTCATTAATGAGATCAGCGGCGAGACCACGATGGTGACGCCCGAGAGCATGCGCGCGGGTATCTGGTAACACAGGGATTTGCCGCTGCCGGTGGGCATGATGGCCAGGGTATCGTTGCCGTTTAGAACGCTGTCGATCACTTGTTGCTGGCCGTCGCGCAAGCGCTCGATGCCAAACACCGCGGTCAACAGCTTCTTGATGGTATTGCGGCGCACCGCGCGGGTGCCGTTGTGCAGGAGGGTGGGGTTATGGGTTGTCATATCCGCACTCTACGGCGCACACCAGGGCTTCGCCATAGGACGCAGCCTACATCATTCGTAGGATCACAGCATGGGCAGGCGTCGAGCCAACGTCCTACACCGGCTCGGACGTTCAGCTGATAGTTGCCAGACTGATCCACATTTAAGATGGAGCCATACGAATCGAAAACCGACTCGCCACCGCTGCCAAACGAAGGAGGACATCATGATGCGCTTATTTCCAATGACCTGGGCAGCCCTGCATGTTGGCGTAGCGAGTGTGGCAAGCTGGCTGTTGTACGAAACCCACGTGCTCGACAGTGCCACGATGTTCCTGATCCGCTGACGCTTGGCGGCAAGGCGGTGCCAGGCGCAAAGGCACCGGGATTTCCGCAGTTCATCGCATAAATTGCCTGCAAGCTTGTTCGTTTGCTCACCCCGCCCTAAGATGGGCGCTGACCTACTCACAGGAAAGCGCTCATGCATACTCTCAGCAGCATCACCCTCGCCCTTGTTCTTGCCCTGCACGCCCCGCTCGGCCTCGCCCAGCAGGCAGCGCCGGCCGCCGCCACCCAGCCGGAGCTGAGCGAGCGCATCGACAAGCTGCTGTCCGCCGCCTACCCGGCCGGCCAGCCAGGCGCCACCGTCATCGTGGTGAAGGATGGCCAGACCGTGCTGCGCAAAGCCTACGGCGAGGCCGACGTGGCCAAGCATGTGAAGATGACGCCGGAGACCGTACTGCGGCTTGGTTCGATCACCAAGCAGTTCACCGCTGTCGGCATCATGCTGCTGCTTGACAGCGGCAAGCTATCGCTTTCCGACGACATCACACGCTTCCTGCCAGACTATCCGACGCGCGGCAAAAAGATCACGGTCGAACACCTGCTGACCCACACCTCCGGCATTGTCAGCTACACCGGCCGCCCCGGCTTTCGCGAGCAGACCGCGCGCGACCTGACGGTGGCCCAGATGATCGACAGCTTCAAGAACGATCCGCTTGAATTCGAACCGGGCACCCGCTTCAGCTACAACAACTCCGGCTACTTCCTGCTCGGCGCGATCATCGAAAAGGTCAGCGGCATGCCGTATGCGCGCTTCATGGAGCAGCGCATCTTCACCCCGCTCGGCATGGTTGACACGGCCTACGAAGGCCATGAACGTGGCAAGGGCCCGCGCGCCCTCGGCCACTCGCACACCGCGCAAGGCTTCGCGCCCGCCGCGCCGCTCAGCATGACCCAGCCGTATGCGGCCGGTGCGCTGGTCTCCACGGTTGACGACCTGGCGCGCTGGGACGCCGCGATTGGCGCCGGCAAACTGCTCAGCGCCGCCAGCTGGCAGAAGGTGTTTACGCCATATGTGCTGGCCGACGGCAAAGCCACCAACTACGGCTATGGCTTCGGTGTCGACCAGTGGCACGGCACCACGAAGATTGCGCACGGGGGTGGCATCAACGGCTTCCAGACCCACGCGCTGCGCCTGCCGCAGCACAAAATTTACGTCGCCCTCCTCGCCAACACCGACGGCGGCAAGCTGTCGGCGGATAGCGCGGCGATCAGGATCGCCACCATCGCCCTTGGCAAGGAACTGCCCGAGCGCCCCGCCGTCACGGTCGAGCACAAAGTACTCGATACCTACCTTGGCAACTATCAGCTGCATCCCGGCTTCGTCATCGCCATCACCCGCAACGGCGATATGTTCTTTGGCCAAGCCACCGGCCAGCCGGCCTTCGAACTCAAGCCCGTGGCACGGGACCGCTTCGTGGTGGAAGCGGTCAATGCCGAGGTCCGCTTCGACAAGGACGCCGGCGGCGCGGTGCACCAGCTCACGCTATTCCAGAACGGCCGCGAAATGCCGGCCGCGCGCCTGAAGTAGTCAAGCCCTCGGCGCGGTGGCGCTGCCCGACACGGTGGTTAGTCCTCGCGCGGCAGATCGACGTCGACATCCTGCAGATTATGTTCGCGCGCCCCGCGCACCTGGACGAAGCCGGCGCGGGCGTCGGTCGCGATGGCGCCTTGCGGCGCGTCCTTACTTTTGCTCATGACAGCTCCCCAAAGTCAATGCGCCATTAAAGCGCAAGCCGGCCAACAGCTCCGTTCGCCGCTACACCGAAACCCTGGGGTCACTGCCCACATTGATATACGAGCTCATCACTAAGATATCTAGTTAAAACGGCATTTAGATCGCTGCGATTATCGGCAAATGCTGAAGGGCGTAGGAGCGGAGTTTTTCAATTGTTGATGAGTCCGTATATCAATGTGGGCACTGACACCAGGGATGCGGCTGCTGTGGCCGATGTGGATGCGGCCATTTGAATCTCGGATTATGGGAATAGGACGAGCAGAGCTAAGAGCGATTTGAATCTGCCCGCCGATGAGCTGGTATATCGATGGGCGCCGCTGGCATTAGCACTGGCGAACTGAACAGATGGCGATTTAAATGGTTTACCGATGAGCTCGTATATCAATGTGGGCACTGACCCTATCGTTGGGAAGTCGCGCCGCAATCGACGAAACCACAAAAAAAACCGCCCGGTTTGCGCCGGACGGTTCATGACTACCCTTGAAGTGCTGCCGTGATTACTTGGTCACGGTACGGGTGCCAACCACTTCGACGGTCACGCGGCGGTTCTTGGCGCGGCCTTCGGCGGTCTTGTTGTCTGCAACAGGCTGGCTCTCGCCCTTGCCTTCGGTGTACACGCGCGATGCGTCAACACCCTTCGATACGATGTATGCCTTGACAGCTTCAGCACGACGCAGCGACAGCTTCTGGTTGTAGGCGTCCGAACCGATCGAGTCGGTGTGGCCAACGGTAACCATCACTTCGGTGTTCATGCCTTGCAGCTTGTTCAGCAGCTCGTCCAGGGCTTGCTTGCCTTGTGGCTTCACGACTGCCTTGTCGAAGTCGAACAGGGCTTCAGCGGCAAACGATACTTTTTCCGACACTGGCACTGGGGCCGGTGCTGGGGCTGGCGCCGGTGCCGGTGCTGGAGCCGGTGCCTCAAGCACTGGTGCCGGTGCTGGCGCCGGTGCCGGTGCAGGAGCGGCGACTGGACGGCCCAGCTTGTACACGAGAGCAACGCCGAACATGTTCACGTGGCCGTTGTTGCGGACCGCGTCGTCGATGCGATAGCGCTCCGCTTCGGCACGCACGGCCAGCGCTTCGGTGAATTTGTATTCCAGGCCCAGGCCGACCTTTGGATTGAGCTTCTTGTCATCCTGGCGTGGATCGGTTACAGCCGACAGGCGGTTGCCGGTGAAGTGGGTCTTGGACTTGGCGTAGTTCATACCAACACGGCCCAGTACCGAGAAGCGCTCCGACAGCGGCAGCTGGCCAAGCAGGTCGACGAACACGCCGCGGTAGCCCATCTCTGCATTGTTGATGCCACCCTGGTAGGTGGTGCTGCGGTAGCTGAATTCGCCCAGGTCGAAGAAACCGCCTTCAATCGCGAAGTTGCGGTTCAGCTGCTTACCGATGAAGAGCTTGTAGCCCAGGTCTTTTTCGTCAGTGCGCCAGGAGTTGACCATGTGGCCCTGGGTGTTCAGGCCGCTGATTACTTCGCGTGCCTTAATGTTGGTTTCGGTGCGGCCGATGCCGGCGCCGATGTAGGTGGCGCTGTTGGCCCAGTCAGGATTGACGAAGGGTTCCGCTGCCGATGCCGGCAAAGCGGCCAGAATTGCCAAAGTGAGTACGCTCAGGGTGCCGATTTTTTTTGCAATTTTCATGTTGTTTTCTCGCTTGGGGTTGTAGGTCAATAGGGCCTCCAGAACTGTGTCTGGGTTGGTCTTAACTATTACCTATTGCCAACATGACATCCGTTCGTTACCGAACATAGCCTGTCAACCCCACAATTATTTCGCAAAAAAACAACAAACTCAATGAATCAGGCTCAATGTTACAAATGCACCTTACGGGGCGTGTGTTCCATCCGTGGCAATTAATTCTTCTTCTTGCTGCTTGCGCAGCGCCGCCATGTGGATGGCGTACTGCTCGAAACGCTTGTCGTCTTCGCTTTCCGGCAGCCATTTCGGCACCGGCACGGTGTCGCCGCCGCCGTCGACCGCGACAAACACGATCAGGCAGCGGGTGGTGCGCTTGCGCGCGCCGGTCTTCGGTTCGGTGGCGGAGACGTCGATGGCGATGTGCATGCTGGAGTTACCGGTATGCACGACGGTGGCTTTGACCTCGACGATCTGGCCGATGAAGATGGGCTTATAGAAGCGGATGCCGCCGATGTACACCGTCACGCAGTAGTAGCCGCTCCAGCCGACCGCGCAGGCATAGCCGGCCTGGTCGATCCATTTCATCACGGCGCCGCCGTGCACCTTGCCGCCGAAATTGACGTCGGTCGGCTCGGCCAGGAAGCGCAGGGTTATTTCGCGCGGACGCGCAACGGTTGTTTCGCGCGGACGCGCAAGGGGAAGCTCGGTCATGCGGCTTGTCCTTCCATATAGTTCTGTGGTTGTTGGTCGGCGTACATGTCCTTGGCGGCCGCGCGCACGCAATTGAGCAGCAGCTCGGCGCCGGGCGACAGCAAATGGTCCTTCTGGCGAATGATGCCGAAAGCGTCCATCTTGCAAGGCAGTTCAATCGGCAGGATGCTGAGCACATTGAGGCTGGCGTAGTACTTGGCCACTTCGAGCGGCATCACATGCAGGGAATCAGTGCTTTGCAGCAGCGCCGTGATCAGCAGCAGCGCGGTGGTGTCGACCACGTTGACCGGGGTATCGAGCCCGGCGCGGCGGAACATCATGTCGAAACGGTGGCGCAGGATGCTGCCGTGCGGCGGCAAAATCCAGGGCTGGGTGGAGATGTCCTTGAGTTCGAGCTTTTTGGCGGCCAGCAGCGGATGCCCTACCCTGACCACGGCGCAAGCCGGTTCTTCGGTGAGTTCTTCATAGATCAGCCCGGCGGAATTTTCCTTTTCCAGGATGCGGCCGATCATGAAGTCGAGCATGCCGTGCTGCAGGCGGTCGAGCAGGATATTACTGGCTTCCATGTGGGCGCCGATGCGCAGCATTGGGGCCTGCTGCTTGACCTTGGCGATGGCGCGCGGCAAAAGTGCCATGGCCGGGGTCATGATCACGCCGACCTCGACCTGGCCGGCCAGGCCGGCCTTGAGGGCGACGATGTCGTCGTGCGCCAGCGCCAGGCTGGTCAATGCCATACGGGCATGGCGGATCATCGTCTCGCCATACATGGTTGGTTCCATACCACGCGGCAGCCGCTCGAACAGGCGCACATCGAGCATCTCTTCGAGATCCTTGATCTGCTTGGAAGCGGCAGGCTGCGTCATATGCAGCTCTTCGGCGGCGCGGTGGATGTTACGGTGATCGTCCAGGGCGATCAGCAGCAGCAGCTGGCGCGTTTTCAGGCGCGCCTTCAGAAACCAGCCGGGGTTAAGTGTGTCCATCATGAAATGGTACCCCAATCATTATCGATAAAGCTAAAAAAGTATCGATCCGGGTATCACTTGCAACCGAGGCTAGGATTTGCTGCCGGGCCGGCTTCGGTCTGGGCAATGTGCTTGATGGTGCCGTCTGGGTTGTAATGCAGCTCCTCCACGGCAACCGAGCGGCGGAACTCACCGCCGGTCGGCAACTTGGCGTTGTGGTAGAAAACATACGACTTGTTGTTAAATTCGATGATCGCCTGATGGATCGTCTTCACATTGTCGTTTTTGTCCATCATCACGCCGCGGAAGTGCCAAGGGCCGGTCACTTTCTTGCTGGTCGCGTAAACCATCTCTTCCGGGAACAGGCGCGAGTACGACAGGTAGTAAGTACCCTTGTGCTTGTGCATGTACGGCGCTTCGGTGAACTGGTCGACCGACACGGTGACGATCGGGCCGGCCAGCTCGGTCATGTTCTTTTTCAGCTTGGCGTACTTGAGGATCCGGTTGCCCCAGTAGATATAGGCCTGGCCGTCGTCGTCCACGAACACGTGCGGGTCGATGTCATCCCAGGAAATATCGGTCTCCAGGGTCATGTCGTTGGTGATCAGGGCCGAGCCGCGCGCGTCCTTGAACGGGCCGGTCGGGCTATCCGACACGGCCACGCCGATTGCCTTGCCCTTGCCGCCGGAGTGCTCCACCGGTGCGTAGAAGTAGTACTTGCCGTTGCGCTTGACGATATCAGCGGCCCAGGCATCTTTGGCAGCCCATTTGAAGGCCGTCACATCCAGCGGCGAGCCATGGTCGGTCCACTTCTGCATGTCGCAGGTGGAGAACACGCGCCATTTTTTCATCACGTAGTCAGGACCGCCCACTTCGGCTTCGTCCTGCCCGACGTACAGGTAGACGCGGCCCTTGTCGACCAGCGCGGCCGGGTCGGCGGTGAAGATGTCTTTGAACAGTGGGTTGCCGGCTTGGGCGCACAAGGCCGCCGCAGCGAGCGCGGTGGCGCATAGGGTCTGCTTGATCATGAGGTGTCTTTCCTGTTGGTATTTCTATTTTTAATTATTCTGGAGCGCTGCTGACCGTATTGGCGTACAAGTCAGCAGGTGCACAACAAACACTTAATTTCGGCGGGCGGCTCCCATCGCCATCAGGCGCTGTACCACGCAGAACACGAACAGCAAGGCGCCGATCACGATCTTGGTCCACCACGAGCTGAGCGTGCCGTCGAATGCGATCAGGGTCTGGATGGTGCCCAGCACCAGCACGCCGGACAGCGCACCGGCGATGTAGCCGTAGCCGCCGGTCAGCAAGGTGCCGCCGATGACCACCGCGGCGATCGCGTCCAGTTCGGTGCCCTGGGCGTGCAGGCCGTAGCCCGACAGCATGTAGAACGAGAACAGCACGCCGGCCAGGGATGCGCAGAAACCGGAAAAACCGTACACCAGGATCTTGGTACGCGCCACCGGCAAGCCCATCATCAGGGCCGACTGTTCGTTGCCGCCGATGGCGTAGATGCCACGGCCGAAAGCGGTGAAGTGGGCCAGGTACATGGCCAGGGCCAGCATGCCGAGGGCGATCAGGGCGCTGGCCGAAATCGAGGCGCCGAACACTTCGAAGCTGCTTTGCGAGATGGCCTGGAACAGCGGGTCTTCGATGGTGATCGTGTTAATGCTGATCAGGTAGCACAGGCCGCGCGCCAGGAACATGCCGGCCAGCGTGACGA
>CAMLFK010000034.1 GCA_946479255.1 uncultured Oxalobacteraceae bacterium
TTCGGAAAAGCGCGCCGACCAGGCTTCGCCTTTCTTGGAGAATTGTTCGGTCATGGTGAGGGGTTCCTTTACTTTGCAAGATTATAAAACAAGGCAACAGTGGGGCGGACAAATCCGGGACTTTAAGACAGGGGCGCACGATCCGGGCGTGCCGTAACGACAGCAATGTGAATCGACTGTAAAATCAAATTTTTCGCCCACCTACGCGTACAGCCATGTCTAATTTGCAGATCAGCACTGACCGTTCGGAACTCGATATTTCCATGATCTACCGGTTTCTCAGCGAGCAGTCGACCTGGGCGGTCGGCATTTCGCGTGCCATCGTCGAGCGCGCAATTGACAACTCGCTATGCTTCGGCGGCTTTGTCGATGGCCGCCAGGTGGCGTTTTGCCGGGTGGTGACGGACTTCGCCACCTTCGGCAACCTGGTCGATATGTTCGTGCTTCCGGAGTACCGGGGGCGTGGCTACGCCCGGGAATTGATGAAGGCGGTGCTGGAGCACCCGAGTTTGCAGGGGCTGCGACGCTTGACGCTGGCCACCGGCGACGCGCATGCGCTATATGCCGAGTTCGGTTTTACACCGCCGCTGCGGCCGGATACCTTGATGGAACGGTATTTTCCGAGTATTTACGTTAGCTAGATACAGAACCTAACAATACGAGTTACAGTCACCACCCCATCAAACTCGGCGGTACCAGCAGCGCCAGTGCCAGCACCAGGTACATCGCCTGCAGCGGCACCATCCACTTGACCCAGGTAATCCAGGGAATGCGCGCCAGCGCCAGCACGCCCACGGTGATCCCGGAGGTTGGAATGATCGGCGTGGTCAGTTCCCCCAGCTGGAAGGCCAGTACCGCGGTCTGGCGCGACACCCCCACCAAATCGGCCAGCGGTGCCATGATCGGCATGGTCAGCGCCGCCTGCCCGGTCCCCGAGTGAATGAAGAAATTGATCACCGACTGAATCGCAAACATCTTCTGCGCCGCGATGATCGGGCTGGACGACTGCACCAGCGGCATCAGCGAGTTGAGCATGGTGTCGATGATGTTGGCATCGCGCGCCAGGATCACCGTGCCGCGCGCCAGCGCGATCACCAGCGCGGTCGGCACCAGGTCGCGCGCACCAAGCATGAAGGCTGCCACGAAACCGTCGGCATCGAGGCGGCCTACCAGGCCGATCACGATCGCCATCACCAGAAACAGCGCGGCCATCTCGTTGATGCCCCAGCCGTACTGGATCACCCCGCACACCATCGAACCAAGGGACAGCAAGAAGATCCACAGCACCGCGCTGTGCGAACTGGTCATGCCGTTGAAGCTCGCATCGAAGCTGGCCACGTGCTCGCCGCGCCGCTCACTGTCCATCGCGTAGGTCGGCGATAGCGTCGGGTCGCGCTTGATGCGCGCTGCGTACCACATCAGAAAACCGATGGTCACGCCGGTGCACAGCAGCCACACGATCAGCCGGTAGCCGATCCCCGAGAACATCGGCACGCCGGCGATGCCCTGCGCGATGCCGACATTGAACGGGTTCAGGAAGGCCGAGGCGAAGCCGACCTGCGAGCCCACAAAAGGAATCGACACGCCCACGATGGTGTCGTAGCCCAGTGCGATCGCCAGCGGCACGAAGATCAGCACGAAGGGAATCGCCTCCTCGCTCATGCCGAAGGTGGCCCCGCCCAGCGAGAACATGGTCACGAACACGGGAATGAGGGCGGCGCGCACAAAGCGCGAATGGGTGTGCGCGCGGGCGATGGTCTTGATGAGCGAATCGATCGCCTCGGTCTTTTGCAGCACCGCGAAAGCGCCGCCGACAATCAGCACGAAGCCGATGATCTGGGCCGCCTCCACAAAGCCTTTGATGGGGGCCATCATCAGCGCCACCGGCCCTTGCGGGGCGCTCGGCACATAGCGGAAGGTGCCGGGATCGACCAGCGCCTTGCCGTTGACCATATGGGTGTCGTATTTGCCTCCCGGGACCAGCCAGGTGGCCAGGGCAATCAGCGCGAGGATCGCAAACAGCAGGACAAAGGTATTGGGCAGCTTGAATCGTTTCATGTGTCTTCTTATTGTGTTATTGGCTTAGCAGGTTGCCTGCACGGTAGGCGGTCGCGCCGGCGATCTTGGCCACCGCCATCCCGCGCAGCAGGTGGCGGTGGGCGGTGCGGGCGAAGAATACCCCATCGACGCTGCTTGTGAGCGGCGTGGTCTTGCCCGACACCGGGTCGATCAGGTCGGCGATGACGTCGCCGGCGCGCACCCGCTCGCCCATCTCGCGCACGAACACCAGCACCCCGGCGTGCGGCGCGGAGATCGGTTGCACCCCTTCGAGCGGGGTGGCCTGGCACAGCGGCGCCGGCAGTTCGGCCACCGGCAGGTCGATGACCTGCGAGCGCGCCAAAAACTGCATCAGGGCGTGCGCGTCGCGCTGGGCGTATTCGTAGCCCACATCCATCTCGCCGCGCAGTTCGATCGTGGTGGACAGGCAGGCGTTCTTCGGGATAGGGTACTGCGCGCCAAAATGGTCGGCCAGGTCCCACCACAGCCGGCTGCAGGCTTCGTCGAAGGGCTCGCCGCCGCCTTCCAGGGCCAGCAGCACCGCGTGCGCGCCCATCAGCGCGGCCAGCGGCATGATCGCGCCTTCGAGCGGCGTGCCGGTGTAGATGTGGATGACGGCTTCGTTATCGCAGTGCAGGTCGAGCACGATGTCGGCGTCGATCGCCATCCCCAGCAGGATCTTCTTGAGCGCATCGGCGTCGGTAGCTGGCTGCCATTCGGCCACCGACTTCTTCGCATGCTCGCGCACCAGCGCGACGTTGGCATCCTGGTCACTACTCAATAAACCATCGAGCGAGGCCTTCAAGTCTTGTGCCACGTGCTTGTAAGCGCGGTTAAAATTGGTGCCGGTGGTGAGGTCGAAGCGGCCGAAGGGGGCGCCGTGGATGGCTTGCGCCAGGCCGATCGGATTGGCCGCCGGGACCAGGATCACTTCGCCCTTGAGCCGGTCTTCAAGGGCAGTGAGCTCCTTGCGCAAAAACTGCGACACCAGCATGCCCGGCACTTCGTCGGCGTGCAGCGCAGCCTGGATGTAGACCTTGGGGCCGCTGCCGGGGCGGCCGAAATGATAGCTGGTCAGTTGACAGCGCATGCTGCTGCCGTCGAGGGAGATATCGTGGGTTTTTACTTGCATGGCTGTGAAGGTTTATGACATTGATAGCAAGTGTGGCACAAAACCGCCCAGCCGAATACGGCGCCGTGCTTTGCGAATCCAGCGTATTATTTGCCTGCGGGCTACTGATTTAATATATAACATTGCGCGCAGCCGCGGCGCGTAGCGGTGTGCCATTGGCACGCCGCGCTGGTAGGTAATAATAGGAACCACAACCGATGCAAAAATTGGCCTGCCGATGTGCAGGGATAGTGTTACTGGCGCTGGCCACAGCCGCCCAGGCCGTTCCCCAGGCGCCGCTCAAAGAACAAGCGCAGCCGCGCGGTGAGAATACGCCGGCCCCGGCCGGCGCCAAGTCGCCCGATGCGGTAGTCGAAGTCCCGAAACCGAAGAGCGCGCCGAAAGGCTCGCTGGTCATCATCGGCGGCGGCCTGCGTGGCGAGAACGCGCCCGTGTGGCAGCGCATCGTGGCGCTGGCCGGCGGCCCGGGTGCGCGCATCGCGGTGTTCGGCTCGGCCTCCAACAATCCCGAGAAAGCCGCGCTGGCCGACGTCGAACAGCTCAATGCTTACGGCGCCGACGCCTTCGTGGTGCCGGTGGCGGTGCACCTGAAGGGCACCGACTACCGGGTCGCGGCGATGGACCCCGAACTGGCGCGCCAGGTCGCGGCGGCCGGCGGCGCCTTCTTCGTGGGCGGCGACCAGGCCCGCATCACGGCCGCGCTGCGCAAGGAAGACGGCTCCAGCACCCTGGTGCTGGACGCGCTGTGGGATATGTACCGGCGCGGCGGCGTCATCGCCGGCACCAGCGCCGGTGCCGCCATGATGAGCAAGACCATGTTTTACCAGGTGAACTCGGTGCTGTCGACCCTGAAGCGCGGCGTGGCAGACGGCATGGAGCTCTCGCATGGCCTGGGCTTCATCGGCGACGACATTTTCGTGGACCAGCACCTGCTGGTGCGCGGCCGCTTTGCGCGCATGCTGCCGGCCATGCTGGCCAAGGGTTACAAGTACGGCCTGGGTATCGACGAGAACACCGCGATGGTGATTTCGCCCGAGCGTGACGTCGAGGTGATCGGCTACAAGGGCGCGCTGCTGCTCGACCTGTCCAATGCCAGCACTGAAGGCGGCGCCTTCAACGTCAGCAATGTCCTGATCAGCTACCTCGACAACGGCGACCATTACAGCTTCGTCACCAACAAGGCCACGCCATCGCCCGACAAGGCCGGCGGCGCCTTCGACCCCAAGCGCCCCTACTACCGCGGCCCGCTGTTCTCGGCCGATATCCTCGGCCACACGGCAGTGGTGGACATGATGCAGAAGCTGGTCGACAGCGACCAGACCGAAGCGGTCGGGATTGCCTTCGGCAGCCCGCGCGACCTGCAGCCCGAGCTGGGCTTCGAGTTCCGCTTCACCCGCACCAAGGACACCATCGGCTACGCCTCGGCCATCTATGACGCCTATTCGGCCTATTACATGCGCATGGACGTCAAGCCGATCAACATCAAGCAGCCGTTCTACGAGTATCGCAGTGCGGCCGCCACGCCGGTTGCAGCGGCTTCTGCGGCGCCCGCGCCGGCACCAGTTCCAGCAAAAGCGCGTTAAAAAACGTCAATATTTATAGGTGCGTCACCGTACAGACTGCTTGGGCAGCCAGTCATATTCTGGAGTCATTCCTGCGCGCAAGTACAAGCAGGGAGGCACTAGCCCAACCATTCTTATAAGAGGTACACCATGAACAAGCTTCTCGCTACGCTGATCGCCGGTCTGTTTGCTACCTCGGTCTACGCACAGAGCACTCCTGCCGTCGTCAAGGCCGAAGCCGAGGCGCAGAAAGACGTTGCCAAGGCGGTTGAAAAAGAGACCAAGGTCGCCGCCAAGGCGGACGAAAAGGTCATCAAGGCGGACGCCAATGCCACCAAAAAGAAGGCCAAGGCGCATTCTGAAGCGGTGAAAGAGCACGCTGAAGCGACCGTCGACGTGGCCAAGGCCGATCCGGAAGACAAGCTGAAGGCGCAAGCCAAGGCTGAGAAGAAGGTCGCCAAGGCTGTTCAGAAGGCCGAGAAAAAGATGATCAACGCCGATGAAAAGGCTGAGAAAGTCGCGGTGGAAGCCGCTGCCGACAAGGCCAAGGCTGCCGCCAAGACCGCTGAAGTGAAGGCTGAAGCCAATGCCGATGTGAAGAAGGCCGCTGCGAAATAATCGCTAGCACGTAAAAAAAACGCCATCCGGCTCGCACCGGATGGCGTTTTTTGTATGCAGACCTTAGCCCACCACTTGTCATTCCCGCCAAGGGGGCCGCCGAGGCCGGGAATGACGGTTTTAGGGATAAGGGTGCTAATTATAGGTCAGCCGAGGGCCTTCAGATCCCTGACCTTGATCTTCTGCTCCAGCGCCTTGCCCTTGCGCGCGCGCTTGCCGAAGTGGACCTGCAGGCCGGAGGCCGACAGATTGACTTCGCGCGGCTTGGAGCCGGCCCAGGTGCCATGCACGGCGACGCCTTTCTGGCTGATCGGCTGGGCCGCCAGCAATTTCTCCTTGTCGTCGAGCTCCATCAGGATCACGCCGCGTCCGCCGTTGGTGAGGGTCTTCATCTCATCCATGCCGAACACCAGCAGGCGTCCCTTCTCGGACAGGCAGGCGACCGCGCTGGCGTTTGCCCCGATCACCCGTGGCGGCAGCGGCGCATCGCCTTCCTCCAGGGTGATGAAAGATTTGCCGCCGCGCAGGCGGCTGACCATGTCGCCGGCCTTGGAGGCGAAGCCATAGCCGCCGGCGGTCGACAGCAGCAGCGTGGTTTGCGGGCTGCCTGCAAAGTAGTGGTTGATGCGCACGCCATTGGACAGGTCGACCAGCGTGGTGATCGGCACGCCGTCGCCACGGGCACCCGGCAGCGCCGATACCGGCACCGAATACACCTTGCCGTTGTCGCCGAAGCCGAGCAGGGTGTCGACCGTGCGGCATTCGAAGGCGCCATACAGCGCGTCGCCCGCCTTGAAGGTGAACTGGGTAATGTCATGCCCGATGCCGGTACGCGCGCGCACCCAGCCTTTTTCCGAAATGATGACCGTGACCGGCTCATCGACCACCTTCTGCTCGGCCACCGCCTTTTGCGCTTCTTCGATCAGGGTGCGGCGGGCGTCGCCGAACTGCTTGGCGTCCCCTTCGATCTCGCGGATGATCACGCGCTTCATGGTCGACGGATTGTCGAGGATGTCCTGCAGGGTGCCACGGTCCTTGCGCAGGTCGGCCAGCTCTTGCTGGATCTTGATGTGTTCCAGTCGCGCCAATTGACGCAGGCGGATCTCAAGGATGTCCTCGGCCTGGATATTCGACAGATTGAATTCGGCAATCAGCGCGGCCTTCGGCTCGTCCGAATTGCGGATGATGTGGATCACCTTGTCGATATTGAGCAGGACCGCTTCGCGCCCTTCCAGGATGTGGATGCGCGCATCGACCTTGGCCAGCCTGAATTCGGTCCGGCGGCGCACGGTACTGAAGCGGTACTCGATCCACTCCTGCAGGATTTCGGTCAGGCCCTTCTGGCGCGGACGGCCGTCGCCGCCGATCATCACCAGGTTGATCGAACTCGACGATTCCAGCGAGGTATGCGCCAGCATCATCAGCATGAATTCGGTCTGGTCCTGGTTCTTCGACTTGGGCTCGAATACCAGGCGCACCGGCGCGTTGCGGCCCGATTCGTCGCGGATGGTGTCGAGCGAGTTCAGGATCAGCTGCTTCAAGGCCAGCTGTTCCGGCGACAGCGCCTTCTTGCCCAGCCTGATCTTCGGGTTGGTCAGCTCTTCGATCTCTTCGAGCACCTTCTGCGACGAGGTGCCCGGCGGCAGTTCGGTGACCACCGCCTGCCACTGGCCACGCGCCAGCTCTTCGATCGTCCAGCGGGCCCGCACCTTCATGGAGCCGCGGCCGGTGGCGTACATATCGGCGATCTGCGCGGCCGGGGTGATGATCTGGCCACCGCCCGGGAAGTCCGGACCTGGGATCAGCGCCATCAGTTCGCTGTGGGTGATCTTGGGGTTACGGATCATCGCCACCGCGGCGGCTGCCACTTCGGTCAGGTTATGCGAGGCGATTTCGGTGGCCAGGCCCACGGCGATGCCCGAGGCGCCGTTGAGCAGCACCATCGGCAGGCGTGCCGGCAGGGTTTTCGGTTCCGTGGTCGAGCCGTCGTAGTTGGGCTGGAAGTCGACCGTGCCTTCGTCGATTTCGTCCATCAACAGCTTGGCGATCGGGGTCAGGCGCGCTTCGGTGTAACGCATCGCCGCGGCGCCGTCGCCGTCGCGCGAGCCGAAGTTGCCCTGGCCGTCGATCAGCGGATAGCGCAGCGAGAAGTCCTGGGCCATGCGCACCAGCGCGTCGTAGACCGACTGGTCGCCGTGCGGGTGGAGCTTACCGAGCACGTCGCCGACCACGGCCGCCGATTTACGCGGCTTGGCAGTGGCGCCCAGGCCCAGTTCATTCATCGCATACAGGATGCGGCGCTGGACCGGCTTCTGGCCGTCGGTGACGTCGGGCAGGGCGCGGCCCTTGACCACCGAGACGGCGTAGTCGAGGTAGGCGCGCTCGGCGAAGGTGGACAGGGTCAGCGTTTCGACGTCGTCGTCGGGGATGCTGGCTTGTTCAAACAGGTTTGCTTGGGACATGTGACAGTCGATTCATTCTCTTTAGTTCTCCCGACTTCGCGGGGAGTCATTTCGGGCAGTGCCCGAAATGACGGCTCTCATATAGGGGTGCTAATGCAGTTAAATATCCGCTTCGGTCTCATTACCGTGTTCTTCAATCCAGGCGCGGCGGGCGGCGGCTTCGCCTTTCCCCATCAGCATATTGAAGCGCGCGCTGGAGGCGATGTGGTCGAAGTCGCCCAGCGACACCGGCAACAGGCGCCGGGTGTCCGGGTTCATGGTGGTTTCCCACAGCTGTTCCGCATTCATCTCGCCCAGGCCCTTGAAGCGCGAAATGCTCCAGGCGCCGTCTTTCAGGCCATCCTTCTTCAGCTTGTCCTCGATGGCCACCAGTTCGCCGTCATCCAATGCGTACAGCTTCTGGATCGGCTTTTTGCCGCGCGCCGGCGCATCGACGCGGTACAGCGGCGGACGGGCCACGCAGATGTGACCGTGGGAAAACAGCGCCGGGAAGTGTTTGAAGAACAGCGTCAGCAGCAGCACCTGGATGTGCGAGCCGTCCACGTCCGCATCGGAGAGGATGCAGATCTTGCCGTAGCGTAGGCCGGTCAGATCCGGATTGTCGCCGTAGCTGTGCGGGTCGACCCCGATCGCCACTGCGATATCATGAATCTCATTATTGGCGAACAGGCGGTCGCGGTCGGTCTCCCAGGAGTTGAGCACCTTGCCGCGCAGCGGCAGGATGGCCTGGAATTCCTTGTCGCGGCCCATCTTGGCCGAACCGCCTGCCGAGTCGCCCTCGACCAGGAACAGTTCGTTGCGGGTGATGTCGGTCGATTCGCAGTCGGTCAGCTTGCCTGGCAAGACGGCCACGCCGGACGATTTCTTCTTTTCGACCTTTTGCAGCGAACGCTGGCGCGACTGCGCCTGCTTGATGACCAGGTCGGCCAGCTTGCGGCCGTAGTCCACGTGCTGGTTGAGCCACAGTTCCAGCGGCGGACGGCAGAAGCTCGACACCAGGCGCACCGCGTCGCGCGAGTTCAGGCGTTCCTTGATCTGGCCCTGGAATTGCGGGTCCAGCACCTTGGCCGACAGCACGAAGGAGGTGCGCGCGAAGACGTCTTCGGGCAGCAGTTTGACGCCCTTGGGCAGCAGCGAGTGCATCTCGACGAAGTTCTTGACGGCGCCGTACAGGCCATCGCGCAGGCCCGATTCGTGGGTGCCGCCATTGGGCGTGGGGATCAGGTTGACGTAGGATTCGCGCACCACGGCGCCGCTTTCGGTCCAGGCGACCACCCAGGCCGCGCCTTCGCCTTCGGCAAAACCGTCCGACTCGCCATTGGAAAACTGGGCGCCTTCGAACAGCGGGATCAGCGGTTCGCCATCGGTGGCCTGGGCCAGCATTTCGTTCAGGTAGCCGCGCAAGCCTTCGTCGTAGCGCCAGGTGGTGGTTTCGCCGTTCTTGAGGTTGTTCAGCGTGACGGTGACGCCCGGCAGCAGCACGGCCTTGGAGCGCAGCAGGCGCTGCAGCTCGACCATCGAAATATTCGGCGAGTCAAAATACTTGGGGTTCGGCCAGGCGGTCACGCGGGTGCCGCTCTTCTTGCCGTCGCGCGGGGCCGGCACCGAGCTGAGCGGTTCGATCACGTCGCCGTCGGCGAAGGTCAGCTTGTGCAGGCCGGTGCCGTCCGGCTCCTTGCGCCACACGCAGATTTCCAGGCGCGAGGACAGGGCATTGGTGACCGAGACGCCGACGCCGTGCAGGCCGCCGGAGAAGGCGTAGGCGCCGCCCGAGCCTTTGTCGAACTTGCCGCCGGCGTGCAGGCGCGTAAATACGATCTCCACGGTGGGCACGTTTTCTTCCGGGTGCAGTCCAACCGGGATGCCGCGGCCGTCATCCTCGACCGTGATCGAGCCGTCGGTATTGAGGGTCACGCCGATATTGCGGCAATGCCCGCCCAGCGCCTCGTCGGAGGCGTTGTCGATCACTTCCTGGATGATGTGCAGCGGATTCTCGGTCCGAGTGTACATACCCGGACGCTGTTTGACGGGTTCGAGTCCTTTCAGGACCCGGATGGATGATTCGCTGTAATCGGAAACAGGTTTTTTGGTGGCCATATCTAAATTCTTTATGCGGATGCCTGCGCATTCTATCTTGTCGAGGGGAAAAGGATAGGGGAGGTGCCGAGAATGGTACAGCTTGCCAGCTTGACCATTTCACCAGCAAAATACCTTATGCATACAACAAAGTACCCCTTTGGCGTGCGCCTGATGGGCTTTTCGCCGGCCGAAAGTGCGCAGATTGCCGCCGCGCTGGCGCGCTCGCCGAATGCGGGGCCGGCGTATTCTTGCCTGCCTGAGGCCAGTTTGCAAGCGCCGGATTTCTATATCGGCAATGGCGACGACCTCAAGGCGGTGGCGGCGTTGGTGGCGGCCAGCCCGGGTCCGGTCCAGCCGGGCCTGTTGATCGGCAGCTCGGCGGTCAAGCTGGCCGAGCTGGCCTTTCCCATCCTGCCGCGTCCGCTCGATGCGCTGCGCCTGTGCAGCCAGATGGCCGCGCTGGCCGATGTGCGGGCCGACGCGGTGGCGCGCCTGTCCGCGCGCGGCATGCCGGTGGTGCCCGAGCGGCGCCGCAATACCCGGCTCGACCTCGACACCACCGATCCGCTGGCGTATGCGGCCAAGCGGCGCGACCCGCCGCGCGGCGCGGTCCTGATCCTCGACCACCGGGGCGCGCTGCGCGACCACGTGGCGCGGCTGTTGAAAGGCGGGCCACATGGTCGGGCGGTCGAGTGGACCGACAGCGCCACCACCGCCGTGCGCCTGTGCGAGGAAACCCCGGTGGCGGTGGTGCTCATCAACACCTCCATGCCGGACATCGATCCGTATGCGCTATGCGCGGCCATCAAGGCGCGTCCGGAAGCGGCGCGGGTGGCGGTGGTGCTGCTGGCGGGGCCGACGTTTGCCTATGATGCGGCGCGCGCGGCGCAGGCCGGGTTGCGCGGCTTCCTCGACAAACCGGTGGCCGACCGGCATTTGCTGGGAGCGCTGAAGAAGCTGCTCTCCTTGCCGGCTTAAAGGCGATATTCACGCCAATCAAAGGTTATTGCGACATTTTCTTATGATTTCGAATCGTGCGGCTAGCGTACCGGGCTATATTTAAATCTCTTCCAACGACGTCCGACGACCTACGCACCAAGATGGCAGATTCCGATCAACCCGATCCTCCCAACGCGCCGCGCATACCTGACCGGCGCGCCTCCGAACAGCGCCCGCGCTACCAGAAGGACAGCGACACGCCGCTGGCCCTGGCCAAGCGGGTGCTGGTGTCGCGCTGGCGTTCGCTGAGCGACAAGATCGGCCGCGATTTCATGCGCCGCACGCTGCGTATCGGTATTTCGGCGCGCATCTTTCACCCCGAGGCCGGGGCCACCGGGCTGCGCAGCAAGAACCTGCAATACCTGGAAGAGTCGATCGCCCAGTGGGTGATGTCGCGCGATGTGCTGGTGTTTATGATCCCTACCGTCAACACCAACGGTCTTCTGCATCCGAGCAATATCACCTTGCGCCACTATGCGCGCCACCTGGACGGGCTGGTGCTGCAGGGCGGGGCCGACGTGTCGCCGCAGACTTACTCGGAAACACCCACGCGGCCGGAATGGAATGGCGACCGTGCGCGCGACGTGTATGAGCTGGAACTGCTGCATGAGTTTGTCGATGCAGGCAAACCTGTGCTGGGCATTTGCCGCGGCTGCCAGCTGATCAATGTGGCCTTTGGCGGCACCTTGTACCAGGATGTGGCCACCAATGTGCCGGACGCGATGGCGCACGTGCACAGCGATTACGACGCGCATCGCCATGCGGTGCATTTTCCGCCGGGATCGACCCTGGGCCGGATGTTTCCCAAGGTGCAGAGGCCGATCGTCAATTCGATCCACCACCAGGCCGTCAAGGACCTGGGGCGCGATATCAATGTGGAGGCCATGTCCGATCCGGATGGCATTATCGAGGCCATCCGTTATCAGCGTGCGCCCTTTGTCATGGGGCTGCAGTGGCATCCGGAATTTCACCGGGCCGGCGGGCAGGACTTGCTCGATTGCACGCCGATTCTCGATGAGTTTTTGCGCTCCGCGCGCGAGACCCGCTTCTAGTTAGTTCCGCCTTCAGCTCGTCACCCTTGCGAAGGCGAGGGCCCATAGCGCGCTGGCTCAGAGGAAAATGCTTTCTCTGCGCGGACGTGCTATGGACCCTACGTGGGGGCACCCAGCCCGTCGCAAGGGTGACGGTGGTGGGGGCGGATCTGGGGAAACCGCGATATCACCCGGTTTTAGCACGCTCAGCCAATAGTCCGTCACCCTTGCGAAGGCGAGGGCCCAAAGCGCGCTGACTCAGAGGCAAATGCTTTCTCTGCGCTGATGTGCTATGGGCCCTCGCCTTCGCAAGGGTGACGTGGTAGGAGCTGATCTGCGTAAACCGTCAGGGTAACGAGCTAGTAGCGACTCTCCCTGGATGAACTCACTACTTGCGACCCTGAAGCGCTCAATCGCCGAGTGCACCGATGCCATCGGCACCTCCGTTGTTTTGACTGCAATGGCACAGGCACATGGTAGTCTCAGATATACAAACATGAAGTGAGCATCGATTGCACCTGACAGTCTCAAGCGTTTCCGACGAAAGCGCATTCTTACCATTGGCTAACTTTGCTAACGCAATCGGGCACGCAATTAACCGGGTCATTGAAAACGAATCCTATGGAGCAATCACAAGGCTTATGCTCGTGATCGTCGCCGTTGACGACGACATCGGGGAGAATTCGGCTTTCGCCACACGTCACAACAAATGTGGGACGTACAAACATCCGGTTACTGCTGACCGAGTCAAATATTGAATACGGAAGGCTTGCCGAAAGATTGAGCCTGCTTTTCCGAGTCTTTAGCGATGCAGAATTTTCCGGCGAATAGCCCAGTCACGATTTACGTGCCCCATGACTTTACTTCCGGCCCCTGAAGCGCTCAATAGCCGCGTGCACCATGCCCTCGGCGCTGCCCTGATCGTCAAACTGATGCCGCAGATAGGTCGCATCGCCGCCATCGCGCGCCACAGTGGACAGATGGCGCAGGGCAGCCGTACTGCCGAGCGCTTCGGAGTGCGCTTCCATCTTGCGCAAGGTAGTCAAAATATCCTCGCGCAAGGACATCGTTTCGTAAGTCTTGGGATGGGTAATGGCCCCATCGAGCCCGAACCGGCAAGCCTGGAAACGGTTGAAGTTGTACACCAGGTAGTCGTCCTCGACCGGCGGCGGTTCGTTGCCTTCCAGCAGATAGCGGCACAGGGCCTGCAGATAACCGGCCAGCGCGGCCGCCCGCTCGACCGTCAAGGGCGTGTCGCATACGCGCAGTTCGATGGTGCCGTATTCCGGCTTGGGCCGCACGTCCCAGTAGAAATCCTTCATGCTGCGGATGATGCCGGTGCCTTCCATCTTGGCAAAGTACACATTGGCAAAGTCGTCCCAGCGCAAGGTGAACGGCGCGCGCCCGCTCATCGGGAAGGCGAACACCGAATTCAAACGCGCCGAATTGAACAGGCTGTCGTGGCCCTGGATGTAGGGCGACGAGGCCGACAGTGCAATGAAGTGCGGGATGTAGCGGTTCAGCGAGTGCAGCAGGAACATGGCGTCGTCGCCGGAGGCGCAGCCGATGTGCACGTGCTGGCCGAACACGGTGAACTGCTTGGCCAGGTAGCCGTACAGCGAGGACAGCTCGCGGAAACGCTCCTTAGGGAAAATCTTTTGTTCCGACCAGTGCTGGAACGGGTGGGTGCCACCGCCGCACAGGCCGATATTGAGCTGGTCGGCAGCCGCGACCAGGGTGTCGCGGATGTCGAGCAGTTCGGCCAGCAGGGGCAGGTGCTCGGAGTGCACGCTCGAATTAATTTCGATCATGCTTTCGGTGATTTCCGGCGTGACGTTACCGGGAAAGGGCTTGCGGGCCAGCAGGTGCAGCAGGTCGGGGCTGGAGGCGGTCAGGTTGAAATCGGACAGGCTGACCAGTTGCAGTTCGAGCTCGACGCCGAAGGTCAGCGCCTTCGAGTGGGCAAAGGGTTCGAGTGGCATTTAAGACTCCGTGGATTCCGGGGTTTCGTTGGCCCAGCTCAGTGCGCGCTGGATCACGATGGGGCCGAACACTTCCAGCAGCATGGTGACGGCGGCCATGGCTTGCAGCTCGTCGGCCACGTCCACGCCGCGCAGGCGCGCGTGTTCCAGCAGCAGGATGACGAACACCGACAGCGGCGCCAGCGCCAGGCCGGTCAGCACGCCCTTGCGCCAGGAAATCCCGGACAGTTGCGAGAACACGGCCACGCCGAGCGTCTTGGTGAGCAGGCGTACCAGCACCAGGACCAGGGCCAGGTATGCGCCCGCCACGACGTGCTGCCAGTCGATGGTGGAAGCGGCGTAGACAAACAGCAGGACAGTAAGGATTTCACCGAGCGCGCCGAAGTTGCGCTGGGCCTGGCTGAAGGCGATGCGGCGGTGGCGCGCGGTGATGCCGAAGGCCAGGGAGGCGACCACCGGCGAGAGCTGGGCGCTGTAGGTGACCGATACCAGCAGGATCACCGCCAGCGCGAAACCGACCGTGGCGTCGCGCGAGAGGTTGCCGAGCTGGCGCAGCAGGGCCGGCACGATCACGCCGAAGATGGCGCCGGCCGCGGCCGACATCAGCAGGGCGACCAGGCTGTTGAGGGTGGCGTCGCCGATGTCGTCCGAGGTGTGGAACAGCCAGAAGCCGACCACCACGTTAAAGGTGAACACGGACAGCACGCAGTTGATGGCCGAGAGGTGCAGCACGCGCTCGGTCACCTGGCCGGAGCTGCGCATCTCGTTGATCACCCGTACCACCGTGGCGGGCGAGGTCGCCATCGACAGCGCGCCCAGCATCAGGGCGGTCATGACCGAAGTGTCGAAGGCCAGTGCCACCAGGTAGATGGCCACAAAAGTAGACAGCGCTTCGACCAGGGCGGCGGCGCTGAACCAGGGGTTGGTGCGCAGCCAGCGCAGGTTGATGCGGTAGCCCAGTTCGAACAGGATCAGGCCGAAGGCGATATCGGCGACGATCAGTGCGAGACCGCTGTCCGGCGGAGGGAGCACACCCAGCTGGGTGCTGGCCAGGGCAAAGCCGAACAGGCCGTAAAAGCTGATGCGGGGCAGGCCGGTGAGGCGCTGTCCAAACTCTCCCGCCAGCCAGGCGATGCAGATGGCAACGGGCCAGGAGAGATTGGTCAAGATCGTTAGCAGGTCCGGCATGGCGTCCTTTCTTGTGAATCGCTAACCTGTCATTCCCGGCGGCCGTCCGCCGGGAATGACAAGTGGGGGCGGCGGTGATAACGCGGAGTTTCAACGCGCCCAGATTCTACAAGACCAATCCGCGCGCACGATTCGGTAACAAAAAATTAATGACGCGCCGCAGCATGCCTGTGGCATGCAAGTTTACTTGCTCAGCAGCCTCATCGCGCGCTCCAAGCCGTCGATCGTCACAGGGAACATGCGGTTGTTCATGATCTGACGAATCACAGATATTGACTGGCGGTATTGCCACACGCCTTCGGGCTCGGGGTTGAGCCAAACGAATTTGGGGAATGCATGACAGAAACGTGCCAGCCATTCCGCGCCCGCTTCTTCATTGTTGTATTCGACCGAGCCACCCGGCTGCAGCACTTCATACGGGCTCATGGTGGCGTCGCCCACGAAGATCAGCTTGGTGTCGGCCGGATACTTGCGCAGCACGTCCCAGGTCGGGAAGCGCTCGGCGCTGCGGCGCCGGTTATGTTTCCACAGATACTCATAAACGCAGTTGTGGAAGTAGAAGAATTCCATGTTCTTGAACTCGGTCTTGGCCGCCGAGAACAGTTCCTCCGTGCGCTGGATGTGGTCGTCCATGCTGCCGCCCACATCGAGCAGCATCAGCACCTTGATGTTATTGCGCCGCTCGGGCTGCATGCGGATGTCGAGGTAGCCGGCATTGCTGGCCGTCGCCCGGATGGTGTCGTCCAGCGCCAGTTCTACTTCCGCCCCGTCGCGCGCGAACTTGCGCAGGCGCCGCAGCGCCACCTTGATGTTGCGGGTGCCCAGTTCGCGGTCGGCATCGTAATCGCGGTAGCTGCGCTGTTCCCACACCTTGACGGCGGTACGGTTGCGTCCGGCGCCGCCGATGCGGATGCCTTCCGGATTGGTGCCGCCATGGCCGAAGGGCGAGGTGCCGCCCGTGCCGATCCATTTATTGCCGCCTTCGTGGCGTTCCTTCTGCTCCTTGAGCAATTCATTCAGCCGGTCCATCAGCTTGTCGTAGCCGAACTTCTCCAGCGCGGCCTTCTGTTCCGGCGTCAGCTCGCGCTCCATGCGCTTGATCAGCCAGTCCAGTGGAATGGTGGCATTGGTGTCGAAGGCGGCGTTGATGCCGTGGAAGTATTGGCCGAAGGCGCGGTCGAACTTGTCGAAATGGGCTTCGTCCTTCACCAGCGTCAGGCGCGCCAGGTAATAGAAGTCGTCCAGCGACATGTCGATCACCTGGCGTTCAAGCGCTTCGAGCAGGGTCAAGAATTCCTTGATGGTGACCGGAATCTTCGCGTCCTTGAGCGTGTAGAAAAAGTCGATCAGCACGGTGTTACCTGCCCAGCCTGTAGTCCAGTTGTGCGCGCACTTCGGGCCACTCGCCGCGCACGATGCTATATATAACTGTGTCGCGCACGGTGCCGTCGCGGCGCATGGCATGGTGGCGCAGCACGCCGTCTTTCTTGGCGCCCAGCTTTTCGATGGCCGCTTGCGATGCGTGGTTGAAGTTGTCGGTACGCAACCCGACCACGGCGCAGCCCAAGGTGTCGAAGGCATGTCCGAGCAGCATGCGCTTGCAGCTGGCGTTCACATGGGTGCGCTGGCGGCTTTTGGCGTACCAGGTGTAGCCGATCTCGACCCGGTCGATGGCGGGCACGATGTCATGGAAACTGGTGGTACCCATGACGGCGCCGCTGGCGCTGTCGATGACGGCGAAGGGCAGGCGGTCGCGCATGTCCAGGCCGATGGCGATGTAGCGTTCCACGTTCTCCGGTTCCGGCACCGAGGTGATGCGCAGCTTCCACAGCTCGCCGTCCATGGCGCAGGCGCGCAGGCCGTCCGCATGGGCCAGGGTCAAGGGCTCCAGGCGCACTCCGTTCAGTTCCAGGGTGACGGGGGCGATCTCTTTCATCAGCGGTTGGTCCGGGACATGAACATCAGCCGTTCGAACAGGTGCACATCCTGCTCGTTTTTGAGCAGCGCGCCATGCAGCGGCGGCACGGCGGCCTGGCTGTGCAAGGCTTCGGGCGGGATGTCTTCGGCCATCAGGAGTTTTAACCAGTCCAGGAATTCGGAGGTCGATGGCTTTTTCTTCAGGCCGGGCACGTCGCGCACCTCGTAGAATCGCTGCAGCGCCTGGGCCAGCAAGTCTTGCTTCAAGGTCGGGTAGTGCACCTTGACGATCTGTTCCATCGTGTCGCGGTCCGGGAACTTGATGTAATGGAAGAAGCAGCGGCGCAAGAAGGCGTCCGGCAATTCTTTTTCATTGTTGGACGTAATGATCACCAGCGGGCGGTGCTTCGCAACCACCATTTCGCGGGTTTCATAGACATAGAATTCCATCCGGTCCAGCTCGCGCAGCAAGTCGTTGGGGAATTCGATGTCGGCCTTGTCGATCTCGTCGATCAGCAGCACCACCGGTTCCGGCGCCGTGAAGGCTTGCCACAGCACGCCCTTGACGATGTAGTTGTGGATGTCGCGCACGCGCTCGTCGCCCAGTTGCGAGTCGCGCAGGCGCGACACGGCGTCGTATTCGTACAGGCCTTGCTGGGCACGGGTGGTGGACTTGATGTGCCATTGCATCAGCGGCATGTTCAGCGCGGCGGCGACTTCTTCGGCCAGCATGGTCTTGCCGGTGCCAGGCTCGCCTTTGATCAGCAGCGGACGCTGCAAGGTGAGGGAGGCGTTGACGGCCAGTTTCAGGTCGGCCGTGGCGACATAGCTGTCGGAGCCTTCGAAGCGGTGGGGCTTGGTGTGCGGTGCGGACATGGTGTGAATGGTCGACAAAATAGAGCCTTGAGTATAAGTCAGTTCGCCAGGGGCGGCAGGCGGGCCGGCACCGCTTGTCATTTCAGAAATATTAACGGATACTCCAGTCGCCATTCTTTCTCAGGAGCAGCATCATCGGCCCTTTATTCCGCTTCCATTCGCTCAAGGCTGTCTTGGCCGCAGTCTTGCTGGGCGCCACCGGCGGCGCGCTGGCTGCGCCGGCGGTCGCCGATTTCGGTCCGGTCGACACCCAGCGTGAAGCGCGCCAGGTGCGCCTGCGCTTCAGCGAGGACATGGTGGCGCTGGGCGATACGCGCGCCGCCGATCCGGCCACGGTCGCTTGCTCCGATCCGGATCTGCACGCCGCCGGGCGCTGGATCGATGCGCGCAACTGGGTGGGCGAATTCCCCTGGGCGCTGCCCGATGGCCTGCGCTGCAGTGTCAAGCCGGCCGGCGCGCTGCGCAGCCTGGCCGGAGCGGCGGTGGCGATGCCGCGCGCATGGGAGTTCAATACCGGCGGACCGAAGGCCCAGCTCTTTCCCTGGCGCTCGCCCGGCCGCTCGGGAGTGGTCCGTGAGGGGCCGCTGACCGTTTTTTTACCCTCGGCTCCGGTCGATCCCGCATCGCTGCGGCATCTTGCCTGTGAGGTCGACGGCACCGCCGCGCCGGTGCGCATTCTGGCGGGCGGCGAACGTGACAGCGCAATTGAGCTGCTGACCCTGTTAGGCACGCAGCGATCCCACGCTGCAAGCTGGATCGCTGCGCGCTGCGGCAACAAGCCCTGGCCAAGTGGCGCCAGCATTCGCTGGACCTGGAGCAAGCAGATTGCCTCGCGCGCGGGCGTGACCAGCCAGAGCGACACGCAGCACAACTTGCATGTGCGCGAACGCTTCGGCCTGGGCTATCAGTGCCAGCAACTCAATGACAGCAAGGGCTGCGATCCACGCCGGCCGATCAGTCTGGTCTTCACCGAAGCGGTGGCGCGCGGCAAGGTCGATCAGATGGTGATGCGCGGCAGTTCCGGCAAGGATTATGCGCTCGAGACCGAGGCTTGTTTTGAGTCGCATAAGCACTGCAGCCGCTTTCGCTTGGGCGGCATGCCGCAGGAAGGCGAAACCTTGCGTCCGGTCTTTCCGGCCGGTTTCGCCGATGTGGACAGCCGCCCGCTGGAGCAGGAAAGTGAACTCAATATTTCCATTGCGCGCCTGCCCGTCTATCTGGGCATGCCGCAGGCGCGCGGCGCACTCGGCTGGAAGCCGGGAAGCAGTGCCCTGTGGCCGCTCGCGGTCCGCAACACCGAAGCGGCCATCGCCGTGCGCGCGACCCTGGCCGACAGTGCGCCGCGTTCGATTCCGGCGCTGCTGGCGCTGCACCGGCTGTCGCAGTATGGGTCGCTGCACATCGATGAACAAGCCATGCTGGCTGAGCCGTTTGCCTTCACCAGCGCCATGTTCAAGCACTTGAGCACGCCTCCGGTGCAAACCCGCAATCTGGAGGTCAGGACCAGCGCTGCGGCTATGGAGTTTGTCGGCATTCCATTGTCCGGCTACGGCAGCTGGCTGGTCGAGGCGGACAGCCCGCGCTTTCGCGCGCTGCTGGAGCAATGGCCGGGCATGAGCAAGGCTGAGCCTCGCCAATATATTGACCCGGCGGCGTATTTTCGGCCGAACCCGGGAACCGAAACCGGCCGCGTGGCATTGGTGCAACTGACCAATTTGAGCATTCACACGCGGGTTGCCAATGCCCGCGACGCGCTGGTCTGGGTGACCGCGGCCGATACCGGCAAGCCGGTCGCCGGCGCATCGGTGGAAATCTGGTCATGCAGGGACGAGCGCCTCACCGAGTCGCTCAGCGATGCGGACGGACGGGTGCTGCTGGCCAACATGCCCTCGGTGACAGACTGTGGCAAGCGTCCGGAACTGTGGGTGGTCGCGCGCAAAGGCGACGATATCGCGGTGCTGCGCTTTCATGGCGGCGAGAACGAGAAAGCGAAGGTACTCGGTCACACGATTGTGGACCGGGTCCTGGTCCATCCGATTGAAACCGTGTCGATGCAACATATCGCGCGGCTACCCACGGCCGAGGGCTGGGCGTCTGCGCGCCAGTTCTACGGCAAGCTGGCCATCTATCACGGCCATAGCGAACTGGTGCATGAGCAAGCACTGGAGTTCGACGCGGACGGTGCGGCCGTCAGCAGCTGGCCGGTGCCGGCCGGCGCCAGGCTGGGCAAGTACCGTGTCGTGCTGCGGGACGCGCTAGGCGTCGATATCGGCAACACCGAGTTTCAGGTGGAGGATTTCCGCCGGCCCTTGTTCGACGCGCAATGGAGCGGCAGCGCCGAATGGCAGGGTAGCCAGCCGGCAGTCAGGCTGGCCGCCGGACTGCGCTTCATGGCCGGGGGCGCGGCGGCGGGCCAGCCGATTGTCATCACGGGGCGCTACTTCGCCGGCGTTGAAAGCCCGGTGCCGTACTATGGATTTAACGATGTGGAGTTGCCGCGCTTTGTGGCGCCTGAATTCGTGCAGCGCCGGGCCGAGCTCGACGAACTAGGGCAGCATCGCTCGACCGTGCTCATTGCCGGCCTGGACCGGCCCAGCATCTTGAACACCGAAATGCAGTTCACCGATCCGAACGGCGAGGTCCGGATCCGGCAGGCCACGGTCAACGTGTGGCCGCAGCGCCACAAGCTGGGTTTGCGCGTCGGCCCGGCGGAAGAGCCGGGCTTCGCCAGTGTGGAGAGCTTGCTGCTCGACGAGCGTGATGCCCCGCTTGCCGGGCGCGAGGTGGTGGTCGACGCGCTCGCCGTACCGGATAATCAAGGCGGCAGGGCGGCCGGCGAAGAGCGGATGACGGTGTGCACGGCGCGTACCGATGCGCAGGGCAGGGCCAGTTGCAACGTGCCGTGGTCTCGCAAGAGTCCGCAACCCTACTGGCTGTTCCGCGCTCGCACGCAAGGCGCCTCGCAGGCGTCCCAGTTCCTGTATAAAAGTGGGCTCGACTCGCCCCGGCCGAAGGAGCTGCTTGTCCAGGTCGCCCGCACAGCGGCGCAGGCCGGCAAGCCCGTCCTGTTGCGCCTGCGCGCGCCCTTCGTGCCGGCCACCGTCTTGCTGACGGTGGAGCGCGAGGGGGTAATGGCCAGCCACGTGCTGCCGATCACGGCCAGCGAACAGGAGTTTGCCTTGCCGACCGAACGCGCCTTCGCGCCGGGCGTGCGGGTGCAGGCGCACTTCGTCAACGGGGCGTCGGCCAAGTCGGGCTCGATTGACCTGCGGTTCGACCAGGCCACGCACCGCCTCGCGGTCGAGGTGAGCACCCCGCGCGATACGGCCCGGCCCGGGCAATCGGTCCCGGCCACCATCAAGGTGCTGCGTGCCGATGGCAAGCCGGCGGCCGGCGCGCGCGTGACCGTAGCCGCTTATGACGATGCGCTGGAATCGCTGCGCCCCAACCTGAGCTGGTGGGTCGCCAACACCTTCTGGCAGCTGCGCTGGCATCGTATGGAAAGCCACGATTTGTCGCCCGGCTGGACTGGACGCCTTGGCCTGCAGCCCGACTATCTGTCGAGTTTTGAACAGCGCGTATCGAACACTATCGGCCGGGCATGGGCAGGCGAGTTCGGCGGGGATCAAGTGATTGTGACCGGCCAGCGCGCCCATCCCGGCAGCGCGCTTCAGTTGTCCCGCAACCTGTCCCCGGAAACTGTCGCGCCTGCGCCCCGCTCGGACTTTTCCAGCCTGGCGCTGTGGAAAACCGATGTGTTGCTGGACGAGCGCGGCGTAGCGCGAGTGAGCATTCCACTGAAGGACTCGCTGACCCGCTGGCGCATCGTGGCGGTCGCCATGGAGGGCAGCGACCAGTACGGCTACGGCCACGCGATGATCCAGGCCACCAAGCCGATCCAGGTCTTGTCCGGCTTGCCGCAGGTGGTGCGCGCCGGCGACCGCCTGGTGCAGGCGGTCACGGTGCGCAACGACAGCGCAGCCGCCGTGACGCTGGAGGTGAAAGCCGAATCCGTCCAGGCCGGCGGCCAGTCGCTGCAGCGTAAGATCACCCTGGCGGCCCGCTCGAACCAGGTGGTGGAATTTGCGCTGGCCGTGCCCGATGGCGTGCCCCAGCTCGACTGGCGCATCGAAGCGCGCCAGGCCGATGGCGAAGGCGATGCCTTGCACGTGACGCAACGCGTGCTCGACCCCATGCCGGTGACGGTGCGTGACAGCACCATCGTGCAGGTCGAAGGCGGCAAGTCGGTCAGCGTGGCGCGGCCGGCCGGCGCACTGGCGGGCAAGGGCGGCGTGGGCATCGAATGGAAAGCCAGCCTGGCCGACGCGGCCTTGCTTGGGGCACGCGCCTGGATGCGTGCCTATCCTTACGGCTGCCTGGAGCAGATCAGTTCAAAGGCGGCGGTGAGCGGTGATCCGCTGCAGTGGCGCAGCGCGATGGACAAGCTGTCGGCCAGCCTGGACGACCAGGGCCTGGCGCAATACTTTCCCGTCACCCCTGGCAGCGAAGTGCTGACCGCTTATCTGCTCGACCTGGCCAACACTTACGGCCTGGAGATTCCCGCCTCAAGCAGGGCCAGGATGGAAGCGGCCCTACAGACGGTGCTGGCGCAAAACCGCCATGCCGACTGGGTGCCGGAGCACAGCAGGCTGGCCCACCGGCTGGCCTTGCAGGCGGCCATCGCACCCAATCTCGGCGCGGCCAGGCCGGTGATCCCGGACCACCTGGGCCGCCTGCCGACCATCGCCCTGATGGACTGGGTGCGCTACCTGTTGGCAACGCCGGCGTCAAGCCAGCGCGCCGCCCGGCTGAAAGCGGCCGCGGGCGCGCTGCGCGGCCGTTACGAGCTGCAATCGACGCGCCTGTCCTGGCGCGGTGAGCATGGCTTGCGTTCGTGGTGGATGATGTGGACGATGGATGTGGCCAGCGCCCGCATGGCCTTGCTGGCGCAGCAGTGGCAGGCGGTCGATGCGCGCTGGAAGAAAGACGCCCCGCGCCTGGCGCTGGCGCTGGTCGACAAGCAGCACCAGGGCCATTGGGACACGACCGCCAGCAACGCCTGGGCGGTGGCGGCGCTGCAGGCATTCGCGCGCAACGCGGAAAGCGGAGCGGTGACCGGTTCCAGCCGTGCCACGCTCGGCGCTGCCACCAATGAACAGCGCTGGCCCGATCCGGAGCCGGTGCTGCTGCCATGGTCGAGCGCCAATAAAGTCGAGCTGCGCCACAGCGGCAGCGGCGCGCCTTGGGCATTGGTGTCGATCCGCGCGGCCATGAAGCTGGACGCGCCCCTGGCCCATGGGGTGGAGGTCAGCAAGACCATCAGCCCGGTCGAGCAGCGTGTGCCGGGCAAGTGGTCGCAAGGCGATGTGCTGAAGGTGACCCTGGCGCTGCGTTCGCATGGCGACAATAGCTGGCTGGTGATTAACGATCCGATTCCATCGGGTGCCAGCATTTTGGGCAAGGGGCTGGGCGGCGAGAGCGCGCTGGCGCTGGCCGCCGGCCGCGCTGCCGGCGACTGGTGGACTTCCCCGAGTTTCGAGGAGCGCGGCAATGACAGTTACCGGGCGTATTACCAGCGCATCGGTGCGCGCGCCTGGAGCGTGTCCTACCTGGTACGCCTGAACAATCCGGGCAGCTTCCAGTTTCCGGTCACCCGGGTCGAGGCCATGTATGCGCCGGGGATTTTTGCCGAAGCGCCGAATGCGCCGCTGGAAGTGGATAAATAGGGGTGGCGCGTCATTCAAAATTGCCGCAGGGCGATGCGCGAATGTGGACTGGCCGTATGTCTTGGGTTAGAATCGCAGGCTGATAATGCGAATTGTAACTTTTGCATGAGCCTTTACGTGATTCACCTTACCCTCGCCACCATGAAAAAACTTTCTGCACTTCTCGTGCTTGCTTGCGTCGCCAATGTGTCCGCCGCTGCGGATATCGTTGGCAAGGTCAAGGATGCCAAGGTTGAACAATGTATCGGCTGCCATGGCATTCCAGGTTACAAAGCGACCTTCCCCGAAGTCTACCAAGTGCCCAAGATCGGCGGACAATCGGCCAAGTACATCGAAAATGCGCTGAATGCTTACAAAAAAGGTGATCGCAAGCATCCGTCGATGCGCGGCATCGCCGCCAGCCTGTCCGACCAGGACATCGCCGACGTGGCTGCATACTACTCGCAGCAGAATCCGAACGCTGCGCGCAAATAAGGACTGATTCATGAAAAAACTGATTATCGCCCTGGTGTGCGCCGCTGTCTCGATGAGCGCGGTGGCCGGCGGCAATGTGGCCAATGGCGAGCAACTGGCCAAGAAGTACAACTGCGCTTCGTGCCACGGTGCGGACTTCAGCAAGCCGATCGACCCGAGCTATCCAAAGCTGGCTGGCCAGCATCCCGATTACCTGGCGCATGCGCTGATTGCCTACAAGCGCGCGGAAGGTCCTTATGGCCGCAACAATGCGATCATGGCCGGCCAGGTCAAGCCGCTGTCGAACAAGGATATCGCCGACATCGCCGCTTACCTGCATAGCCTGCCTTCGGAGCTGGTGCTCAAGCGCTAAGCTTAGTTTGCTGGTAGTGAAAAGGTCCTCTCCCATCTGCGATGCGAGGGGATTTTTTGTATGTGTTAGCTTTTCAGGCGGCGCGTTTGCGCACGCATTCAACATAGGCCGCGGTATCCGGCGCCGTACTATTGCGCTGCGACGTCCAGATCATCTCCCCCAGGCATTCCATAATCTCATGGTGCGCATCATGGGGGCCAAGCCGCTGGGTTAATGCCTGGCATGCCGCGCGAATGCCCGGCGGCTGGTCGATCGACACCTGTTCGGCAATCGACAAGTGCATCGACAGATGCAAAAACGGATTCGGCTCCCCACCTTCCACCGAATAATCGCGCGCAATGGCCGCGTCCGCATCGGACAGCACCTCGGCATATTCCGGATGCTCGGCAATCCAGTCGGCCGCGATGGCGTCCATCGGTGTCAGGATTTCGCCGGCGCGCTGCTTGCGGAAAGCTTCACAGAAGAAACGGCGAACGTCGTGGGAGGAGGGGGTGAACATGGCAAATCCGTACTGGTAAACAGCAGCCATTGTACCGTCTCAGCCGCCGGCGCTCCCGATCATGCCCAGCACGCTGCGGCAGAAGCCGGCCGGATCTTCCAGCATCATCATGTGGCCGGTGCCCGGCATCACGACCGACTGCCGGGCGGCGCCGCGCACCCAGTCCGGCACATCCCATCCCGCTGCCGAGCGCTCGCCGGCCAGCAGGTACACCGGCGTGCGCCCCACCACCGCGCGCACAGTGTCGAGGTAAGCGGGCGCTCCGGTTTCCTGGATGACGGAGCGGGCCATGCTGTGCACGGTTTCCGCGGATTGATTGGCGAGAATGGCGCGCGCCCAGGCCAGGCGCTGTTCGTCGGCGGCAATCTCGCCGCGCGCCAGAAAACCTTCCGGGTCTCCCGTCATCGCGCGGTATTGTTCGCGCCATTCGTCCAGTGGCGTGGCGGCAATGCGGGCGCACCAGAAGGCATCGTTGAGTGTGAAATTGCCTTCCACGCTGATCAGGCCGGCAACCAGGCCGGGGATGCGCTGCGCCACCAGCATGGCCACCGCGCCGCCGACGCTGTGGCCGAGCAGCCAGGTGGGCCGGCCGATGCGGCTGTCGATGTGACGCGCCACGAGGTCGGCCTGGCGCCGCAGGTCGATGGCCGACGCCGACATGTTTCCGTAGCCGAGCAGGTCGGGCGTGTGCACGTCGATGCCGCCAAGGTGGCGGCGCGGGGAGAAATAATCGATCGATCCCAGCAGGCCGTGGATCATCAGTAAATGGGCTTGCTCACGCATGCCGTATGGTCCTTTCAGACAGGCGCCGAAGTCATCGGCGTCACCGGTTGGCCCACGAAAACCTGAACGCCTCCCACGACGGTACCGGCACCTTATCGACCGTCGCCGCCACGAAACGGCACTTGCGCGCGCCTTCTTGCGCGGCCTGATCGAGAATGGGCTTGCCGCTCGATCTGGCAATGCGTACGTCCGTTACCTGGCCATCGACGCCGATCAACACCGCCAGGATCACGTCGCCACTGAGGCGGCGCTTTTCGGCAGACGCCGGCAAGCTTGGGCGCTCGCAGTTGGCCGGATCGATAAACGCCGGCACCGTGGCCTTGCCGCCGTCCGCTCCCGCTCCCGCGCCCGCATCGCCAGTCCCTGCGCTGCCAATGCCGTCGGGCTTGCCGCCGGCCGCCGCCAGCGGCGGCGCATCGTCGACGACGGTGGCGACCACGTCGGTGCGCGGTACGGCAACGATGTCGCGCAGCGGCGGCGCGGCGGCCTCAGGGGCCGGCGCCTTTTGCTTGCTGGGCCGCCGCCGCGGAGGACTTGGTTTGATGATCTGTGGCGCTACTACCGTCATCAGCATGACGGTTTGCGGTGTCTTGGGAGGAGGCTCAACGCGTTTGCCGGAAACGAAGGCGAACAGCGCCAGCGCGTGCAGGGCAACGACGATGACAAGCCTGGACAGCCCGTGCCTTGGGATATCGAATGCAAGTCCGAGCGGTGCTGTGAACCTCATTAAGTCGTTCTCGCGCTGAAGAATGTTGCAATAACCCTAAGAAATTCCAGTTCCGACGGCAAATTTCCCGTGGCGTTTAGATAGGGCGAAAAAAAGCCGTCCAGTCTGCACCGAACGGCATGACGGCGTATCCGCCAACTACTCCTTGTCAGGCATCAGGACCGGCTGTTGCTGAGCTTGCGCTTGCGGCTGCAGCGGCTCCGTGCTGGCCTGGCGCGGAGCATGCGGCTGACGCAGGTAGCGGGCCGTGTGGCGCCGCTCGTGCGTGTGGCCGCCGTTGGCCGGCCAGGTCAGGAAACGCGACAGTTCCTGCAAGGCGCGCTGGTACACATCCCGCTTGAACTCGATGACCACGTCCAGCGGCACCCAGTAGTCGTGCCAGCGCCAGGCGTCGAACTCGGGATGGTCGGTCAGGCGCAGGTTCACGTCATTGTCGCGCGTGCACATGCGCAGCAGAAACCAGATCTGTTTCTGCCCACGGTAATGCCCGCGGATTTCCCGCTTGATGAAGTGGTCCGGCACCTCGTAACGCAGCCAGTCGCGGGTGCGGCCGACGATCTTCACATGCTCCTGTCGTAGTCCAATCTCTTCTTCAAGTTCCCGGTACATGGCCTGTTCCGGTGTTTCTCCATATTTGATGCCCCCTTGCGGGAACTGCCATGAGTGCTCGCGCACCCGCTTACCCCACCACACCTCGTTATGGGCGTTGAGCAGGATGATGCCGACGTTAGGGCGGAACCCTTCCCGATCGAGCATGATGCACCTCGAAACTTTCTGCCGGCGTGCGCCTTCTTACATATTTACCCACAAATCCCGGCACCCACCATGGTTTCGACTGGCGAAACCGGCGGGAGCCGCATCAAACAGGGCCATTTCTATAAAGATTGGACGCATCTGCCAGCTAATCCTTTAAAATTAGGTTGATTATAACCCTCTCTTTTTAAAAAGAAT
>CAMLFK010000035.1 GCA_946479255.1 uncultured Oxalobacteraceae bacterium
CGAGCCTCTATCTCGAAAAACATGATCCGAAGGATGGCACCGTAGATGCCGTGAAACTGGTCGAGACTGCCATGCAGCTAGGCGTTGACGAGGCCTATGACCGGATGGGTACCTATTACCTCAACGGCACTGGTGTTTCGGGTGGTTCGGGGGATCCAAAGTCCTTTTTTTACAAGGCTGCGCTGATGGGGAGTGGCGAATCCATGTGGTTCCTTGGAAAGAATTTGGTTGCCAGAGAAGATAACCCGTCTAAACGCTGGTGGGCGAATCGGCCAGTCGCGCACAAAATGCTTGAGTGTTCCCTCGGGCGTGGGTATGGCGGCGCCGCATGGGATTTCGCCACGATGTATCGCCACCCCCATGAAGGCATATTGACGAGCGAAGGAAAATTGCAAGCCCTTCGTATCCTTCACCTTGGGGTCAGGCTCGGAGGCGAAACTGCGGCCAGAAGTATTTCAATCGTGTTTGGAGGGGATTTTATGGGAGATGATTACGCGCTCATCCCACCCGACAAAGCCCGAAGCGAACGCTACTCAGTATTGCACAGAGCCTTGGAATTCGACCCAAGTGACCGTTTTCCAAACCTGGACAAGGTAGTGCCGCTACCACCCGCTGTGCTGCCGCCATGGAACGGCGACCGGGATACCTTACTATATGCGGCGCGCGGGGTGACCGCGCCACCGCTTGTTACGGGCCCAACCGTCTATTCGAAGCGGACTGGCCGTTATTTTCTGGACCAAGCCTTCCTGCTCGAAGCGACCGACCACTTGACGACCGAACGCACTGCACCGTTCGCCGGCTACTGGCAAGCAGTGGGAATTCCTCCATCAGCATCAGGCGGCGCAGCAGGCAGTGAAGCCATGCCAGGCTTGTACAAAGCGAACGAAGCGTTCGAGCGTACCGGCACGACCGGCACCGGTCCCGCATCGGCGGGCGCCAAGGCTACGCAGTGGCAGTATTTTAGAACAGTGCATAACCCGATCAATACCGTACGGCCGCTCGCACCCGCCGGCATGACAGTGGTACGACCACGCCCCCTCCCTCTACTCGCACGTGCCTCCGACCGCTTATGCCCGAAGACGGGAACGTGGCAACCCTGGGTAGCCGAAACCCATCCGCTCAGTGCCATCGTCAACCAGCCGTGGCGCCAGGCGTGGGTAACGAAGGGTCAGGACTTTCCGGTGCCCGAACGCGATTGGTTTCTCAAACTACCTGCGGCAGACATCACATGGCACCTGATGGATGATTCACCTGTCGACATCCATTCGCCGCCGAAGTCGCCCCGACGGGAAGGAGAGACCGATTGAAAGAAAATAACGGCCGCGGGGTCATCAGGGTGGTGACAAAACCGATCATCGTGGCACGGTTATCAGTGCGACTTCGGCGACCCTCGTGATGGGTAAGGTTACCGCGTTGCGCGGCGAATCGAGAGAAAGCTTCCAATGCGCCTAACATTCATAACGGCACTTCTATTATGTTGTTCTTTAGGAGCCTGCAAAATGAAAGAAGGTGCCAAATCGTACGTCCGGCCAGTGCTGCCTCGAAATGAAAAACTGCCGCTTTTTGATCCGCACATACCCGATTTTGTATGCGCCAGCGCCACCTCAACATATCCGCTCCTTGACGCGCAAGCCCACACATGGTTCCTCACTGCACGGGCTTTAGAAAGTGAGGATATTTTTTATAAGGACCGCGACTATAAGTCGATCGTCGAATTGACAAGATCGGCGGCAGACCGCATGCACTGGAAGGCCATGTTGAACCTCGCGAGCCTCTATATTGAAAAACATGATCCACAGCATGGCCCCGAAGATGCTGTGAAACTCGTCGAGAAGGCCATGCAGCTCGGCATTCCCGAAGCGTATGACCGGATGGGCACGTATTATCTTAACGGAACAGGTGTTTCCAGTGTCTCAGGTAGCGCAAAGTCCTTTTTTTACAAAGCCGCGTTGATGGGGAGTGGCGAATCCATGTGGTTCCTTGGGAAAGATCTAGTTGCACGAGAAGATGAGCCAGATAGAGGCTGGTGGGCGAATCGACCAGTCGCGGTCAAAATGCTTGAGTGCTCCCTAGGACGTGGATACGGCGGCGCCGCGTGGGATTTTGCCACGATCTACCGCATCCCCCACGAAGGTGTATTAACGAACGAAGGCAGGTGGCAAGCCCTTCGTATTCTTCAGCAAGGGGTCAGACTGGGAGGCCAAACCGCGGCCAGAAGTATCTCAGCCGTTTTCCGGGGGAATTTCGGGGATGACTATGCGCTGGCACCACCCGATATAGCGCGACGTCAACGGTATTCTGTATTATCGCGAGCTTTGGAATTCGACCCAAGCGATCGCTTTCCAAATCTGGACAAAGTATTGCCGCTACCACCCGCTGCGCTGCCGCCCTGGAATGGCGACCGGGATACCTTACTGAATGCGGCACGCGGAGTTACCGCGCCACCGCCTGTAACCGGCCCGACCGTCTACTCGAAGCGAACTGGCAGGTACTTCCTTGACCAGGCATTCTTGCTGGAAGCGACCGACTACGTCACCACCGAACGTTCGGCACCGTTTGCCGGCTACTGGCAACCCGTCGCGGCGTCTTCATCAGCGTCAGGCACAGCAACCAGTGAAATTATGCCGGGCTTGTACGAACCGAATGAGGCATTCGAACGTACCCGCGCCACTGGCGCCGGTCCCGTCAGGGCAGGCGCCGAGGCCGCGCAATGGCAGTATTTCAGGACAGTCCATAACCCCAGCGATACGGTACGTCCGCTCGCGCCTGCCGGCATGACCGTGGTTCGGCCACGCCCCTTACCACTGCTGGCAAGAAGCTCCGATCAACGTTGTCCACGGACTGGAACCTGGCAACCCTGGGTAGCCGAAACCCATCCGCTCAGTGCCATCGTCAACCAGCCGTGGCGCCAGGCGTGGGTAACGAAGGGACAGGACTTTCCGGTTCCAGAACGGGATTGGTTTCTCAAACTACCTGCGGCCGACATCACATGGCACCTGATGGATGATTCACCTGTCGACATCCAATCGCCGCCCAAGTCGCCCGACGGCAAGGAGAGACCGATTGAAAAATAACGGCCGTGGAGTTATCAGGATGGGCGACAAGACCGATCACGGCGGCACGGTCATCAGTGCGACTTCGGCGACCGTCGTGATGGGTAAAGTTGCCGCACTTCGGGGGGATTCGACCGTGTGCCCTAAGTGCAAGGGAAAATTTCCGATCACCGCCACAAGCAATGACGATACCCATGCCGGCCGTGGCTATGCCTACGACGGCGATACCACCGCATGCGGCGCCCGCCTCATTACATCGCTGCAGCTATACATCGGCACCGGCTCGGGCTGACCAGGATCGCAAACAATACGAGTTCAAGGGCCTGAACTTGCGATCACAAGGTCGCAAGGAAAACTCCCAGCCCTGCTGCAGCGCCTGCGCGGGAGGCTTAGTCGCGATTCTGAATGAACAACGGCCCGGTCGAAAAGCCGACCGGGCCGTCAAAGCCTTACCTCAACGCTATACCGTCCGCGTCCTGGAACGCGATCTTAACTTAGCGGTACTACGCGTTCTTTTTTGTAAGCAGGCATGAACTACACGTCCACCACCGTTTCAAATCCACCGTAAATCATCCGCTTGCCATCAAAGGGCATGGATTCCGGCTTCATCATATCGGTCATGCGCGGGTCTTTCATCACCTTGTCGTTGACCTCATCGCGCACAGTCCGCGACGGATATTCGATATAGGAAAAGAACACCACCTCATTGTCTTCCAGCTTGACGGCCTGCGGGAAGGACGTCCACTGACCCGGCTTGACGTCATCGGCCATGCACTCACGAAACACCGTCGCGCCATGCTCGCGCCAGATCGCGCCGCACTTCCGCGACATCTCGCGGTACGCGTCGATGTTACCTTTTGGAACTGGAACAATAAATCCATCAACATATGCCATGTGAAAAGCTCCTTTGTTAGTGTTTGCTTAATGGGCTTGCATTGCACAGACTAGCGGCAGTACGGAAAAATGCAAGCACGATCGCATAGGTCCGCTTTAGCGAATGGTGTGTCAGACGCTGTGCCTGATGACCACCACTTCCAGGTATTCCGAAGGCACCACCAGCGAGGCTGGCCCCGCCGTGTTGAACTGGTCGAGCAGTGCCATCATGTCTTGCTCCAGCGCCAGTCCTTTCTCCGCATCGAGCGCCGCAAAGGCCCTGTTGACTGGGCCGTAGACATTACGAAACTCTTGCAGCATATGGTCGGGTGAGGAATAACGGAAGTTGAACAGCTTGCGTTCGGCATGAATGCGCGCCGCCTCATTGCCGAACAGTTCGCGCAAGTGATCCTCGGTTCCCCACAAAGCAGGCGACTTCAGGCCGGCAGGCGGCGGCACATGTTTGCCGATGGTCTTGAATACCTGGCCGATGAAACCGCTTGGCGTCCAGTTCGCCAGCCCTATCCGGCCGCCCGGACGCACCACGCGGAGCATTTCGCCCGCCGCCCGTTCGTGGTCGGGGGTGAACATGACGCCGAAGGTCGACAAGGCCACGTCGAAGCTGCCGTCGGCAAAAGGTAAGGCCTCGGCGTCCGCTTCGCGGAACTCCACCTTCAGCCCTTCGGCGGCTGCGCGCACGCGGCCTTTGTCCAGCAAGTCCGCCACGTAATCGGTGCTGGTGACCTGCGCGTGCCGGCGCGCCGCGGCGAGCGTGGCGTTGCCGTTACCGGCAGCAATGTCAATGACGCGTTCATTGGCGCGGATATCGACCGCTTCGGCCAGCGATTCGCCGACGATCTGCAGCGTGACACCGATGACGGCGTAATCGCCCGTTCCCCAGGTCGCCTGCTGGCGCTGTTTGATGGCGGCGAAATCCGGTGCGCCGCCTGCCGCCGCTGGCTCCGGCGACGGCGTGGAGGGAGTTGGATTGCTCATGGCGCTTCCTTTCAGGATGTTCGTGGCGTGTACGATTAGATGTGGCGCCGTCTGAGAGGTTCACACGGCGTGCCGCTATCGTGTCGGATAGCCACACACACCTTGCGGAAAGATCCGCCGCAGCCATCGCCGCTGCGTACCGGAAAACCTCACGGTGCCATACGTCCCGTCCTCCAGTGCCTCGCTCACCGGCCTGAGTTCGCACTTGAACAGCTCGCCGCGAATGGATTCCCCCGCCACCATGCGCGGGCTGGATAAGGGCGGGTAGACACTGGTGCACAGCCCTGGCGGGCGGCTGTTCAGGATGCCGTCCCACACCCGCTTACCCGATGCGATCAGCGTGCCGTTGGCATCCACGCATTTGTCCACGAAGCCGGCCGGCCGCGCCTGGTCGCCGAGATAACGGTCCACCTGCGCCAGCGCATCGATACCGGCGGCCAGCGCACTGCCGACCGATCCGGTCATCCAGATTACCTGGCGCTGCTCGGCGTCGCCAGGTGCGCGCAACATGCGGGCCCGCGCCGCGAACGACTGGCGGCTGTCGTGCATGTCGAGCTGGGGTTCCAGATAGGGGCGCAGGTCGATCAGCGGCATGGCCAGCTTGCGCCCCGTGAACACCTGGCCCGACGCATAGGCCCGCTGCATCGCCCACACGCTGCCGCTGCGCCGTGGCGAGGGCGTGCCTGCCGGCTCACGGCAACTCGCACTGCGCTGCATATTGCGCGCATCAAACGGATCATTCGCCTGGTCCCAGGGAACGAAGTCGCGCAGCTCTTTCCATCCACCCACGCAGGCATTGATGCGTAAAAACTCGCCCACATCGATATTGCCCTGCACCAGCGCCCTCAGGCCGTACTGCACGCCGACGTTGTCGACCGTATCGGGCGCGAAGCCCTGGCGGTCGGTGCCGTAGATATTTTCCAGGTCGTTCCAGTGAGTCCATTTCACGTCGTCGAGCACCTGCGGCGGATAACGATAATCGGCTGCGACCTCGTCGTATTCCGGATCGCGATAGAAGGGATTCCCCAGGGTCGGCATGGTCAGGCGCCAGCCGTTGATGCATTCGGTGGAACCGGGCTTGCCGAAGATGGCATTGCGCACGGTGTCGCTGGCATTCATTCCTTCGATCAGGCGCTGATTGCTCCAGACCGCCCACGGCGAGGCGGGATTGCGGGCCACCTCATCCTGAAAGTATTTGCCCAGCAAGGGGCAGTCGGACACCGGCGTGATCTGCGTGACCAGGTCCGGAAAGGATTGAATCGCCACCCCGCCGTCGAGCAGTCCGGGCCGGTTCTGTGCGAACAGGTATTGCTGAGCCGCACCGCCGGAGCCGCCGACACCGATGGTATGAACGGGATTGCCATACGCTTCGATGAAATGTTCTTTGGTCATCAGCGCGGTTTCTTCGGCCAGCCGCATGTTCAGGTGCACGGCGCTTTCATTGCCGGTTGAACTGACGAGGGCATAGCCTTGCGCCAGCATGCGCGGGAAAAGAAAGCGCTCCGAGCCGCTCAGTTCGTCGTTCAGCCAGAGCGGTTCGCCCTGCTGGTGGCCGATGCCGGCACCGCCGCGCAGCCAGTACACCAGCTTGCGGTTCCAGGCGGCCTGGTCGAACACCGGCGTGGGCGCCAGCATCGCAATGGTGTACAGAAAGCGGTTGATGCTGCCGGCCTCGACCCGCACCACAAAGGGCTGGGCCACGCCGTTGACGGGAATCCTGACCAGGTCGGGCGGCGGTGCGTCGTAGCCGGTGGCGGGATCGAAGGGCTTGAAGCCGGCGCCGGCAAAATAAAAGTAGAAGATACGCGGAGCCACTGCGCAATAGCGGCTGTAGCCTGTCAATTGCCCACTCGCATCGTAGACCGGGTGGCCGATGCCCGCCTGGTTGTCGGCCATCGGCGAGCCCAGCCCGGCCTCGTCTGTGCGGCAAATGAAGGGCTGCTGCTGCGGTCCGGAAAACATTGGGCCTGTGAGCGGATGATTGGTCAAGGTGATGGCATCGATGACCTGGTCGCCGTGACGCACTTGCAGCAAGTTGCGCCCCCTATCCAGGCCATCGACCACGCCTTCGAGGCGCTCGTCCTGCGCCGTCATGGCCGGCATTACCTGACGCCCATTCAGCCAGAACGTGATGCGCGGCTGGATGGCCGGTGCCACTGTCACTTCGATCCGCGCGTTGCCACCGGAAACCAGTTCGGGTGGGCTGGACAGCACGCGCAGGCTGGCCGAGGGCCGCTGCTCCGGCTTGATGACGCATCCCGCCAACAACATCGCTGACAAGGTAAGGGACAGCAAGCTTCCAGGAATCCGGTTCATAGCGTAGCGCCTCCGTGGTAGAGAACCAGATTTCATTCTCGATACCCGCAAGCAGTGCGCGATGAGGCAAAGCAGACACAGCACAGCAGAAGCGGCGTTCAGCTTTTCCACACTCACGTTGTATTGACAGCCAAAAATTTCGGAACAGCACGCAAGCGGCTGAGCGTACTCGTAGCGCCCACGCTGCGGCCTTTTTGTTTGGCCCCAGCCAGCTGCTCAGCAATTGTTTGGCCTTCGCAAGTAAAAATAATTTCCTTATGCAACCATGTGATAAAGTTATTGTTTCTTGTCGGCCGTCACCATGCTCCTTTTCCGTTCTCTGAGTGCCCTTTGCTGCGCCCTTGCCATGTTCACGCTGCCGGCAAAGGCGGCCGACGATAGCAAAAAATGCCGCTACAGCATGCTCGCGCGCCTGCCGATGCAATACCACGGCACCGCAATGAACATCACGGTGGAAGGCAAGCTGAACGATACCCCGGCCGTCATGCTGATCGACACCGGCGCCACCGATACCTTCCTCACGCGCCTGGCGACCGACAAGCTGCAAATTTTCCGCAGCCCGACGCTCGCTTACGTCACGGGCATCGGTGGACGCTCGCGCCTGTACGAGGCCAAGATCCGCAACATCGCCATCGGGCCGATCCGTTCCGACCAGCGCGGCTCCCTGATGGCCATCGATGAAATGGGCAGCCGCCCGGATATGCACGCCCTCGTGGGCGCAGACTTCCTGCTCCAGATGGATCTGGAAATCTCGCTGGCGGAAAAACAGGTCCGCTTCTTTTCCCCGACCAATTGCGAGAAGACCTTCCTGGGCTACTGGGATCCGGCCGCGGTCGAGGTTCCCATGCTGCTCGGTGACAATGAACAGCGCCCGATCGTCGAGGTGAGGGTCAATGGCGTCAAGCTGCGTGCCCTGATCGATACCGGCGCAACCGTATCGTCCATCACCCTGAAAGGTGCCGGCAAGGCCGGCGTGACACTCAACGCCCCCGGTGTCAAGCGCAGTGGCACGACCACGGGCATCGGCCAGAAAACACTCGACCTGCACCGCGCGACCTTCGCCACCTTTTCCATCGGCGATGAAACCATCAACAATCCGATCTTGCAGATGCATGCATCGGACTTGCCCAGCTTCGACGTCATCCTCGGCACCGACTTCATGCGCGCGCACCGGATGCTGTTCGCGGTGAGCCAGAAAAAACTGTATTTGTCTTACATTGGTGGCCAGCCATTCAGCGCGGGCGATGAGCACGCCAATGCCTGGGTGGAACAGGAGGCCAAGGCCGGCAACAGCTACGCCCAGTACCTGCTCGGCATGGGCTGGTTGAGCAATGGCGACGCCGCCTCGAATGCGACCGGCATGGCCTTGATGGACCAGGCGCTGGCGAGCAAGAACTACCCGGCCATGCGTTTCATGGCCGTGCACCACGCCGCGCAAGGCCGCCACGCCCAGGCACTGGCCTTGTACGACAGCCTGCTGGCGAGCGATCCGTACGACCTGACCGCCCAGCTCGAAGTCTTCGTCGTGCGCCACCAGGCGGGGCAAGGCGAGCTGGCCAAACCGGCGCTCGCCAAAGTGATGGAAAAGTTCCGCTGGCCGCCATGGCCGGCGCCGATCGTTGACTATTACCTGGGCAAGGTCAGCCTGGACGAATTGCTGCGCCTTGCCTCGAAGGAAGACCAGGTCGCCAAGCGACGCCGCTGCGAAGTGTTCACGCACGCCCGCTCGCTGCAGGCTGCCATGGGGCAGGCCGAACAGGCCAGTGCGCTCCAGGCCAAGGCGCAACCGGACTGCGGCCAGGACAACTAGCCCGCAGCGCGTGCAATTCTGAATGCACGCGCTGCAGGCCACCGGCAGCTCTGTTATCGTTGTCCGATGCTATCTGATCGCCGAAGGTAATTTATGATCCCGTTTTCCGTCCTCGACCTGTCGCCGATTCCCGAAGGCGGCCACGCCCGCGGCTCCTTCCACAACACGCTCGAACTGGCGCAGCACGCCGAACGCTGGGGCTTCCAGCGCTACTGGCTGGCAGAACATCACGGCATGCCCGGCATTGCCAGCGCCGCCACCGCCGTGCTGCTCGGCTACGTGGCTGGCGGCACCGCCACCATCCGGGTCGGCGCCGGCGGCATCATGCTGCCCAATCATGCGCCGCTGGTGATTGCCGAGCAGTTCGGCACGCTCGAAGCGCTTTATCCCGGCCGCATCGACCTCGGTCTGGGCCGTGCGCCCGGCTCCGACCAGACAGTGGCGCGCGCGATCCGCCGCAACTTGAGTTCCGACCCCGACGGCTTCCCGCAAGACGTGGTCGAACTGATGGATTATTTTGCCGGCTCGGCCAAGCGGCCGGTACGCGCCATACCCGGCGCCGGCATGAACATTCCGCTGTGGATACTAGGCTCAAGCACCTTTGGCGCCCAGTTGGCGGCGGCGCTGGGCCTGCCTTATGCGTTCGCCTCCCACTTCGCGCCCGCCATGATGAAGCCCGCGCTCACCCTGTACCGCGAGAACTTCCAGCCATCGGCCCAGCTAGCCAAGCCGTATGTCATGCTAGGCTTCAATGTATTCGCCGCTGACACCGATGAACAAGGCCAATTGCTGGCCACCTCGATGCAGCAAGCCTTCGTCAACCTGCACTCAGGCCGCGCCGGCAAGCTGCCCCCGCCCGTGCCCGGCTACCGCGACAGCATCGGCAACGCCGAGCGGGCCATGCTCGACCAGGTGCTGTCGTGTTCAGCGATTGGCGCCCCGGCCTCCGTGAGCCGCCAACTGCAGGAATTCATCGCACGCACCGGCGCCGACGAGCTGATGATCACCTCCCAGATTTTCGACCACGAAGCCCGCCTGCACTCCTACGAGATCACGGCCGACGTCCGCCGTTCGCTCGCGTAAGTCCCAAAAACCAAAGCAGGCGGGGATGACAGAAAAAGTAGTATTTAAGAAAGGCCGCGGCCAGTCCGCGGCCTTTTTCAGTTAGACTCATGCTAGTTTAGTTAGCGTTATCAATCTGGGCATGGACAGGCAGCATGGGCAGTAGGATTAAGCATATCGTGATAGTCGGCGGCGGTTCGGCCGGCTGGCTGACCGCTGGCGTCATCGCTGCCCAGCACCAAACCGCCCATGGCGGCCTGCAAGTAAGCCTGATCGAATCGCCGGACGTACCCATCATCGGCGTCGGCGAAGGCACCTGGCCCACCATGCGCGACACTTTGTCGACCATCGGCGTGTCGGAAACCGACTTCATCCGCGAATGCGACGCTTCCTTCAAGCAGGGTTCGCTGTTCAAGGGCTGGGTCGACGGCAGCGCCAAGGACTACTATTTCCACCCTTTCGTCCTGCCCCAGGGCTATACCGAGACGCCGCTGGCGCCACGCTGGCAGGAGCGTTACGCCAATGTGCCGTTTGCCGACCTGGTCAGTTTTCAGCCGCACCTGTGCACCCAGGGCCGCGCGCCCAAGCAGCCGGCCACGCCGGAATTCGCCGCCGTGGCCAATTACGGCTACCATCTGGACGCCGGCAAGTTCGGCACCTTCCTGCGCAAGCATTGCGTCGAGAAACTGGGTGTGCGCCATGTGAGCGACCACGTGCTGGCCATCAATTCGCACGACAATGGCGACATCGCCTCGCTGCAAACGCGCGAACATGGCGCCCTCGAAGGCGACCTGTTCATCGACTGCACCGGCATGCAGTCCCTCTTGCTCGGCACGCATTACGCAGTGCCGATGCTGTCGCAAAAGCATGTGCTGTTCAACGATTCGGCGCTGGCGATCCAGGTGCCCTACCCGCTTGAAAACAGCCCGATCGCTTCGCAAACCACTTCCACGGCGCAGGACAGCGGCTGGATCTGGGATATCGGCCTGCCGACCCGGCGCGGCATCGGCCACGTGTATTCCAGCGCGCACAGCAGCGACGAGGATGCCGAGCGCGCCTTGCGCAGCTACATCGCCGGCGCCAAAGGGCCGACCGACATCGGCACCCCGCGCAAGCTCACCTTCCAGCCCGGCTACCGCCAGGAGTTCTGGCACCGCAACGTCGTCGCGATCGGCCTGTCCGCCGGCTTCATCGAGCCGCTCGAAGCCTCGGCCCTGGCCTTGGTGGAACTGTCGGCCGCCATGCTGAGCGACGACATGCCTGCCACCCGCGGCGCCATGGATATCGTCGCGCGCCGCTTCAACGACGCCTTCACCTACCGCTGGGAACGGGTGTTCGACTTTCTCAAGCTGCACTATGTGCTCAGCAAGCGCGAGGCGACGCCTTACTGGCGCGATAACCGCTCCAGGGAATCGGTGCCGCAGCGCGTCACCGACATGCTGGAACTGTGGCGCCACCGGCCGCCTTCGCGCTACGACTTCCACCGCATCGAGGAAGTGTTCCCGTCGGCCAGCTACCAGTATGTCTTGTACGGCATGGGCTTCAAGACCGAGCCCGGCACCAATATCCGTCCGCAGGACGGCAAGGCAGCCGATAATTACTTCGCCGAAGCGGCGAGCCTGACCCGCAAGATGCTGGGCGCCCTGCCCAGCAACCGCGAGTTGATAGACCACGTGCGCAGACACGGGCTATTGAAAATCTAAAAGCGATGACGAGAGAGCTTGTAGTAATTCTTCTAAACAATCCAAGAGACACACGAGACCATCATGGCCAAACCAGTTTTGCTCAACAACATCGAACACAAGGATCTGCGGATCATCAACGCCCGCAGCGCCCGCTATGGCGACGAGCTCATGTATGCCCAAACCTTCCCGGCCGAATTCCGCGACCTGCAAGCTTACTACCCGATCGTGTTCCACAAGACGCCGGACGGCACCAGCTTCGAGGCGCTGGCCCTGTTCGGTTTCCAGGATGGCGAGAACCTGTTCCTCTCCAAAGACAAGGATGGCTGGGATGCCTCCTACGTGCCACTGATGGTGGAGCGCCAGCCTTTCCTGATCGGCCGCCAGCATGACGGTGAAATGGTGGTACACCTGGACATCGAGCACCCGCGCGTCAGCACCAGCGAAGGCCACAATGTGTTCCTGCCGCACGGCGCCAACACCGAGTACCTGGAGCAAGTCACCGAAGTGCTGTACACCATCCACAAGGGCCTGGAAACCATGCCGGACTTCATCGCCGCCCTGCTCGAATACGAGCTGCTGGAAGGCTTCGTGGTCGATGTCACCCTGAACGACGGTTCGCAAGGCCGCCTGGCCGGCTTCTACACCATCAACGAAGAGCGCCTGACCAGCCTGGACAGTGCCGCCATCGAGCGCCTGCACAAGGCCAACTACCTGCAGGGCATTTACATGCAGCTGGCCTCGCTGTCGAACTTCCGCGGCCTGATCGAGCGTAAGAATCGCCAGCTGGCAGCCCAGGCTTAAGCCGGAGACCCCAAGTGCAAGACAATATGCAGACAAAGGGGCAACGCCCCATCCGCCGCGTCATCATTGCCGGCGGCGGGACCGCCGGCTGGATGGTGGCCGCGGGACTGTCCAAGTCGCTGGGCAAGCTGCTCGACATCAAGCTGATCGAGTCCGACGAGATCGGCACGGTCGGCGTGGGCGAAGCGACCATTCCGACCCTGATGAATTTCCACCATCTGCTGGAAATCAACGAGCGCGAGTTCATGATGGCCACCCAGGCCACCTTCAAGCTCGGCATCAGCTTCGAGAACTGGCGCAACGTCAAGGAAGACTACATCCACTCCTTCGGCATCACCGGCACCGACCACTGGACCGCCGGCTTCCAGCACTTCTGGTTGAAGGGCAAGGAGCGCAAGCTGGCCAAGGATTACGGCGACTACTGCCTGGAACTCAAGGCCGCCGAGGAAAACAAGTTCGCCCACTTGCCGAACAATGGCATGAACTACGCTTACCACCTCGACGCCAGCCTGTACGCGCGCTTCCTGCGCCGTTTCGCCGAAGGCTTCGGGGTGCAGCGCATCGAAGGCAAGATCGTCAAGGTCAACACAAGCGCGGAGTCGGGCGACATCGCTTCGCTCCAGCTCGATTCAGGCGATGTGCTCGAAGCCGACCTGTTCATCGACTGCACGGGTTTCCGCGCCATGCTGATCGGCGAAGCCATGGGCGTGAAGTACCAGGACTGGTCGCACTGGCTGTTCAACGACAGCGCGATTGCCGTGCAGACTGCCTCGGTGGGACAGGCCGTGCCCTACACCCGCTCGATCGCCCACGAAGCCGGCTGGCAATGGCGCATTCCGCTGCAGCACCGCACCGGCAACGGCCTGGTCTACAGCCGCCGCTTCACCGACGACGACGAGGCCAAGGCCACCTTGCTGGGCAATATTGTGGGCGAGCAGCTGACCACCCCGCGCGTGCTGCGCTTCCAGCCGGGCCAGCGCACCCAGACCTGGAAAGGCAACTGCATCGCCATCGGCCTTGCCAGCGGCTTCCTGGAACCGATCGAGTCGACCAGCATCCACCTGATCCAGCGCGGCATCATCCGCCTGATGCAGCTGTTCCCGACCGCCGGCATCGTCCAGGCCGATGTGGACGAGTACAACCAGCAGACGGCGTCCGAGATCGAGCACATCCGCGACTTCATCATCCTGCATTACAACGTGACCAAGCGCCAGGACACGCCGTACTGGCGCGCCGCCCGCAATCTCGACCTGCCGGCCTCGCTGCGCCACCGCATCGAACTGTTCCGCGAAACCGGGCGCGTGTTCCGCATTCCGAACGAATTGTTCGCCGAGAACTCGTGGGTGCAGGTCATGCTGGGCCAGGGCATCACGCCGCGCCAGCACCACCAGACGGCCGACATGATGGGCGATGCGGAACTGGCGCAGTTCCTCGAAGGCATCCGCAGCCGGGTGCAGCGCACCGTGGCGCAACTGCCCACGCACGAGCAATATGTGCAGCAATTCTGCGGGGTAGCGCGCGCTTAAGTCTGCGCGGTGGCCCTATGATATGGCCAGGACAACGCGATCAGGAGGCCGATATGCCGAGCGGTAAATGCTATTGCGGGGCGATCCGTTACGAGACATCGGAACGGATCGCCAGCCAGAGTTTATGTCACTGCGCCATGTGCCGGGGCACCACCGGCGCGCCTTGCGTGGCGTGGTTCACGGTGCCGAAGGCGGAGTTTCGTTACACGGCGGGCACGCCGATACAGTTCCGCTCCAGCTCGCACGGGCTGCGTTCCTTCTGCGGGACCTGCGGCACGCAAATCACCTTTGCCGATGACGATTATCCGAACGATATCGACGTGACGACATGCAGTCTCGACCAGCCCGGGCTGGCGCCGCCGCGCAAGCAGATCTTTACAGACAGCGAGATGCCCTGGATGCGCCACCTGCATGATTTGCCACGCTACCGCCGCAGCAGTAATGAAAGCAGCTAGCATCCTGTTGCTGGCCACCGTGCCCTGCGCCGCGCTGATCAGATGGCCTTCGCCATCGCCTCGGCCAGCAAGGCCGGCGTATCCTGCGCGCCCATGGTATTGGCCAGGTCCAGCGCCGACATGCCTTTCGACTCGCGCGCATGCGGATCGGCGCCATGGCGCAGCAGCAGCCTGACGATCTCCACGCGGTTGAACATGGCGGCCATCATCAGCGCCGTCTTGCCATCGGGGGCGATGCCTTCGACATGCGCGCCGTGTTCGAGCAGCAGGCTGACCATCGGTTCGTTGCCTTTATAAGCGGCACCGGCTATCGGGGTCTGGCCCATGTCGTTCAGGAGTTGCGGATCGGCGCCGTGCTCGAGCAACGCACGCGCGCATTCCAGGTGGCCATGGTAAGCGGCCAGCATCAGCAGGCTGTCGCCGCGGGTGTTGCGCAGGTTGGGCGGCACGCCCTTTTCCAGCATCGGCCGCAAGGCTTCGGCATTGCCGGCGCGAACCAGCTCAAAGACGCTCTGAAGAAAGGCCAGGGTTTCCTGATCCATCGGCGGGCGGCTGTCCGCCCCTGGCTGTTGTGTGTTCTGCATAGTCATCCTTTATGTCGTTGAAGTGTACTGCTTACAACATTTACCTGGCGCGCACAGGGGCCGGCTTGCCGGGCAAAGGCGCCAAAGCGATGGCCTGTTCCAAATCGATACCGGCAAACTCGGCCACGCGGCGGCCATAGTCCTCGTCGCAATGCCACAGATGCCAGACCATGCGCAGCTGGATCGGTGCCGGGCACTGTTTCAGGTCGCCGCCGATGTTGGCGATCAAGTCTTCCCGCTCCCATTCCTCGAAACTGCGGTAGCGCGCACCTGCCTGCGCGTAATCGTCGTCCGTGCGGGTAGTCTGAAACCGCCCCACCTGGCCTTCCACCCGTGGCTGATATGGCTTGGCCGGTTTGGGCGCTTCCTGCAAGCCGCCCATGATGCTCGGCTCGTAGTTGATGTGTTTGCTTTCACCACCGCCATCGACATAGAAAGCCATCTGGCCGTCGCGCTGGTTGGTGCGCGTCACCGCCTGCGGGTGCGGCGCGTTGATCGGCAATTGCAGATAGTTGGCGCCGACCCGGTAGCGCTGGGTGTCCGAATACGACAAGGTGCGGCCTTGCAACATCTTGTCGTCCGAGAAGTCGATGCCGTCGACCAGCACGCCGGTGCCGAAGGCGGCCTGTTCAGTTTCCGCGAAGACGTTGTCCGGATTGCGGTTCAGTACCAGGCGGCCCACCGGCAGCAGCGGGAACTGGTCTTCCGGCCAGCGCTTGGTGTCGTCGAGCGGATCGAAGGCGAGCTCGGGATGCGCGTCGTCGGACATGATCTGCACGCAGAATTCCCATTCCGGATAGTCGCCGCGTTCGATCGCATCGTACAGGTCGCGCGTGGCGTGGCCGACGTCCTGGCCCTGGATCTGCGCGGCCTGCCCGCTGGTCAGGTTGCGCACGCCCTGCTTGGGCTGGAAGTGGAATTTGACGAGGTGCGCCACGCCCTGGTCGTTGACCAGCTTGTAGGTGTTGACGCCCGACCCTTCCATTTCGCGGTAATTGGCCGGGATGCCCCAGGGACTCTTGACCCAGGTGACCATGTGCATGGTTTCCGGCGACTGGCAGACGAAGTCGTAGAAGCGCCACGGCTCCTGGCGGTTGCTTACCGGATCGGCCTTGAAGGCGTGGATCATGTCGGGGAACTTGATGGCGTCGCGGATGAAGAACACCTTCAGGTTATTGCCGACCAGGTCCCAGTTGCCGTCCAGGGTCTTGAACTTGATGGCGAAGCCGCGCGGATCGCGCGCCGTTTCCGGCGACTCCTTGGCGCCGGCCACGGTGGAAAAACGCACGAACACGGGCGTCTGCACGCCGACCTCGTTCAGCACGCGGGCACGGCTGTAGGTCGAGGCCGGCTCCTTGCCGATCGTGCCGTAAGCCTCGAAGTAGCCGTGCGCGCCGGTGCCGCGCGCATGCACCACGCGCTCGGGAATGCGCTCGCGGTCGAAATGGGTGATCTTCTCGATGAACTGGTAATTTTCCAGCGTCGCCGGACCGCGTTCGCCGACGGTGCGCATGGACTGGTTGTCGCTGACCGGATGGCCCTGGCGGGTGGTCAGCGTTGGGCGTTGATGAGTCATTAGAGTTCCTTTTGGGGTGAAATTAAGCAATACCGAGACGCGCGCTGGCATGGCCCCAGGCGCGGTCATGCAGCGGAAGAAGGAGCACATTGCAGATTGGCTCAAGGAGCGCCACCAGTCCGCCGAGGGCGAGCGAGCCGGTCATGCCGTACATCACGCCGAAGGCCACACCCATGTGCAGGCCGGTCTGGCTGAGCTTTTCGGCGGCGATGGCAAGCGTGGCCTTGGCCGTGGCGCGGGCGCGCAGGCGCTCCCACAGGCGTTCGTGCAGCGGCAGCAGCAAGACATTGATGACCGGCTCGATCAGGATGGCCAGGCCGCCCACCACCACCGAACCACTGACCGCGTAGGTGATGGCGAAGCCGATGGCCAGATGGGCTGCTACCTGACTGACTTTTTTCGCTGCCTTGGCCATCGCTCGTCTCCCGCACTGCCGTTGTTGATGGGTCGATATTAAAGGCGCACGAGTAATAGGTAAAGAAAATTAAAACTAGCGGATCAATAGTGTTTGGCTATAGCGACATAGCTTGAGGAATATCAAACTTCTTGTGGAACTCCGCGTGAGGCTGGCGTGCTCTGCTAGGATGCACGCCTTTCAGCGATGCCTTCCGCCATGACGCACCTTCCACCAACTCTGCCGGTACGTGACCAGGCCCGCGAAGCCGCCGCCGCGCTCAAGCTGTGGCAGGCCCTCGAATACCTGGCCCCTCAAGCGCCGCCGGCGGTCAAGCGCGAGGATGCGGTGTGGGCGATCGACGCCGCCACGCCTGATGCGGCCATGCCGTGGAACGACGCCGCCAAGCACACGATGCTCGACAAGCTGGTCGGCCAGCACCGCCGCTTCCAGCTGCACGCCGGCGTGGTGGCCGGCCCGGTTTTCATTGAAGAAGCGCGCCGCCACCTGAGCGCCGAGGCGCTCGACTTTTCCGAACGCATGCCACCGGCCTCCGCCGCCTGCGTGATGCTCAACCTGGACGGCGACGGTTTCGTGGCCGGGCCGGTCTTCATCAGTACGCTGCCATGGGCGATGGCCTGCCTGGCGCAATCCGCCGGCAGTGCGATGCCGCTGTATTTCGGCGGTTTCTTCGGATACGGCGGGCTGGAAGAACAGATCCGCGACCAGGTCGCCAACCTGCTGGTTGAACGCCGCCTGATCGCACCAGCGGACGATGCCGGCGCCGATGAGTTGAGACCCATCACCGCTGCCGATGTGGCCGACGTCACCGCGCTGACATTTCGCCTCTGCCGCTGGCAGCCCGGGCGCGAGGAAGGCTGGTGCATCCAGGGCATCAGGGCATCCGCCAAAAAGGACGCGGCGCCGCCGGCCGACGACCCGCTCAACAGCTTTTATGCCGAGGACCTGGAACGGGTCGCCATCGCCATGCAGGCGGGCGATATCGGCCCCGGCCTGCACGAGTATCTGCGTGGCGAGCCACATCCGGACCGCATCGACCTGGAACAAGATCGCGGCGCGCTGCTGGCCGGCGTGCATCCCTTGCAGATGCCGGCCGGCTGCTGGCCGGCACAGCATCCGCTGGTGACGGCCCAGCAGTTCGCGGTCAACACGATCTTCCAGGACCTGGGCAGCGAGGGCGGCATCTTCGCCGTGAACGGCCCGCCCGGCACCGGCAAGACCACCATGCTCAAGGATATCGTGGCGGCGATCGCGGTGCGCCGCGCCGACGTGCTGGCCACTTTCGCGTCGCCCGAGGCGGCGTTCGCCGACAAGCTGGAGATCGAGGACCGGGCCTTTCCCGCTTATGGCATCGACGCGCGCCTGCGCGGCTTCGGCATCGTGGCCGCATCCAGCAACAACGGCGCGGTGGAGAATATCTCGCGCGAACTGCCTGCCCTCGCCGCCCTTGCGCAGGACGTGGAACTGGATTACTTTTCCATCGTCGCCGATTCGCTGGCCGCGCTGCCCAAGGCCAAGCAGCGCAGCCGCACGCGCCAGCATTGGGGCTTGTGCGCGGCGGTACTGGGCAACAAGAGCAACCGTAATGCCTTCGTCGACCGCTTCTGGTTCGCCGGCGCTGTTCCCAAGGCCAAGGCGGGCGACACTGCGCCGGAGCCCGATCCCTTTCGACTGCGCTCGCTGCAGGACCTGATCAAGCAGGGCGACCATGGCGCACTGCCCTGGGGCGAGGCGCGCGAACGCTATGCCGCCGCCAGGGATGCGGTGAATCAGCTGACGATCATCGCCAGCGCCGGCGTGGAGGCGTTTGCCCAGATGCGCGCGCACAGCACCGCGCTGGCGGGCGTACAGTCGCAACAGGCCGCGCTGGCGGCACGCTTGCCGTCGCTGGAGGCCGCTGCCCGCACCAGCGCGCGGGAGAGCCAGGCCGCCCATACGCGCGCCGCGCTGGCGGCCGAGCGCCTCGGGCTGTTGCAGCAGGCGCGCCAGGCCGGGCTGACCGCCTCGCACAGCCGCCAGCAGTTTGAAACCGCCCAGGCCGCGCTGCCGCCGGGCGGCGGCGCCGGCGCCCAGTCGGCCCATCGCCAGTTGAGCGAGGACGTCGAACGGCTGCGGCGCGATCACGCGGAACACCGCGCCGCCATGCCTGGCTTTTTCGCCCAGCTGTTCCGCACCGAATACAGCCGGCGGTGGAACGCGCGCGACCAGCAGCTTGACCAGCAGCTGGTGCAAGCGCGCGAGCAGGAACGCACGGGTGCGCGCACGCTGGCGCAAGTGCGCCTGCAAGAGAGCGAACTACATAAGCTGCGCGAACAGTTGCGCGCCGCCGACGACGCCCTAAGTGCCACCAGCCTGGCCATGCAGCAGGCCGGCATCAGCGCCGCCGACAGCGAAGCGGCGCTGACCCAGTCCAGCGCCAGCCTGGCCGATGCGGCGCGCTCCTGCCGCGCCGATGCACAGCGCGCGCAGGCAGCCTGGCAGCAGGCCCAAGGCCGCCTGACCGAACTGGCCGACGCGGAGAGCCAGGCACAGGCCGGCATCGACGGCGCGCACGTGCTGCTGGCCGCGATCGGCTTAACAAACGAGACGCTGGATCAATGGAACCTGGCCGAACTGCCGCGCGACGACATGCACCGCGCCGCGCCCTACTTCATGCCGGCGCTGTTCGACGCGCGGCGCACCTTGTTCTTGGCGGCGATGGAACTGCACAAGGCCTTTATCGTGGCTGCATGGAGCCGCTTGCGCACGGCGCTGTCCGCCTTTGTCGATGTACTCAGCGGCACTGTTCACCACTCCAGGGTCAAAGGTGGCGTGGCGCAGTTGTGGGATTGCTTTTTCCTGGTGGTGCCGCTGGTGTCGACCACTTTTGCCTCCTTCCCGCGCCTGTTCGCCGGCATGGGACGCGAGGACCTCGCCTGGCTGCTGATCGACGAGGCCGGCCAGGCCACGCCGCAACAGGCGGCGGGTGCCATCTGGCGCGCGCGCCGCACGGTGCTGGTGGGCGATCCGCTGCAGTTGGAGCCGGTCAGCTCGGTGCCGCAAGAACTGGTGGCGCCCTTGCTGCTGCGCTGCCGCGCCGAGCGCCAATGGGCGCCGCCGGCCGCGTCGAGCCAGGTGCTGGCCGACCGCGCCAACCGCTACGGCGTCTACCTGGGCAAGGCGGACAGCGATGCGCGCATCTGGCTCGGTTCTCCCCTGCTGGTGCACCGGCGCTGCCTGGAGCCGATGTTTGGCATCGCCAACCGCATCGCCTACGACGGCAAGATGGTGTACGGGGCCGGCAAGGACAAGGCGCCGCACGACAGCGCCAGCCGCTGGATCCATGTGCCGGCCACCCAGGCCGATGGCCACTGGATCGAAGCGCAGGGCCAGCGCGCGGCCGCGCTGCTGCGGGAGCTGACCGGCGGCGCGCTGCGCAACGGCGACAAGCAGTTCAAGGTGTATATCGTGACGCCGTTCCGCGCGGTGGCGCAAAAGATGCGCGCGCTGCTGTATCCGGAATATGGCCAGGAATGCCAGGGCATGGTCGGCACGGTCCACACCTTCCAGGGCAAGGAAGCCGAGCATGTGATTTTTCTTTTGGGCGGCAATCCCAAGACGCCGGGTGTGATTTCCTACTTCGCCGGCGCGCGGCCCAACCTGGTCAACGTGGCGGTCACGCGCGCCAAGCGGCGCCTGTATGTGATCGGGGATTGGGACTACTGGACCGGCGCGGCAGATGTGCATCACTACTACCGCACCATGGCCGGGCAGCTGGACGCGGACTGCGAGCAGCTGACATAGGCGACGCGCTACTGTTCGATCAAGGCGGGAAGCGCGAGGCGTGTCGACCAGGATGCGGGAACAATGTTGCCGTCATTTTTGACCTGTTCGATTCGCTCCTCTACCGCCCTGAGATCGTGCCTTGTCGCGCCATCTTTGCCATCACTGGCCGCTTGGCCATCAGCAGGGTCTGGATATCGTTGAACACCACATCGGGCATCAGGTAGGCGGTGGTGTAAATCTCGCGCACCTGCCCCGCTTCGTCGAGCAGGAAGATTTTCAGCAGGTGGTTGTACAGGCGCGTGGGCCGCCCGCGCTCGTCCAGGGTGACCGACACGTCCTGGCCGAAGTCGTCGATGATCGGTTTGAGCTCGGCCACCGAACGGGTGGTGAGAAAGTGCCATTGCAGCGGACTGGCGGGATCGAACAAGGCGCCGCCGTAGGCGCGCATGGCCGGCGGCGTGTCGTTGCCCGGGTCGAAGGACATGCTGACCAGGCGCACCTGGCGCGCCATGGCGGGCTTGGCCAGCAGGCGCTTGCGCAGTTCGTTGAAGGTGTCGAAGGCCAGCGGGCAGCCGGCCGGGTCGACGCAGTAAGTGTAAACAAAGCTCAGCAAGGTGACCTTGCCGGTGGTGAAGCGGCTCAGCGGATAGGTCTTGCCGTCGACATCGAGCACGCTGCCGTTTGGCGCGCGGTCGATCACCTGCAGCCGGTAACTGCCGGCCGGCGTGGCGACAAACTGCTGGCGCGGCCGCGCGGCCGGCGCATCGACCGCCCCGGCAAGGACGGCGCCCGGCACTGTCAGCCAGGCCGCCGCCGTGAATAGCCAGCGCCGCAACATGCGCGCCCCAGTCAGCGCGCCGCCGCGCCGCCCCGCGCGGCGGCATCGAGCGCCACCGCCGGTGCCGCTTCGGCGGTGAACTTCATGTGGTGGGCGCGGCCCAGCTTTTCCTTGGTGAAGTCGATCGCCCACTGCTGCTTGAGTTCCTTGCCGTCCCAGTGGAACAGCTTGAGGAACTGCTCATTATCCTTGCCGCCCTTGTCCCATTTTTCCAGCAGGCTGCTGGTCAGGTACACACGCTTGCCGTCCCAGCTCTGGCTGACCATGTTGACCTGCTTGCCGGTGACTTTTTCGTACACCTGCTTGGGCGCTTCCGGATTGGAGAGGTCGAACAGACGGGTCTTGCCGTCCATGAAGGTGTTGACCCACAAGCTCTTGCCGTTGGCCGCGATGGAAATATCCACCGGCAGCGGGGTCTTGGCCGGATCGCCGATGGTGCCGACCTCCCTGGCCTGCCACTGGCCGCCGCCGTCCTGCTTGACCAGCCACAGCTTGGAAGTGAGCGCGGTCGCAGTGATGGCCCAGTTGTCACCCTCGTTCAGCGACCAGCGGATTTCGAGCGGTGCACCCGGTGTGTTGAACACCTTTTGCGGCTTCATGGCCTTGGCGTCCCACAGCACCATGGTGTTGCCGAACTGCTTCATGGCGGCGGCGTCGCCGATCAGCGTGCCCAGATTCCTCATGTAGTTCTTGTGGCCGGTGAAGCTGGACGTCAGCATCACGTTCTTTTGCGGATTGATGGCGATGTCATAACCGTAGCCATCACCTTTCACGCCCCCCACCTCGCCGGCCGGCATGGCGTAGCTCGCCACATGCTCGCCCTTGTTGTTGTACACCGCCATGCCGGTGGCGCCGCCTTTGTCCTTGTCGTTCGACAGCGCGCCGATCAGCATGCGGCCCGGCAGCGGGTAAAAGGTGTGCGGGCCGACGTAGCCGCTCTTTTTCGGCAGGTCCGAGATGGTCTTGACCAGCTTGGGCCTGGCCGGATTGCTGCCCACGTCGAACACGAAGATCTTGCTGTCGTCCAGGCGCCCGGCCCACAGGTATTTGCGGTCGTCGGTAAAGCCCATGTGGTGTGCTTCGCCGCGTCCCGGCACCGAGACCAGGTGAATCACCTTGCCGTATTTGGGCGACTTGGGATTGACATCGACCGTGACCAGCTTGTCGGCTCCATCGCCCAAGCCCTTCACCCCGAGCGTCCACACATGGATGTAATCTTCCTGTCCCTTGATGAGGCTGGCCAGGTAGGGCGAGTTGCAGGTTTCGTCTGCCGTGGCGGCCGGTGCTGCCAGTAGTGCCGGCATGAGGATGAAGGAAGCGATCCAGCGGGCGAGGCGTGATGTGTCCATGCGGCATCTCCAGGGCAAGGTGTGATTGCGGCCGATAACCCATCCATCATAGGCTCCGCGAGCACGCGCCCCAAGCGATCGGCGCACAAGAAATTTGATCTAGCTCAAGCTATGAGGCGACGCTTTCTGCTCGCTTGTGTACGAGATCAGGGAAAACCGCAGGGGCTCGCGCAGTAGGTTTAGACAGAAAGAGGACCAGCTTCCGAATTTTGGCACAAAGAATTCATTGTACTAAGAATTTTTTGCACTAAGGATTCTTTGAGCTATAATCTGTCCACAATATACACTACGAATGTGACTTATGGACAATGTTGCTGGAACGCCTGTTCAGGGAACAAATTTCTTCGGCCGGGAGGCAGAGGCCGAGGCGTTGGCGGCAGCATTGGTCGACCACGACGTTCTTCTGCTCGGTCCGCGCCGCATCGGCAAGACGTCGATTTCACGCGCTGTCATGGAGTTGGTGCGTGCCAAAGGCTGGCGTACCATTGAGATTAACGTCGCATCGTGTGGCGATGAGCGTAGCTTCCTTGAGAAGCTTGACGAGGCACTCAAACCAGAACTTGCCTCCCTCGGCGCAAAGATTATTGGTTCGATCGGCAATGCCATGAGCGGTGTAACCAGCCGCATCAAGTCACTGAAGATTCCGGTTCCTGGAGCCGGTACGTTTGGCGTAGAGCTAAACAACGGTATCGATAGCGAGGATTGGACTAAGGTGGGCAGTGAACTGCTGCGGCTGATCGGTCAAGTGGAACAGCGCTGGCTCGTGTACGTTGACGAGTTACCAATAATGTTGTTCGCGATCATGCGTAATGACCCAAGCAATGGCGTGCAGCGCGTCCGGCGTTTCCTCGATTGGTTTCGCAACGACGTACGCGCGCTGCCCGGGGCGCAGGCCGTCCGTTGGCTCGTGTCAGGTTCGGTAGGCCTTGACACGCTGGTGCAGCAGCACGGCATGGCAGATACCATCAACAGCCTTAGCCACCGCAGCTTACCCCCGTACAGCGAGCAGGTGGCCGTCGATATGCTGAACACCCTGGCGAAGAGCTACAGCGTCGAGCTCGAACCATCCGATGCAAGCACCATCGTCGCCGCCCTAAGTTGGCCACAACCCTATTATCTGCAGATTGCGTTCAACTACCTGCGCGAGCTCGTGAAAGAGCACCCTGCCACCAAGCCGAGCGACCTGATCGAACCCGCTATCGCCAAGATGACCGAACCAGGTAGCGACAACGATTTCCATCATTGGGAAAAAAGGCTGATGCAGCAATTAGGACACGACAATGGTGGTCACGCGCGCGCCTTGCTCACGATCGCCGCCAAGGATCCGCATGGCGCCCGCCCCGAGATGCTGCTCGCTGCGCTGCAAGAGCGCATGCCCACCGCCCCTCCAGATGATGTGCTCGCCGTTTTCATCGATCTGCGCGATATCCTCGTCCGCGACGCATATTGGTGGTCCGACCTTAACTTGGAGGCAAAGCGCTACCGTTTCCGCCTTGAACCCCTGCGGCGTTGGTGGATCAGGAGGAACACACTTTGATGAGCTCGGTGGTCCACAATCATTACAATCCGGACTGGCTCAGCGACGACGCCTTACTCGCCAATTTCGTCGCGCGCCAGAACGATTTCGCGTTCCTGCGCGATGAGTTGGCCCGTGCGCCACTGACAGGTGACGTGCAGCACTACTTGCTGGTCGGTTTGCGTGGCGCTGGCAAGACCACACTGCTCAAGCGCCTAGCCGTGGCCATCCGTCGAGAGGTGAATTTGAGCAGACACCTAATCGCACTGTCCTTTCCGGAAGAGTTATATCAGGTCAAAAATCTAGCTGATTTCTGGTGGGCTGCCTGTGATGCTCTGGCAGACGAGCTCGACATCTTAAAGCGCGATAGCGATGCCGATGAATTGCTTGCAGCTGTCACGGAGGCTCGTAGCGGTGCCGATAAGGGCGATTCGATCTCCGGCGCGGGATTCGTCGTGTTGCAGCGGATGTGTGCGCGCCTGAAGCGTCGACCGGTGCTGCTGGTCGATAACCTAGACGTTGTGTTCGAGCGAATCGATAAAACCGGCCGCAAGCTCAAGGACCCGCACTCACCGGCGTACTGGGCGCTGCGTGAAGCGCTGTCGACCAGCGTATCGCCTATCGTTATCGGCGGCTCCGTACGCTTGTCGAGCCATTTCACGAACTACGACAACGCCTTCTATGATTTTTTCATTGCCAAAAAGCTGGGCAAGTTGCCGCTGTCGGAAGTGCTCGAAGTTCTCGATCGCCTGGCCGACACTAAAGGCGTGCCCGAGGTCAAGCAGCGCTTGCGCGCTCGTCCCGGCCGCGTCGAGTCGTTGTTCGAACTCACTGGCGGTAACCCACGCGCCCTTGGCCTCATTTTTGAACTGCTTCGCAACGGCCCAAATAGTCGTACCGTAGAGGACTTCGAGCGTCTGATGGACCTCACCACTCCGTACTACAAGGCCCGCATTGAAGACTTGTCGGAACAAGCCCAAGTCGTCATGCATGCTTTGGCAGTGCGCCGCGTTGGCGCCGGCGCCAGCGACCACCTGCGCTTCGGCCATACGGCCGCTGAGATTGGCGATCACGCGGGACTGCCTACCAATACCGTGTCGACCCAGCTCGGCATCCTGGAGAACGAAGGGTTGGTGGAGAAATCGGCTGCCCATGGGCGCACTCAGTACCGCATTGCCGAGCAGTTGTTCAGGCTTTGGCTCCAGATGCGCGGCACGCGCCGCGTTCGCCAGAACGTTCTCGAATTGACCAAATTCTTCGAGGCGATGTATGACGCCGAAGAGCTGCTTAAAATGGCAATGGAACCGTGTGGCGCGAGCGAATTGGCCGAGGCGAAGTACGCGATTGCTGTGGCTGCATCGGATGTTACCCCGGCCGCATCGCGCGAAGTGCTTGAACGTTTCGCTACTGAACAACTCCGTCAGTACGTAGCCAAGAACGGCGGCGAGATGGACGACTATCTACCCGCCGTCACCGACGAAATGTTGTCGCGACAAACTGAGACAGAGAGCAACGAGCCAGGCATGCCTGCAAATAGCGGCGATAGCATCTCGGTAATTGAGGAGGACCTCCCCTTGACTGAGGCCGATCCGACGAATATTTTTGCGCGATGCAACCATGTCATACATAACTCGAATATAAGCGCCCCCTCATTAGAGCACAATGAACAGGCGGGTGCGCTGGCGTCCCACGAAGCGGCCTTGCCGATTCCCCTTTCCCTGCTGAAGACTGATCCGACAAACACCCAATGGCAGCGCGACCTGTCTGTGAGCCATTCGAAGATTGGGGACAGCCTAACAGCGG
>CAMLFK010000036.1 GCA_946479255.1 uncultured Oxalobacteraceae bacterium
GAGTGAACGAATAGCGCATAAAAAAACCGCTCAAAGTCTTACACCGTGAGCGGTTTTTTTTTACGCCGGTCCTGCTTACTGCTTCACTTCACCCGCACCCGCGGTCGCGGTGCAAACATAAACGATCGCCGGATCACCCGACGGGCTGCGGTACTCCTTCTCGATGGCGCCGAGCACACCATCGACATGCGCGCGCGGCACCAGTGCCACCACGCAGCCGCCGAAGCCGCCGCCGGTCATGCGCACGCCGCCGCTGGTGCCGATGACTTTCTTGACGATGTCGACAATGTGGTCGATGGCCGGAACGGTGATCTCGAAATCGTCGCGCATCGATACATGCGACGCTTCCATCAGTTCACCCATGCGCACCAGGTCGCCTGCGGCCAGCGCCTTGACTGCCTGCAGGACGCGCTCGTTTTCGGTCACCACATGGCGGGCGCGCTTGAGCACTTCCGGGTCCAGGCCTTCGGCCTTGGCGGCCAGCATGGCTGGATCGACGTCGCGCAGGGCCGGCACGCCGAAGTGGCGGGCTGCCGCTTCGCACTGTTCGCGGCGGGTGTTGTAGGCGCTTTCCACCAGCCCGCGGCGTACCTGCGAGTTGATGATGACGATCGCCGCTTCGCTCGGGATCGGGGTCGGCTGCACTTCCAGCGAACGGCAGTCGATCAGCAGCGCATGGCCTGCCACGCCGTTGGCCGAAATGATCTGGTCCATATTGCCGCACTTGCAGCCGACGAACTCGTTCTCGGCGCGCTGGGCGATCAGGGCCATCTTGGTCAACGAGATGTTCTCGAAGCCGGGCTGGGTGGCGAACAGGCGGCATACCGCCACCTCCAGCGAGGCCGAGGAAGACAGGCCGGCGCCCTGCGGCACGTTACCGGCGATGACCATTTCCATGCCCACCATCGGCAGGCCCATGTCGACCAGTTCCTTGACCACGCCGCGCACATAGTTCGCCCACTGCATGTCGCTGCGCGATTCGATCAGCGCGTCCAGCGAGTATTCGTCGATGGCGTTGGCGTAGTCGGCGGCGATCACGCGCACGGTGCGGTCGGCGCGCACGCGCGCCGAGATCACGGTGCGGTAATCGATTGCGGCCGGCAGCACCAGGCCGTCATTGTAGTCGGTATGCTCGCCGATCAGGTTGACCCGGCCTGGCGCCTGCACCACCAGCTGCGGCACGCCGCCGAAACGGTCGGCGAACACTTCACGGGTTTTGGAAATCAGATTGTCGCTCATTGTGATGTCTTTTTTCTTGATGGCTTAGTTGGATGGGTGAAGGTAGTGCACATCGCTGACGGCACGCAGCTTTTCGGCCGCCTGTTCGGCGGTCAGGTCGCGCTGCGCCTCGGCCAGCATCTCGAAGCCGACCATGAACTTGCGCACCGACGCCGAACGCAGCAGCGGCGGATAGAAGTGGGCGTGCAGCTGCCACGGCTTGGTATCGCCATCGTCGAACGGCGCGCCATGCCAGCCCATCGAATACGGGAACGAGCACTGGAACAGATTGTCGTAGCGCGCGGTCAGCTTTTGCAGGGCGATCGCCAGGTCGGCGCGCTGTTCGTTGGTGAGCTCGGTCAGGCGCGATACCGCAAAGCGCGGCATCAGGAGCGTCTCGAACGGCCAGGTGGCCCAGTACGGCACCACGGCGATCCAGTGCTCGGTCTTGACCACGGTGCGTTCTTCGGCGGCCACTTCGCGCTCGGCGTAGTCGAGCAGCATCGGACGGCCATGCTCGGCATAGTAAGCGCGCTGGCGCACGTCTTCCTTGTCGGCTTCGTCCGGCAGGAAGCTGGTGGCCCAGATCTGGCCGTGCGGGTGCGGATTGGAGCAGCCCATGACGGCGCCCTTGTTCTCGAACACCTGGACCCAGCGGTACTTCTGGCCCAGTTCGGCCGACTGCTCAACCCAGGTATCGATCACCTGCTCGATCGCCGGCAAGGTCAGCTGCGGCAGCGACTTGCTATGGTCCGGCGAAAAGCAGATCACCCGGCTGGTGCCGCGCGCGCTCATGTTGCGGAACAGCTCGTCGTCGCCCTGCTCGGCCGCCGGGGTATCCGGCATCAGCGCGGCGAAGTCGTTCTCGAACACGAAGGTGCCTTCATAGTTCGGGTTCTTTTCACCGTTGATGCGCGTGTTGCCTGCACACAGGTAGCACGAGGGATCGTGCGCGGGCCGCGGGGCGGTATCGACCGCCTCCTGCTGACCCTGCCATGGACGCTTGGCGCGGTGCGGCGATACCAGCACCCACTCGCCGGTCAGCGGATTGCGGCGGCGGTGCGAATGATCGGTAGGATTGAACATGGAAATTCCTTACATTGAGCGTTTGCATATGGCTGCGGAGTTCGCAGCAATTGCCAGCCGATACAATACTCGGTGTATCAGCGTTCGAAAAGGTCTGGGACCCCTCCGAGGCATATTCAAGCTATGGATCTTTTCAAGGAATCTACAACCTGTGGTTATAGCTAGTGCTTTACCATGCCCTTGATCGGCGGATTTCGTTATAGAACTAGCGCAGCTTCTCGCGCACAATGTCCCGATAACGATTCACACAACCCGAAAGACAAGCGCCGATGAACCATCCCTTGACACAAACGGTAATGATGCACGCACTGGCACGAAGGCTGGCGTTCTCTTGCCTTCCAGCAACCTCAGTAGCTCTATTGGCGGCGGCCATGCCGGCCTACGCCGAGACCATCAGCATCAAGTCTCCGGATGGACGCAACGTCGTCACGGTGGACAGCGTCAAGCTGACTTACGCCGTGGCCCGCAACGGCAAGACCATCATCGCCCCCTCGCCGCTCGGGCTGAACCTGGACATCGCCAGCATCGGCGCCGGCGCCCGCCTGACCGGGCAGCGCGCCAGCCAGGCCCGCGACACCTACACCATCGTCGCCGGCAAAGCGGCCAGCGCACCGGACCACTACAAGCAGGCCGACCTGGCCTTCGCCGCCAGCGGCAAGCCGCTCAACTTCAATCTGCTCGTGCGCGCCTACGACAACGGCGTCGCCCTGCGCTATGTGGTGCCCGAGCAAAACGGACTACGTGAATTCAAGGTCATGAGCGAGGCGACCCAGTTCAACTTCGCCGCCGATCTTGACTGCTGGGGCGCCAACATGGGCCGTTTCGACACCAGCTTCGAGGCCGAGTACGACCGCATCAAGGCCTCCGGCATCCGCAACTTCCACAACTTCATGGCCCCGCTGGTATGCAAAACCGGCCAGGGCCAGACCACCTTTGCGATTGCCGAATCGGACGTCAAGGACTACCCGGGCTTTTTCCTGTCCGGCCGCGGCGACGCCGGCCTGGGCGTGATGGTGACCTTGCCGCCGCGCTTCGACAACGACCGCAATTTCCGCTTCCGCAAAACCGTCTCGGCCAAGGCCACCATGAAGGGCCAGGGCTTCCAGACGCCGTGGCGCGTGGTGATGCTGGGCGATACCCCGGGCGAACTGGCCGCCTCCTCGCTGATCCCGACCCTGGCCGCGCCATCGCGCATCGCCGACACCAGCTGGATCAAGCCGGCCAAGACCTCGTGGGACTGGTGGAACGACTGGGCCGTCAAGGTGCCGAACGCCGGCGTCAACACCGCCACCTATAAAGCCTTCATCGATTTTTCGAAAGAGATGAAGTTGGAGGACATCCTGATCGACGAAGGCTGGTCGGTCGGCAGCGACATCGAACCCAATCCCGATGCCGACGTGACCCGTGCCAAGCCGGTGCTCAATATGCCGGAGCTGCTCGATTATGCGCGTTCCAAGAACGTCGGCGTGTGGCTGTGGGTGCAGTGGCAGCAGCTCGACAACCAAATGGACGCGGCCTTCAAGCAGTACCAGGCCTGGGGCATCAAGGGCGTCAAGGTCGACTTCATGAACCGCAACGACCAGGAGATGGTCGACTGGTACCACAAGGTGCTGGAGAAAGCCGCCGCCCACAAGCTGATGGTCAACCTGCACGGCGCCTATCCGCCCAATGGCCTGAACCGCACCTGGCCCAACTACATCACCCAGGAAGGCGTGCTGGGGGCTGAGAACAACAAGTGGAGCGCGCGCATTACCGCCACCCATAACGTGACGATGCCCTTCACCCGCATGATCCTGGGGCCGATGGATTACACGCCGGGGGGCTTTCGCAATGCCACCTCCGCCGGCTTCGCGCACCGCAATCACGAGCCCATGGTCATGCATACGCGCGGCCATGCGGTGGCCATGTATGTGGTCTACGACAGCCCGTTCCAGATGGTCTCGGATGCGCCTGCCGCCTATAAGAATGGCGATGGCAGCTGGGCCGATGGCGCCGAGTTTGTCCAGGCAGTGCCCACAACATGGGACGAGACACGCGTGCTGGCCGGCGATATCGGCCAGTACATCGTGACCGCGCGGCGCAAGGGCGACACATGGTATGTGGGCGCCATGGGCAATGAAAAGGCGCGCAAGCTTCAGGTGCCGCTGGCCTTCCTCGGCAAGGGGGTCTACACTGCGCAGGTGCTGCAGGATGGCGCGGATGTGACCCGGCTCGGCGCCAGCTCCCGCAAGGTCAGCGCCGGCGGCAGTCTCGCCCTGACATTGGCGCCCTCAGGCGGTGCGGTGGCAGTATTCAAGCCGGCAGCGCAGTGAGCAAAATCCAGGGCGGCGACCCGCCCTGTGTTTTTATCGTTGATTCAACATTTATTCTCCGGTAACATCCAGCCTTCATTTGTCTCTTGGCAACCCGGAATAATCGAAGAATGATTCAGCTTAGTGGCATCCGCAAGACCTACCGCCAGGGCGGTAACGATATACGCGCACTCGATGGCATCGACCTGACGATTGCCGCCGGTGAGTTCGTCGCCGTCATGGGGCCTTCCGGTTCCGGCAAATCCACCCTGCTCAATGTGCTCGGCGCGCTGGACCGGCCCGACGCCGGCAGCTACCGGCTGGGCAGCGACGCGGTCGGCGAACTCGATGACGATGCCGCCTCCAGCCTGCGCAATCGGCGCATCGGCTTCGTGTTTCAGTCCTTTCACCTGCTGCCGCGCCTGACGGTACTCGAAAATGTGCTGCTGCCGCAGCGTTACGCAGCCGCGGCCGACCCCGGCGCACCGCAGCGCGCGCGCGAACTGCTGGAGCGCATGGGTTTGAAGGGACGGATCGATCACCGTCCGGGCGAACTGTCCGGCGGCCAACTGCAGCGCGCCGCCATCGCGCGCGCGCTGCTGAATCAACCCGCCCTGCTGCTGGCCGATGAACCGACCGGCAACCTGGATTCAAAAAGCGCGACCGACGTGATGGACCTGCTGGCCGAACTGAACGCCGCCGGCCAGACCGTCGTCATGGTCACCCACGATCCCGACATCGCCGCGCGCACCAGGCGCACCATCCACATGCATGACGGGCGCATCGCGAACAATTGATGATGAATCTACGCTATCTGATTGGCGCGGCAGGCCTGCTGGCGCTTGGCCTGGTCGCATACGGCACACTGGCGCCTGGCCCGGTCCAGGCCGTGCCAGCCAGGCCGCCCGCGGCCACCGCCCCGGCCCAGCGCCCGCTGCTGTTGACCGGCATGGTCGACGCCATCGACTCGCAAGAAATCCTGGTCCCGGCCTCGAACTCCGCGCCTGTCGTGCTGCGTAACTACGTCGAGGAAGGCGCCCAGGTCAAGGCAGGCGACGTGGTCCTGCAGATCGACACGCCGAGCGGCTCGAGCGTGGAGCAGATGAGGATCGACGCCGCCGAGGCCACGGCACGGGCCGAAAAGAACATCGCCGACCTCGAGGTGCGATCGGTGGAAGCCTTGCGCGCGCTGGCCATGGCGCGCGCCGCCCTGGCCAAGGCCAAGGTCGATGCGGCCCTGCCACGCTCGCATATACCAGCCATCGACTACGACAAGAACCAGAACGAACTCGAACGTGCCCGGCTCGATCTCGAGGTCAAGCAACAGGCCAGCGCAGCGGCCATACAAGCCGTGGCGCGCCGGCGCGAAGACGCGCTACTGGAAGAAAAACGCCAGCAGCTCAGCATCGATTTCACGGTCGGCCGCGCCGAACAGGTCAAGGTTCGCGCCAGGCGCGACGGCGTGGTGGTGCACGGTTACAGCGAATGGCGCGGCGAACGCTATGACGAGGGCGCCAGCGCCTTCCCCGGCAGTACGGTCGGCCAGATCATGGGCAGCGGGAAGTTGCGCGTGCGCGCTTGGGCGCTCGAGGCCGACCGGCCTTTCCTCGCCGAAGGCCAGAAGGTGCACCTGGGCTTCGACGCCCTGCCCGGCCAGCGCATCGACGGCAAGGTCAAGTCCATCGCCACCGCGCCCGAGTCGCGCGGCAGCTGGGGCAGTGCGCGCTACTTCCGCGTTGACATCGATCTGCCGGAAAGCCACGCCCTGCCCCTGGTGGCTGGCATGAGCGTGCTGGTCGAACCGGACACCGGCGCCAAAGCCCTTGCCGCGGCCGCCGCGCCCGTGCCGGCCGAACTGCCGGTCGAAGGCGAAATCGTCTCGCGCGTGGCCTATCCGATCGCGCCGCCCACCATTCCCGAAGTGTATCAATACAACCTGGCGCATCTGGTGCCGGAAGGCACGGCGGTCAAGGCCGGCCAGCCGGTCGCCATGTTCCAGTCACACGAGGTCAACAGCCGGCTGGAGGGGCGCCGCAGCAGCCTGCGCGAACGCCAGAGCGCACTGGCCAAGCTGCGCCTCGAACATGCCGAAGCCACCCGCACGGCCGAGCTGGCAGTGGCCGAAGCCGAGTCCAACCTGGAGCGCGCCAGGCTCAAGGCCACCATGCCGAAAGAACTGATCAACCGCATCCAGTACGACAGGCTGGTGATCGAACGCAGCCTGGCCGAAGAACTGGCCACCCTGTCGGTGCGCCAGCGTGACGCCCAGGCGCGCGCCCGGGCGGCCGAACTGGCCGCGCTGAACAGCGAAATCGCCCGCCACGAACAGGCCATCGCGCAAATCACCGCGGGCCAGAAGGGCCTGACGGTGCTCGCGCGCCAGGATGGAATCGTGCTGTACCGGACCCAGTTCAATGGCGAGAAAGTCGTGGTCGGCGGCCAGGTCTGGCTGGGCATGGCGGTCGCCACGCTGGCCGACCCGGCCAAGCTGGTGGTGCAGGCCAAGGTGCCCGAAGCGCAGGCGGCCACGGTACGCACCGGCCAGCTCGCGCGGGTCGCGGTGCCGGGATCGAACCTGGCGTTCGATGCGCGCGTGGTTCGGCTGGGCAGCACCTTCCATGGCAAATCGTCCAGCCAGCCGATTATCGTGCGCGAGGTCGAACTGGAGTTTACCGGCAGCACGGCTGGCGCCAAGCCGGGCGCCGCGGTACAGATAAGCCTGTTGGCCGCCAAAGGAGGCAAACCATGAAGATCCTGCTCTGCGCGGCTGCGCTGCTGACCCTGGCCGGCTGCGGCGACGACCCGGAGAAGCGCGTGCCGACGGAGACCGTGGCGGCGCGCCCCTGGCTGGAAACGGTCGATGTGGACGGCGACATCAAGGCTGCGGCAAGCACCGCTCTCCCGGTGCCGGGTTCCGGCTTCGAGATGCGCGAACTGCTATGGATGGTCGAAGACGGCAGCCGTGTCAGGAAAGGCGAGGTCATCGCCCGCTTCGATGCGCCGCAGGCGCGCATGGAACTGTCGCAGGCCGAATTCGACCTGCTGCGCAAGGAGCTGGAAGAACGGACGCTGTCCGAGAACGCAGGCGTCAGCCGCGCCGAGCTGTCCGCCGCCATCGCCAAGGTCGACAGCGACATGCAACTGGCCACCCGCTACGCCGGCATCAAGGTCGAAGACGGGGTCAAGACCCGCAACGAGATCCTCGACTACCTGCAGGACAGCATCTTCCTTAAGAACAAGCGCGGCTATCTGGGCTGGAAGACCGACCAGGTGGTGGAGCGCACGGCAGCCGACCGCGCCGTCATCACGGCCCAGAAGGACGGCGTCGCCTCGCGCGCCGAGCAGCGCCGCAAAAGCCTGGCCGCGCTCGAACTGATCGCGCCGCACGACGGCGTGTTCCAGCTGGCCACCAGAATGGACGGCCGCAAGGCGCTGATAGGCGGCAGCAGTTTGGCCGGCACCGACTTCGGCAAACTGCCCGACGCCACCAGGCTGATCGCCACCTTCAGCGTCGCCGAAGTCCAGGCAGTCGGGCTCAAGCCGGGCCTGCCGGTACGCGCGCGCCTGTCCGGCACCGGCGTCGAATTCGACCTCAAGCTCACCAGGGTCGGCAACAACGCCAGCAGCAAGATGCGCGATTCGCCCGTTAAGTACACCGAGCTCGAAGCCGACATTGATCCGGCACTTGCCGCCAGGATGAAGCTGGCGCCGGGCCAGGCATTGCGCGCCACCGTACGCGTGATCGACCGGCCCGCCGCCCTCACCGTCCCCAACCTTGCGCTGGTGCGTGAAGGCGCCACCCACGCGGTCTTCGTCGGCACCCAGGCGCCCGGCGTCAAACAGGTAGTGCAATTGGGCCAACGGGGCGCGGTACGCAGCGAAATCAAGTCCGGCCTTTCGGCCGGCGCGCAGGTGCTGCTGGTGCCGCAAGGCGAAGAAAACGCCCGGGACCAGGCCAAGGATCAAAAAGAGGAAACCAACAAGACATGAACCGCGCCCTGATTCTCGAAGCGATCGCTGAACTACGGCGGCGCAAGCTGCGCACCGGCCTGACCCTGCTCGGCATGGTGTTTGGCGTGGCCGCCATTGTCGCCATGCTGGCCGTGGGCGAAGGCAGCAAGCGCGAAGCGCTGCGCCTGGTGTCCGAACTTGGCCTGAACAACGTGCTGGTCGAAGCCAAGACCATCACCCCCGAACGTCTCAAGGAAGTGCGGGTGCGCTCGCTCGGCCTGTCCGCCGCCGACGGCGCCGCCGCCCTGTCCGTGGTACCGGGCGCGGTCTCGGTCGCATACAAGAAAGAGATCAAGGTCGACCAGCTGGCCTACGGCGCCAACGTCGCCACGGCCACCGCCTTTGCCGTCTCGCCGGCCTACGCCGAACACAGCGGCGTACAGATGGCCGGCGGACGCTGGTTCGCCCCAAGCGATGGCGCAACCCTGTCGCCCGTGTGCGTGCTGGGCTCGCGCCTGGCCAAGACCCTGTTCGGCGCGGCCAACCCGGTCGGCCAGCGCGTCAAGCTCAATCACCAGTGGCTCGAAGTGGTCGGTGTGCTGGCCGACCGCGCCGCCGGCAAATCCGAATTCGAAGGAGTCAAGCTGGGCCTGGACGACGAGCGCCTGTTCGTGCCCTGGGAGACCGGCCGCGCGCGCTTTCGCTTCACCCTGATCGAAGACGAAGTGGATGGCATCAGCCTGCGCCTGGACGGCCTGGGCGCGCCCGACATGGCCGCGCGCGTGCTTGAGCAGCTGATCGCCCAGCGCCACGCCGGCGCCGACGACACCAACCTGATCGTGCCCATGGGCCTGTACCGCCAGCACCAGCAGACCCAGCGTATTTTTACGATCGTGATGAGCTCCATCGCCGCGGTATCGCTGCTGGTCGGCGGGATCGGCATCATGAACATCATGCTGGCCAACGTACTGGAAAGGCGCAAAGAGATCGGCTTGAAGCGCGCGCTTGGAGCGCGCCGGCGCGACGTGGTCGAACAGTTCCTCGCCGAGGCGCTGGTCATTTCCGCCAGCGGGGCCCTGCTGGGAGTGGTGCTGGGCGCGGTGGCCGCGTACAGCATCGCCGCGCTGGCCGGATGGTCGGTCGCGTGGTCGCCGCTGATGCTGGTCATCGCGGTAGCGCTGTGCGTCGCGGTCGGCCTGGCGTTCGGGGTATTCCCCGCCCGCCAGGCGGCCGCGCTCGATCCGATCGCCGCCTTGCGCAGCGACGGTTGAGGACTACGTGATCACTCCAGCTGGATGCGGGTGACGTAGTAAGCGCTGTAAGCCTCGCCCTGCGCCTGGATGCAGATGCCGTCGATGGTCTTGTCCGCGCCGCCGATTTCTTTCAGGGGCACCTCGACCAGCGCCCAGGTCTTGGCCTTCGGCTTGATGACGTAAGTCGTTTCGACCGGCTTACCGTCGGCCATGACTCTGACCATCAGGCTCTGTCCGCCCTCGGCGCCGCCGTTGATATTAAACGTCAGCTTGGAAAAGCCGGCGGTCGAAAAGGGATCGTGGTGCATCGCCAGCGCGCTCCACGGATCGCCCATCACCTTGGCCGGCTTGGCGCCGCCGGCCGGCACCGACAGCTGCACCTTGGCCCAGCTCCAGTTCTGCCAGCCGTTTTTGAGCTCATCGTCATAGACGACGAAGGGTTTGGGCAGGTCCGCGGCCATGGCCGGACGAACCACGGCGGATGCGCCCAGGGCGGCAACGCCCATCAAGAATGTACGACGTGTCTTCATCAGTTTGTCTCCTGTTGGAACTGCTTTGGCTCTAGAAAGGCTCTTTTATTGCAACAGAATAACACTACATACATACGTTGAAAACCTTTCGAACTCACCTTTCGAACTCACCCACCCGCCCCCCCGCTTCGTCAAATGCAAGCGATTTCATAAGTTTTGGGGTCAATGCCCACATTGATATACGAGCTCAGCCACACGAACATAATCCGGCTTTGGAAAGTCGATAATCCCGAGATAATCGCGGTCCGTGAAAAGCGGCGATCAGGGACGCAGTCTCAGCTCCGCAGGGAGTCGTGAAGCGGCTCGACAATGCCATTTGAGCGCTTCACCACGGTGATTTGGGGACGCACGTTTTTAGGCGGCCGATTCGAATGATGAGTTCGTATATCAATGTGGGCACTGACCCCAGGGTGAGCGCTTTTGCTTAAACCAGCGCGCGTTCCAGCGCGTCGACATTGCCACCGAGAATTAGGTTGAGGTTCGCGCTGATCCATTCCGCAGGACGGTCCCACCAGGCGATCGCCTGCAGCCGGGCAACGCTGTGGGCGTCGAAACGTTCACGAACGACACGAGCCGGGTTGCCGCCGACGATGGCGTATGGTGGAACGTCACCCACGACAACGGAGCGCGCCGCGATGATGGCGCCGTCGCCGATCTTCACGCCGGGCATGATCAAAACGTCGAAGCCAATCCAGACGTCGTTGCCAATGACCGTATCGCCCTTGTACGGCAGTTCTTGCAAGGTCGGCTGCGCGGACTCCCAGCCATTGCCAAAGATAGAAAATGGATAGGTCGAGATGCCGCTCATCTGATGATTGGCGCCATTCATGATGAACTTGACCCCACGCGCAATGGCGCAGAATTTTCCAATTCTCAGCCAGTCGCCAATGAAGGGAAAGTGGTACAGCACGTTGTTTTCGAAATTCTCAGCGCCGTCCGGATCGTCGTAGTAGCTGTAGTCGCCGATCTCGATGTTCGGCCGGGTGATGATATTTTTCAGGTAGCAGACCTGGGGAAAGCCTGCCATCGGATAGCTGGTCTCTGGGCTGGGGCCAAACATAAATACTCCCGAAAAGAAAATAATGCCAATCATACAATCTGTAGCATGCGAGCATACACAGGTCGACATCTACCTCTTGTTTAGCGCTATCATTAATTTCCGAGTTCAAACAATGACAGGAGACCAAGACAGTGCGAGCGACAACAAGATCGACATGGACACTCTGGACCGCGGCGGCGCTTTGCCTGCTCGGCGCCAGCCACACCGCCAGCCGGGCTGCCAGCTACCCCTTCCAGAATCCGGCCCTGCCGGCCGAACAGCGCATCGATAACATCCTGTCCTTGATGACGATCGACGAGAAGATCGCCGCGCTGTCGACCGATTCGAGCGTCAAACGCTTGGGCATCCCGAGCTTCGGCAGCTCCGAAGGGATCCACGGCCTGGTGCAGCGCGGCTCCGAAGAGCGCGGCCGGCCGCTGATCCATTCCACCCAGTTCCCCCAGCCGCCCGGCATGGGCGCAAGCTGGAACCCCAAGCTGGTGCAGGCCGCCGCCGAAGTCCAGGCCGTCGAGGGCCGCTACATCACGCAGAGCCAGCGCTACCTGCGCCCGGTGCTGATGCAGTGGGGTCCACAGGCGGACCTGGCACGCGATCCGCGCTGGGGCCGCGGCGAGGAAGTCTACAGCGAAGACGCCTTCCTGGCCGGGACCATGTCGACTGCCTTCGTCAAGGGATTACAGGGCGACCATCCGCGCTACTGGCGCGCGGCCGCCCTGCTCAAACACTTCCTCGCCAACAGCAACGAGAACGGCCGCGGTAACTCTTCATCGGACTTCGACGAGCGCCTTTTCCACGAATACTATGCGCTGCCTTTCCGGATGAGCTTCGAGGACGGCGGCGCACGCGCCTTGATGGCCGCCTACAACGCCTGGAACGGCACTCCGATGGGCGTGCATCCGGCCTTGAATTCGCTGGTGATCGACCAGTGGGGTGCGGAGGTGGTATCCGGCGACGGCGGCGCGGTGGGCAACCTGGTCAAGCTGTACAAGCGCTACCCGAACCACAAGGAGGCGGTGGTGGCGGCGCTCAAGGCCGGCATCAACCAGTACCTGGATCCATTCAAGGAAGACCTGCGCGCCGCCGTCAACGAAGGCTCGGTGAAGGAAGCGGAGCTCGACACCGTCCTGCGCCGCAAGCTGCGCACCAGCATCCGGCTCGGCATGATCGATCCGCCGGAGGGCAATCCCTACGCCGCCATCAAGGACGGGCCTGAGCCGTGGCTGAGCGATAAGCACAAGCAGGTCTCCTTGCGCATGGCGCTCGAATCGATTGTCCTGCTCAAAAACGCCAACGCCATGCTGCCGCTCTCCAAAGCCAGGCTGAAATCGATCGCCGTGATCGGCCCTCTCTCGGACAGCGTGCACTGGGACTGGTATGGCGGCATCGCGCCCTATACGGTCACGCCGCTGGCGGGCATCAAGGCGGCCGTTGGCCCGGGCGTCAAGGTCCTCCACGCTTTTGACAACAATGGCGACGCCGCGGTCAAGGCCGCCGCGGCGGCGGACGTGGCGATTGTCGTGGTCGGCAATCACCCCACCTGCGGACCGAACATGGCCAAGGAATGGACCGACGCGGGCACCAAGCCATGCCTTGACCCGGGTGATGGCCGCGAAGGCCGCGACCGCGAAACCCTGGCGCTGGCGCAGGAGGCGCTGGTCAGGCAGGTCCTGGCCGCCAACCCGAAGACGGTGATGGTGCTGGTGTCGAGCTTTCCGTTTACCGTCAACTGGTCGCAGCAGAATGTTCCGGCCATCGTGCACAGCGCACATTCGTCGCAGGATAAAGGCCGCGCGCTGGCGCAGGTCCTGTTCGGCGATTACAATCCAGCCGGCCGCTTGGTCAGTACCTGGCCCGCATCGATGGATCAGCTGCCGCCGATGATGGAGTACGACATCCGCAAGGGCCACACCTATATGTACTTTAAAGGTAAGCCGCTATATCCATTCGGGCATGGCTTGAGCTACACCAGCTTCCGCTACGCCAAACTGCGTACCAGCAAACCGCACTTAAGCAAAGACGGCGCACTGACGTTGTATGTGGACGTGACCAATACCGGCAAGCGCGCCGGCGACACGGTGGTGCAGCTCTACGTGCAGCATCCGTCCTCGAAGGTGGCGCGGCCCGAGCGCGCCCTCGCCGGATTCGAACGCGTGACGCTGGCGCCGGGTGCGACCAGGACCGTGCGCATTCCGGTCAAGGCCAGCCAGCTGGCTTACTGGGATGCGCAGCGCGCGGCCTTGACCGTGGAGACCGCGCCGGTCAAGCTGCTGGTCGGCGAGTCTTCAGGCGACATCAAGCTGACGCGGACCTTACCGGTCCGCTGAAAGGCGGTGGCGCGGCCGGCACGCCGGCGAGTCAACAACTTGACGCAGTTGGCGTAACAGTGGCAAACTCGAAGCTCCCCAACACCGTACAGGAGCGCTTCGATATGCATACCCATGACATTGCTCTCTTGTCGGCAGCCTGATCGCCCTCTGATCCGCTTTCATAGAGTGTGTTCGATGCGCGTGTGATCATGCGCCGACCTCCGTTTTCCATTGCCTGCGCAGTAAGCGCGCGGGATCTGCTCGCCCTTTGCGCGAGCGTGACGACTACGGGAGTTCACACACATCATGATCGACTTCGACTTTGCGGCACTCCGCCCTATCGGCCTGACCCAGGCCATCGCCAGCCAGCTGGCTCAACTTGATCCCACCAGCGCCAGCACGCGCCTGGTGCGCGTCACCGAAATCGCTCGCGACTGGACGACGGTGCATGACGGCGCCGCCGTGCTGCCGGCACGCGCGCAGCACAGGCTGATTCAATCGCTGCATGCCGAAGGCGTCAGCCTCGCCGTCGGCGACTGGGTACTGCTTGATACCGACAGCAACGGCGAGCATTGGCTCAGCCAGCGCCTTGCGCCGCTCACCCATGTGGCACGCCGCGCCGCCGGCGGCCGGCGCCAGTCCCTGGCCAGCAATGTGGAGACCGCCCTGCTGGTCATGGGCCTGGACAAGGACTTCAATCTGCGCCGCATGGAACGCTACATCGCCCTGGTGGAAGCGGCCGGCGTGGCGCCGGTGGCCGTGCTGAGCAAGGCCGATGTGAGCGCCCATGGCGAGGAGCGCCTGGCGCAGCTGCGTGCCCGCCTGCCGGCGCGCGTGGCGGCGCTGGCGGTCGATGCGCGCGACCCGCAAACCGCGCTGGCACTGGCACCGTGGCTCGGCGCGGGCCAGACCCTGATCCTGCTCGGCACCTCGGGCGCCGGCAAGTCGACCCTGACCAATACATTGTCGGGCGGCGCGCAGGCCACCGGCGGCGTGCGCGAGGGCGACGGGCGCGGACGCCACACCACTACTGCCCGCTCGCTGCATCAATGCGAGGGCGGGGCCTGCATCATCGATACACCCGGCCTGCGCACCTGGACGCCGGATGCGGACGAGGAGGCATTGGCTGGAAGCTTCGACGATATCGCAACCCTGGCCGCGCAATGCCAGTTCCGCGATTGCCAGCACCAGTCCGAGCCCGGCTGCGCGGTGCTGGGCGCGGTCGACGCCGACCGTATCGCCAACTACCGCAAGCTGGTGCGCGAAGTGCGGCGCGCCGGCGAAACGCCGCTGGACCGGATCGCCGCGCGCGCCAAGTGGAAAGTGCTGGTCAAGGAGGCGCAGACCAGGGGGCGCTCCAAGCGCGGTGGATAAGGGGCGGCTTGCTATAATCCGGGCCCGTCAATCCTGTCCACTTCGCCATGCATACATCCCCGCAGCGCAAGCTGATGTTCATGTTCTCTGGCCAGGGCAGCCAGCATTTCCAGATGGGACGGGAGCTGTTCGACCAGCAGCCCCTGTTCCGCCGCCACCTGCTCGCGGTCGATGCGCTGGCGCGCGAGATCTGCGGTGTGTCCGTGGTGGACACGGTGTTCGATCCGGAGCGCAAGCAGAGCGACTGGTTCGGCAATACCACCCTCACCCATCCAGCCATCTTCGCGCTTGAATACGCGCTGGCGCAGACTTTGACTGCCCATGGTGTGCGGCCGGACGCGGTACTCGGTGTCAGCATGGGGAACTTCGCGGCGGCGGTCATCGCGGGCAGCCTGACGCTGGAACAGGCGCTCACCGCACTGGCAAGGCAGGCCAGCGCGCTGCAAGCCTGCGAGCCGGGCGCCATGCTGGCTATCCTGGGCGACGCGGCCCTGCACAATCAGCACGCGCTGCTGCGCGAGCACAGCGAAGTGGCGGGCGTCAACACACCCGCCAGCTTCGTGATCGCCCTGCCCGAATCGGCGCGCCTGCCAATCGGCGGGCTGCTGCGCGGCGAGGGCATCCCGTTCCAGCGCATGGCGGTCTCGCACGCCTTTCACTCGCGCTGGATCGACTGTGGCACCAAAACGGCGCAGTGGAACGAGCCGATGGCAGCAGCGCGCCTTCCATGGTATTGCAGTACCCATGCGGGGTTGATCGAACAGGTCCCGCCCGGCTACCTGTGGACCGTGGTGCGCGCGCCGATCCGTATCATGCCGACCATCGCGCAACTGGAGCAGCAAGGCGCATGGGACTACCTCGACCTCGGGCCTTCAGGCACCCTGGCGCTGCTGCTCAAGTATCTGCTGCCGGCGGATTCGCCATCGCGCTACCAGGCCATCCTGGGTCCGCTTGGCAGCGACCTGCAGCGCTTTCACCATGCGGTCGCGCAGACCGGCTAGTCGATGCGATAGAAGCGCAGAACCGCCGCATCCGGCTGGCGTTCGGCCACGCCGATGAATACCGCGCGGTTCAGCCACTCGTACTTGCTGCCGATTGGCGCCTCGAACTGCGCCGTGGTGCGGAAGTAGTAGTCGGCAGGCAGGACCTGCTCGCCTTTGGCCAGGCGCTCCATGACCGCCGGGGACGCATGGCGCATCCCGCGGTTCTCCACCAGGATCAGGGCACCGTCGTCGGTCTTGAGCGTGTATTTTGCCTGGATGTCGACCACGCCATCGGGCCGCACGAACTGCCAGTCGGCACCGCCGGGCAGGATGGTGCCCTTGATGCCCGGCCCGGCAAACCGGCCGCCGGTGATCGGCACGATGCGCCGCAGGCCATAGGCGCTCTGGCCGATCACCTGTGGTTTGTCGACCGTGACGCGGGCCTCGAAAACGAATTCGCTTCGCATGGGCGGCGGCGCGGGCTCGTCGGCCGCGCGGCATGCGCCGCTCAATGCCAGGGTGCAGAGAAATGCTGTTTGCAAAGGTCGCATGATGCCTCCGTCGGTCGGTTTATTCAGTTCTCTCATTGTGCCGCATCCAGCACTGCCCGCGCAGCCGCCAACACCTGGGTGGAGAGGCGCTCCATCTTGGGCGACTGCACCCGCCATGCGTGCCAGTACAGCGTGACATCGGTCGGCTTGCCAGGCGCCAGGTCGATCAGTTCGCCGTTTGCGACCAGCGCGCCGTACTGCTGCTCGGGCGACATGCCATAGCCCAGGCCCAGCATGATCGCCCGTAAAAAGGCATCGCTCGACGGCAGGTACGAGCACGGGTAGCTGCCCGGCGGCAGGCCTAGTTCGCGCTGCAGAAAGGCCGACTGCAGCATGTCTTTGCGGTCGAACACCAGCAGCGGCGCATGGCGCGCGGCCTCCCGTTCCAACCCGTCCGGAAACCAGCGCTGGGCAAACGCGGGCGAGGCCAGCAGGTGGTAGCGCATGATGCCCAGCACTTCCACCTGGCAGCCGCGCATCGGCTGCGCTTCGCTCGACACGCCGGCCAGCGCCCTGCCCTGCGCCAGCAAGTTGTAGGTGTGGTCCTGGTCGTCGAGGGTGATGTCGAGCAGGATCTGTTCCTCGATCAGGAAACGGGCAAGGCCTGGCAGCAGCCAGGTGGCCAGGGTGTCGTTGTTGACCGCGAGCGCGATGCTGAGCGGGCGGCTGGCAGCTTCCGCGCTTTCGGCCAGGAACTCGTCCTCCAGCAAGCGGCTGCGGCGCAGGTATTGCACCAGCCGCTGGCCAGCCGCCGTCGCGCGGCAGGGCTTGGCGCGAATGACCAGCGGCGTGCCCAGCTCGGTCTCGATGGCGCTGATGCGCTGCGAGACTGCCGAGGGCGTCAGGTTCAGGCGCACGGCGGCTTGTTCGAAGCTGCCGGTATCGATGACGGCTAACAGGGTTTCACCGCGGCGCGGGTCGAGCATGGTTACCTCCAACATTAGCGATCCTTAATTATAATGAAGAAAGTTAATGCTGCTTTACGCGCTGAGAACGCAGGCTGAAAATGCCTCATCTCAACGACGGAGCATGCCGTGATTTCAGCTTCCACCTTCCTCAGCGGCCTGGGCATCGGCGCCGGGCTGATCATGGCCATCGGTGCGCAAAACCTGCATGTGCTGCGCACCGGGCTGCGCGCCGAGCATGTGGGTTTGACGGTGCTTGCGTGCGTGACGGTCGATGCGGTGCTCATTGCGCTGGGGGTTGCGGGGATGGGCGCGGCGGTGCAGGCCTCGCCCATGCTGCTGGCTGCGGCGCGCTGGGGCGGCGCGGCGTTCCTGTTGTGGTATGGCCTGCGCAGCTGGCGTACGGTCTTTGCCAGTGCCGCCGTGAACGCGAGTGCGCTCAGTGGCCGCACCAGCGCGCGCCAGGCGCTGGGCAGCGTGCTGGCGCTATCCTTGCTCAACCCGCACGTCTACCTGGATACCATCGTGCTGCTGGGCGCAGTCGGCAGCAGTTTTCCGAATGCCGAGCGGCCCTCGTTCGCGGGCGGCGCCATCGTCGCGTCGCTACTCTGGTTCAGCGCTTTGGGTTACGGCGCCGCGCGGCTGTCGCACGTGCTGGCGCGGCCGGTGGCATGGAAGTGGATCGATGGCATTGCCGGCACCACGATGCTGGTGCTGGCGGTGTCGGTGGCGATGGGCGGGTGATCAGCAAGCCGCCAGCGCGGCCTGATATTGGCCCGGCAGCAGCGCGTAGCGCCCGTACGCCACACCATTTCGCGGAGCCAGATCGCTGTCTTTGGCAAAGCCCAGCGAGGTGTACAGGCCGAGGGCACGGCTCATGATGACGCTGGTGTGCAGGCCCAGCGCCGGCGGCTGGTCGCGGATCGCCCGCTCGATGCATGCGGCGACGAGCATGCGGCCGATGCCACGCCCGCGCTGTCCAGGTGTCACCACCAGCATGCGGATCACCGACCATTCAGGCGGAAAGATCGGATGGTCGCCGGCACCGGGGCGAAAGTACGCCACGGCGCCAACGATCTCCCCATCATCGTCAGCGACGACGATCTCTCCACAAGCCGCCAGGTCGGCCATGCGCCCGATGGCCTCGATGAACGCATCCCAGCCGTCGTAGTCGTTCTCGTACTGTGCAAAGGCGGCACGGGCAATCCGGTTGACCGCGTCGCCGTCAGGCTGCTGAAAATCCCTGATCGTCACCGTCATCGGCACCGCCCCTTCATTCGGCGCCCAGTTTGTCGTTACCGGCCGCCAGGGTATCGCGCACGTTCTTTTGCACTGTCACCGCTGCAAACAGGCTTAGCAGGAACGACATCGCATAGAAGCCCTTCTCGCTGGGCGCCAGGGTGGCATTCCACAAACCAACGGTAATCAGGGCAATGGCCGACATCAGGGAAAACCAGCACAGCGAGTAGTACATGCCGCTGACGCGGATGCCTTCGAGCCGGTCGCGCACGCTTTTCTGCAAGGAGACCGCGGCAAACAGTCCGTACAGCAGGATGGTCAGGTAATAGCCCTTTTCGTTAAGCGCCATGGCGGCGTTCCACAGGCCGACCAGAAAGGCCGCCATGCCGGCTGCGAGCGCCACCCACGATGCGCCGACGAAGGCGCTGGAAGGGCCTTGACCATTGGAAATTGCCATGTTCTCTCCTTAGTAAAAGTAATGCACAGGGGTATCATACCGGCTTTATTAGCCCACAGTAACATTGCATCTATCATCAAATGGATGCACCCGCGACCGCCTTCCAATACGCGTTTGGGAAATCATCGGACACGCGCCACCGTCCGCTGGCCGCATCGCGTTCGAAGTTGAACTCGGCCCGCAGCGTGTGCGAGCGCATCACGCCGGCAGCCGCGTGCAGTGGATCGTTGCGTACGATGAGTACCGGGCAGCCGTAGCGCATGCCGGGTTCGATCTCGCGGCAGGACGCCAGCGGCTCGATGTCGGCAATTTCGTGTAGATGCGCATGCATGCGGCGCCCGGTAACGATCGCATCGACGCCGCGCCGCAAGGCTGCGCCCAGATTGGAGCGGCCAACCGGATCGGCATTCTGGAGATTGCGGCCATCGCCGCGCAACTGGAAACGCGCTTCGACGATGGCGGGGTGCGCCCCCATCACGCCGACCCGGCCCTTATCGCTCGCTAAGGCGCCGACCACATAAGCGTAAGGGATGGTTTCGTAGCCGAACTGCAGGGTGGCGGTGCAGCCGCGCTGGCGATGCCCCGGTGCATACCCGGCTTCGCGGATCTGCCTCACGGCCGGGGTCCCGGGATGGCCGCCGTCGAAGCCGATCAGCGCCGTGAAGACCGATGACTGGACCATGTGCAGCGTCTCGCTCGCATCGCATGCCGGTATGGCGTGCACGCCGGCGTCGACATCGGGTGAAGCGTTTGCTTTTGAGCGCAAGTAGCCTACGTAGCAGATCACCAGGAAGATGAAACTGCTCAAAAGCACGCGTGGCGCCCCAAGCAACAGGCTACGCCAGTACGAGTGCTTGCGGGCTACGGCAGCGCGCAAGCCCAGCAATCGCAAGGCGGTATCGCGTACCCTGCGGGCTTCATCAGCCGCCGCCAGCGCCGCGAGCGAACCGGGCCTGACGAAGTCACGCTCCACCATCCAGGCCAGGATGTCCGCCAGCTCGTCGTCGCCGGAAAAACCGGCCGCGCCGACATGCGCCTCGGCCGCCTTGCGCTGGGCCTCGCTGATCAAGCCAAGTTCATAAAGCCGGACAAATGGCGATGAGGGAGTGTCCGCCGCCATAGATGCCTCCAAGAAAAAGTTTCCAAGGGATAAGGCATCCTAGCGAAGCCGTCTGCGTGCGCTGGGGGATTGCGCAAACTTCTACCGGCAAGCTCCCCGGGCCAGAGCGAAACGGCGGTCTTGTGTCCCTTTGACCACAAAGCAGCCGGGTTTCCAAAAATGTACTGAGTAAAGCGTGACGACTTGCAATATTCTTAAGGATGACAGGAAACCTACCCAGACATGCATACCCACGGAGCCGTTCAATGACACTGCAGCAGCGACCATCCCTCACCGTTTCAACAATCACTCAAGCAGTGCGTCTCGCCCTCGGCGCCGGGGCCATCGGCCTCATGGCACACGGCAGCGCTGCGGCGCAAACCCTGGACGCGCCGATCCCGCGCGTCGAGATCACCGGCTCGGCCATCAAGCAGATCGAATCCGAAACGCCACTGCCGGTGCAGGTCATCACGCGCGAGCAGATCGAGAAGGCCGGCGTGACCACCGCCGCTGAACTGATGCAGCGCGTGGCCGCCAACGTGGGCGGCCTGACCGATGGCGCCAGCATTAACGTGGGCGGCGACCAGCGCGGCTTTAACAGCGCCAACCTGCGCGGCATCGGCACCTCGTCCACCCTGGTGCTGCTCAACGGCCGCCGCATGGCCAACTTCGCGTCGCCTGGCGACGACAGCGGCGTGGACCTGAATAACATCCCGTCCGCCGCCATCGCCCGTGTAGAGGTCTTGCTGGACGGCGCCTCGGCCCTGTACGGCACCGACGCCATCGGCGGCGTCATCAACTTCATCACACGCAAGGACTTCCGGGGCGTGGAACTCAATGCCCACGTGATGGGCACCGACGAAGGCGGCGGCGGCAAGCGCGCCGCGACCCTGAGCCTGGGAGCGGGCGAGCTGGAAAAGGATGGCTATAACGTCTTCGCCGTGATCGATGCGCAGCGCACCGCGCGCCTGAACACGGCGCAGCGCAGCTTTATCAAGGACTTGCGCATCCCTGAACGGCTCGGCCACCTGCTGTCGAGCTTCACCGGCCCCGCCAATATCCGTCTCACGTCCACCCAGCGCGACCATCTGCAGGACATCGGCTTCCAGCTGAATGGGCGGGCGATCACCAACCGCCAGATCAACCTGTCCATCCCCGGCTGCAATCCGCCGGCCACCCTGTATCTGCCCAACGGCACCGGCGGCGTGGACGCCTGCACCTACGACTACATGGGCGACACCGAGCTGTATCCGGAATCGAACAAGCAGAACCTGCTCAGCCGCGGCGTGATCAAGCTGGGTTCAAACGCGCAGGCCTATGCCGAGGTGGCGCTGAGCCGCTCGCGCACCAATTATGTGGGTTCGTCCGCGCGCGTGACCGGCTACCTGGACTACCGCAAGATCCCGGCCCTGGCCAATACGGGCCTCGATCAGCTCGACGACGACATCCCTGGTGAAATCGAAGTGAGGATGCGCGTCGCCGAAGCGGGCATGCGTACCAGCGAACTGGCCAGCGAAAGCCAGCGCTATGTGATGGGCGTCAGCGGCAGCGCCGGCGGCTGGGACTATGACGCGGCGATTAACCACAGCGTCAACACCATCAAGGACAAGGACACCCACGGCTACGTGCTGTACGACCAGCTGATGCAGGGGATCGCCGATGGCCTGATCAACCCCTTCGGGCCCTCCAGCGCGCAAGGCAAGGCCCTGCTCGACAGCATCCAGGTCAACGACGTGGTGCGGCGTGCGCGCGGCACCATGGATTCGATCGACTTCAAGGCTTCACGCGCGCTGATGCAGCTGGGTGGCGGCGAACTGGGACTGGCCGTGGGTGGCGAAGTCCGTCGCGAGCGTACCGACTTCCGTCCATCGGCCCTGCTCATGAGCGACAACATCAACAACGACGCCGCGCCCGAAGGCGGCGTGGCCACCAGCGACCGCCGCAAGGTGTATGCGGTATTCGGAGAAATGCTCGCTCCCTTCAGCAAACAGTGGCAGGGCCAGCTCTCGGCCCGCTACGACCGCTACCAGCAGGTGGGCGGCGCGCTCAGTCCCAAGCTGGGCCTGTCGTTCACGCCCAACGAATCAGTGATGCTGCGCGCCTCCGCCGGCAAGGGCTTCCGTGCGCCGTCGATGACGGACCTGTTCCGCCCAACCGTCTACAGCGCCACCGCCACCCTGCCCGACCCGGTCTACTGCGCCACGGTGGACAACAACTACTCGGACTGCGCCGACAACTGGGATACGCGGCGCTACAGCAACCGCAATCTGAAGCCGGAGCAAAGCCGGCAGTACTCGGCCGGGATCGTGATCGAACCATCGAAACATTGGAATGCCAGCCTGGATTACTGGCGCATCAAACGCACCGACTTGATCAGCGAAATCGGCGACGACATCATTCTCGCCAACCTGGACAAATACGGCAGCCTGGTGCATCGCGACGAAGACGACCTGATCGACTACATCGAACTGCATAAAGAGAACCGTGGCGCCCAAGTGGCCAGCGGGCTCGATCTGGTGATCGACCTGCGCCGCTTTGACACGGCCATCGGACGTATCAAAGCGCGCCTGTCCGGCACCTACGTGCTCGATTCGAAAATCCAGACGGCGCCGGGCGACGCCTTCATCAGCAACCTGGGCAAGTTCGTCACCGACAGCGTGGTGCAGCGCTGGCGCAACAGCGTCACCTTCGACTGGGAACGCGGCCCGCTGTCGGCCAGCTTGATGAATACCTATTCGACATCCTACGACGACCAGAACTCGGCCATCAACATCGACGATGGCAGCGTGGTCGCTCCCAATCGCGTCAAAGCCTATTCGCTGTGGGATCTGTCGATGGCGTACTCGGTGACCAAGAGCCTGAAGCTGCGCGCGGGTGTGCAGAACCTGTTCGATGAAGCGCCGCCGTATTCCAACCAGGCTTATTACTTCATCTCGGGCTACGACCCAAGCTACACCGACCCGCGCGGCAGGCGCGGTTACGCGAGCGTTAATTACGCTTTTAAATAAGATGCCTTTAAATAGCGATCATTTGGCCCGCGCATAACCCGGCTGCACCTTGCCATCATCGCCCATACGGCCGGTGGCCCATAACACGCCGCGGGCCACCAGCTCCAGGTAGCGCTCATCGGCCACGCTGTTTTCGTTGTGTGCCAGCGTGGTGCTGAAGACGCGGGTCTGCTTCGGACCATAACGGTGGGTCCAGGCCACGTTAAAGCTTTTTGCGCGCTCGGCCGGCTCCTTGGCGTCGGGCTGGGTGCCCGTCAGCACCGGCGTGACGTCAAAGGCCGTGAGGTTGTTGTACAGCTCCTCGTTGGCGGTGACGTAGGGTGTAAAGCCCTTGGTGACCGGATGGCTGCCGGCAGCCGCGGCCAGGTGAATCGGATACTGGGGCCCGTGGCCGCTCGACTGGATGCCGGTGTATTCGAACCACTTGGCGTTGGCGGCGCCCGCCTTGACCGGCTGCTGCCAGTCGCCCCAACGGTAGGAGTGCATGGCGCAATGCAGGTTTACGCCCGGGATGCCGCGCCGGTGCGGTGCCAGCACGTCGTCGATGATGGCGCTGCGATCCTCGTCGGCCGCGCATTCGTTATGGACCACCACGTCGAAACCGTCGGCGTACTTGGGATTGCCATAAAACGGCATCGCGGGCCGGGTCGCCTGCTCGCCCGGTTTCGGATCGTAGAACAGCTGGGTTACCTCGGCATTGATGCGCGCTTCGATGCCGTTTTCCAGCAATTCCCTTTGCTTGGCATAGTTGTGGCAGCAGCCGCCACTGACCAGCAGCACCTTGAGCGGTTTGACCGTCTCGGCCTGGGCCGGCAGCGCGGCGGCGGCGGCCAGCGCCAGTACGGCCGTAATTGGTTTGAACATAGGTCTCCTTGTCGAATGCTCCGGCTCAGCTGCAACGATGCAGGCGCTATCCTACAAGATTCGGGCCGATATGCCGATACAAAAGCCGCGTTCACGGACTAGTATGAAGATGTATGGACAACCAAGCCGGGGAGGTGCTATGCCTGTCGCACACATCACCATCGCACACCTGATCAGCCGCGCCGCACTGGCCGCGCTGACCACCATGAGTCTGGCAGGCTGTGACAAGCCTCCTGCTGTCGACTCGCCGCTCGCGGGCCTGCCCTCAAATGAGCGCCTCAAGGAACCCGGCACCGCCAGCACGCCCGCCATGGAAGGCGGCGGCGCCATGCCCGGTCTGCGCAACGGCCAGCCCTTACCCGAAGAGCCGGCGTCGCACCAGGGCGAGCGCGAACCGCAGCGCTAGCCGAATTCCGCCAGTTCGGCCTCGCTGACTCCCGCCTGGCGGCGCGCTGTAATGTTGAATGGCCCTTTCAGGCTGGGGCTTCGTAGCGGCGCGCCAGTTCCCCGTAGGTGGCGCGCGCTTCGATACCCTGTCGCTGGCAAAGACCCCATAGCGTGGGTACTCGCTGATCCTTTGATGCGTTGGTGGGCGGCGCATCGCGCGGCAGCGGTGCGATAACTAAACAGCACTATTAGATTGATGCTAATTGTGGTATATTATCTATAAAGCACTGACTTATTCTGGTGGATGAAATTGGCCAGTGAAAAACTGCGCTACAAGGAGCAGTCGTACGGGGCAACTTGCGAGGATTTGCAACGTCGCGCACGTTTTAACGGCTAAGTTCGCCCCCATGGATAAATTAGTGCTTTTGTAAAGCAACTAACCTCATGCATAAAGAAAACAGGAATATATGATTACGAAGAAGACGCTGTTACTACTATTCGCCGCATTAATGCTTCAGCTCTCTCTGGCCCCTGGGGCTCTCGCGGTAGGACTACAGGACCCAGTAACTACCTATAACTCACTGAAGCCCACTGAAACCCTATCCTCGGCCGGTACATGTACTTATTGCAAGCGTTCCGTTACCTCTACAAACGGTAAGTATCGACTTGTCATGCAAAGTGATGGGAACTTAGTTCTCCGTAATGCATATAATCATGGCATCTGGTCCTCAGGCACTGACAGAACTTATCCGGGCTTAGGACCCTACGTGCCAGACCGCGCAACTGTGGGCGGGAATTTGAATATTTCAGTGGGTCAGAACTTAGTCTGGCAAGCAGATATCAATTGGTGGAGTATTCAGAGTGGTCGGTATCCACAAGGGAAAAATATCACCGCAGAGATACTGGTAGTACAGGATGATGGAAATCTCGTCCTGTACAATAAGAATAATAGTCCGTATGACCAGAGTACCTGGTACCCGGTATGGGCTACAGACACATACGGGAAATAATCTGTTGAAATAAAAGGAACCGTGATACTTCACGGTTCTTGTTTTAAAGCAGCGGGTGCAAAGTATACTCCCGAACTAAGCAGACACAGCGTCGCTGCTCACTCGTAATGCCAGCAAATCTGCCTCTGAAAACCCGGCTTGCCGCCGCAATTCCAGATTGAACGGCCCCTTTATCACCGGCGCCGAATAGCGCACCGTTAAGTGTGCGTACGTAGCGCCCGGCTCCAGCCCACGCTGTGCGCACACGTGGTAGTACCAGCGATTGCCGATCTCCACATGGCCGACCTCATCGCGCAGGATGATGTCGAGAATGGCTGCTGCCGCCTGATCGCCGGCCTGTGCCAGCTTGGCCCGCAGCGGCGGAATCGCGTCCAGCCCGCGCGCCTCCAGCGTGCGCGGCACCAGGGCCATGCGCGCCAGCACGTCGTCACGGGTTTTCTCGACCATCTCCCACAAGCTGTCATGCGCCGGAAAGTCCCCATAGCTGTAACCCAGCACGTTCAGATGCGCGTCGAGCATGGAGAAGTGGATCGCCTCTTCTTCCGACACGCGCA
>CAMLFK010000037.1 GCA_946479255.1 uncultured Oxalobacteraceae bacterium
CGCCGGTGGCGCGGGCGGCGCCGGCGGCGGTGGCGGCGGTGGCGGCCTCGCCCTGGGCGGCAGCGGCGGCAACGGCGGCACTTCCATCGGCGGCACGGGTGGCGCCGGCGGTGCGGCCAACGCCGGCGCGGGCGGCAACGGCGGCATGGGCGGCATCGGCGGCCTGGCGCTGGGCTCGGCTGCGACCGGCTCGGGCAGCGCGACCGGCGGCGCCAGCACCAACGGCGCCAGCGTACCCATCGCGGTGGACTCCAGCACCGCCAACTCCAATGGCCACAACGGCGGCAGCGCCACCAGCGGCGCGGTCGACACCCATGCCGGCGACACCACGGTCGGCGCGGCCGAAGGCGGCGGCGCCGGTGCCAGCGGCGGCAGCGCCGCCTCGGGCGCGGGCGGCGCGGGTGCCAGCAGCAGCCACGGCGGCAGCGGCGCCGCTGCCGACGTCGGTTATGCCGGTGCCGGTGCCAGTGGCGCGGCCGGCGGCAATGGCGGCCACAGCGGTAGCGCGCAAAACAACGGTGGCGCGGGCGCGGCCGGCGGTGACGGTAACGGCGGCACGGCCAGCAATGGTTCGCCGACGGTCGGCAACGCCAGCGGCGGTGCGGGCGGCGCGGGCGCCAGCGGCGGCACCAACACCGGCGGCGCCGGCGGCGATGGCGGCACCGTCACCGCAGGCGCGGCAACCGGCGGCGCCGGTGCTGAGGGCAAGGGCGGCAATGCCGGCACCACCACGGTCGATGCGGGCAGCTTCGACATGTCCAACCACATGAGCAATGTCGGCCAGTCGGCTGCGGGCATCATGGTCGTCAGCCAGAACAGCGGCTTGTCGTCGCTGGTGCAGCAAAGCGTGAACGTCCAGAGCAACCTGAGCCTGGGCCGCTAATCGCCGGCGCCGTCCGCGCCATCCGCGCGGACGGCGTTCCGTTCTTCGGGCTTTGTCTTCCGTAATGCTATTGAGGAGAAACCATGTACGACGTCGTGTATGACATCATTGCCGCAAGCCTCATCGCGGTGGATGTTGAAAGTGGCGTGCCGCCCAGCGCGCCTGAAACCCTGGCGCCGGCCCCGCTTATCCAGTCAGCGCCGGCCAGCGCGCCTTTGCCGCAGGTCGAGGCTTTGCCGCAAGCCACTACGCCGTCCGCCCTCGGCGAAGCCGCTCCAGCCGGCCGGCTCGAGACCGCGCGCGGCGGCAGCGACACGATCACGAGCGACACCCGCCTGGGCGGCGTTGTGGCCAACAACAGTGCCCAGCACGTCACGACCGGTGCCAACAGCATCGCATCTGGCTCGTTTTCCGGTGCGGTCGGCCTGCCTGTGGTGATCCAGAATTCAGGCGCCAACGTGCTGATCCAGAACGCCACCGTCATCAACCTGCAGTTCAAATAGATTCCAGCCATGCGCACCACTCACCTGCTGGCCGGCGCCTTGCTGTCGGCTGTAAGCGTGCCGTCGCAGGCGATCGAACTGAGCGGCATAGGCGGCGCCCGGCTTGACGTGCCGGTCGCCAGCTTGCAGCAGCTGCGCTTCCGATCGACCTTGCGTCAACAGTTCGACTTCAGCTGCGGCTCCGCCGCGGTGGCAACACTATTGACCCATCACTACGGCCATCCGGTAACGGAGCAGCTGGTCTTCGAACAGATGTACTTGCGCGGCAACCAGCCAAAGATCCGGAAAGAAGGCTTTTCCCTGCTCGACATGCAAGGCTATCTGGCGCGCCTCGGCTACCGCGCCGACGGCTTCCAGCAGCCGCTCGACAAACTGGTGCAGGCTGGGCTGCCGGCAATCGTGCTGGTCACGGAGAAAGGCTATCAGCACTTCGTGGTTGTCAAAGGCTTGTCGGCCGAGCGCGTGCTGATCGGTGATCCGGCTGCCGGCACCCGCGCAATGACGCGCGCGCGCTTCGAAGCAATCTGGCCCAGCAAGCTGCTGTTCGTCATTCACTCACGGACTAGCATAGTCGGCAGCCACGCGCGCGCCACCGGCCCGAGTTCCATGCACAAGCAGGCCGCCTTCAACCGGCCCGAGGACTGGCGTGTCGCACCACAATTCCAGCTGCGCGATGCGCTCGGCGATGGCGCCGCGAACGGCAGCCTGGCCGGGCTGACTCTGCCGAAGCACGGCCCCGGCGATTTCTAACAGGAGCATTGATGGCACCTTCAACAACACGCGACGCTATTGGAAACATTTCGCACACCACCGCCGCGCATCAAAGCACGGCGCATGCCGGCCGCAAGGCTGCGCGCAGCGGGCTTGTCCTGCGCATATTGTCGAGCGTGCTTGCGGCCGGCTGCGTCCTCAGCCCGCCCGCGCGGGCCGATGCCGGCGAGGGCTGGACGCCTGTGGACGCTGGCGTGCTCGACAAAATGCGCGGCGGCTTTATCACCGTGACCGGGCTGGAAGTATCGCTTGGCATCGAACGCCTCGTCACCTTGAATGGCAACGTCGTCGCCCACACCCGGCTCGAGATCGCCGATGTCGCCCGCCTCACCGAACAGCAGGCGCGCCAGGCCCACGAAGTCCTGTCGTCCGTCAACGTCGTACAAAGCGGACATGACAATATGGCCGCACAAGCCAGCGGACTGGCCGCCAACGGCGCAACCCTCGTTCAAAACAGCCTGAACGGCCAGCAGATCGACACCCGCACCGTGATCAATTCCTCGGTCAACAGCAGTGGCCTGCTGACCTCCCTGAACTTCCTCGGCAGCTTGAGCGACGCCATCGCACGCTCGGCCCTGGCCCACTGACTGGAGCGATTGGATGCACTACCGATTAGTCCTTAGCGCCTTACTGCTGACTCCCCTGGCCCCCTTGGCCCAGGCCCACGCGCATTCAGCCGAGCCGGATCTGTCCGCACAGGTACAGGTCCTGCAAGACCAACTGGCGGAACAGCGCACATTGATCGACGCGCTGGCGCGTGAAGTGGCTGCCCAGCGCGCGCTGGTGCAAGCCCAACAAGGTGCTGCTACGGACGCGGGAGGAAGTCTTGCCGCTCCCCCGTCCGCCGGTCATCCGGAGCAGTTACCAGAAGCGGTCCCGTCCGATGTGCTGGCGCACCAGCGCGGAACCGGCAACAGCACATCCGCTGACGATGCCCACGATCCCATGCCGGCCTCGGCAGGCCCGCCAGCGGGGCCGGCAGTAGCGATGGCCGCCGCAGGAACCGCCCCAACGCCTGTCCCGGCTGCGGCTGCGGCTGCGGCCGAGCCCGCGCGGCCCGCCATGGCCCCGGTCGGCAAGCCAGCCCAGCGCGACAGCCGGCCGCCGGAGGTGGCTCCCCTGTTCGAGCAGCCCGGCGTGCTCACCCCCAAAGGCAAGCTGGTCTTTGAACCTTCCCTGCAGTTCGGCTATTCGTCCAGCAACCGGGTGGCGCTGGTCGGCTATACCGTCATCCCGGCATTGCTGATCGGCCTGGTCGACGTGCGCGAGGTCAAGCGCAATACCACCACGGCCAGCTTCAGCCTGCGAACCGGCCTCACCAATCGGCTGGAGATCGAGGCCAAGGTCCCGTATATCTACCGTTCCGACGCCACCGTGAGCCGCGAAATCTTCACCGGGACGGCTGTCGAAAACGTCTTCAACACCAGCGGCAAGGCGATCGGCGACGCCGAGCTCGGGCTGCGCTACCAGCTCAACCGTGGCGGGCCGGACAGCGCCTATTACATCGCCGGCCTGCGCGCCAAGTCGCGCACCGGGCGCGACCCGTTCAGCGTCGTGACCGACTGCGCCCAGCGCTGCATCGGCCCGAACGCCACCGGCACCGGCTTGCCTCTCAACCTGCCGACAGGGTCGGGCTTCTATGCGGTACAGCCCAGCCTGACCATGCTGTTCCCATCCGATCCGGCGGTGTTTTTCGGCAGCGTCAGTTATCTGCACAACATCAAACGCAAGGATGTCAGCCGCACCGTCCTGGGCGGCGAGCAGGAATTGCTCGGCGAGGTCGCGCCCGGCAGTATCATCGGCTTCAACTTCGGCATGGGCATCGGCCTGAACGACAAGGCATCCTTCAGCCTCGGGTATGACCACAACTCGATCGGGCGCACCCGGCAGAACGGCGTGGCCGTGCCGGGCTCGGTCCGCACCCAACTCGGCACCTTGTTGGTGGGCTACTCGTACCGCATCAACGAAAAGCGCAGCCTCAGCGTATCGGTCGGCGCGGGGCTGACCCGCGACACGCCCGATGTGAGCCTGACGCTGCGCATGCCCTTAAGCTGGTAGCTGGTAGCTGGTAGCTGGTAGCTGGTAGCTGGTAGCTGGTAACTGGTGACTGGTGACACCGGGACGGGGCTATAAGGCGCCACCCGTTCCCGGATTGGCTTACATTGCCTGCTCGATTGTTCACCCCCGCGAGCCAGTCCCATGCAACCTCAGCGCCTGCACTCCGAAGCCCTGGTCGAAACGACCCGCGGCTATCCCGACAGCGGCTTCGTCACCGAAAACGTCCACATGGGATCGGTGGCCGTGGTCGACACCAGCGGCAAGTTGATCTGGTGGGCAGGCGATCCAGATCTGCGGACCTTTACCCGTTCCGCCCTCAAGCCTTTCCAGGCACTGCCATTTGTCTTGAGCGAGGGTCCCGCGCGCCTCGGCTTGAGCAGTGCCGAACTGTCGCTCCTGTGCGCCAGCCATTCCGGTGAGGCAGCCCACCTGCGCGCTGTCACCGCCATCCTGGGCAAGTGCGGCGTGGATGAAGCCCATCTGGAGTGCGGCTGCCACGCCCCCCTCTACTACGACGCCATGCAGCTGGCCGTGCCCAAGGACAGGCGCTGGCGTCCAATCCACCACAACTGCTCCGGCAAGCACGCCGGCTTCCTCGCCTGGTGCCGCCTGCATGACGTGCCCAGCGCCGGCTACGTCGACCCGGCACACCCTTTACAAGGGGAGATCCGCAACACCCTCGGCGCGCTGGCAGGCATCCCGGCGGATACCATGGCGCGCGGCATGGATGGCTGCTCTGCACCCAACTATGCAATGCCGCTGTCCCGCCTGGCTCACCTGTATGCCCGCCTGGCGCAAGGAAACGCCGACCCGGCACTGGGCGCGGCCATGGGCCAGCTGTGGACCGCCATGACGAGCCATCCGCAGCTGGTCTCGGGCCAGGGCCGCAGCGACCTCGCGTACATGAACGCGGGCGAAGGCGACTGGGTGACCAAGGTCGGCGCCGATGCCGTGCAGACGATCGGCATCCGCTCGGCCGGCCTCGGCATCGCCATCAAGATCGCCGATGGCGCCACCAGGGCGCTTCCGGTCGCCACTGTCAGCGTGCTCGAACAACTCGGCCTGTTGGATGAGCGCCGGCGCGGACGGCTCTCCGCTTACCTGCGGCCACCGATCAACAACGTCCGGGGCAGCGTGACCGGCGACATCCGCGCCTGCTTTCGCCTGCGCCCGGCATAAACCCGAACAATACCTACTGCAACACCTCGGTCGACAAGGCCAGCGTTTCCTTGATTTCCTCCATCACCACATAGCTTTTCGACTGCGCCGCGCCGGGCAACTGCAGCAGCATGTCGCCCAGCAGCTTGCGGTACTCCGCCATCTCGTGGATACGCGCCTTGATCAGATAATCGAAGTCGCCCGACACCAGATGGCATTCCTGTACTTCCGGAATGCGCAGCACCTCGCGCCTGAACTGCTCGAAAGCCGAGGCCGATTTCTGGTTGATGGTGATTTCCACAAACACCAGCAATTTGGCGCCCAGCGCGGCCGGATCGACCCGCGCGTAGTAGCCGCTGATGACGCCGTCGCGCTCCATGCGCTTGACCCGCTCGATGCAGGGCGTGACCGACAGGCCCACCCGCTCGCCCAGTTCCTTCATCGAAATGCGCGCCTCCTGTTGCAGGATCCGCAAGATGTGGCGGTCGAGCTTGTCGAGGGCGCGGCCGGTTTCCTTGTAGGTACGCATGAAAATCCACCAAATAGTTGTAAATATACGTGAACAAACACTAGCTTAATAACTTTACCATAGCGGAAACACCCACCGATCAATCATCTAACAGCGGGAGCTATCATGCGCGTTCTAATCCTCGGCAGCGGCGTCATCGGCGTAACCAGCGCGTGGTACCTGGCCCAGGCCGGCCACCAGGTCACGGTCATCGACCGCCAGAGCGGCCCCGCGCTGGAAACCAGTTTCGCCAACGCCGGCCAGATCTCGCCCGGCTACGCTTCGCCGTGGGCGGCCCCGGGTGTTCCCCTCAAGGCCATCAAATGGCTGCTGCAGCGCCATGCCCCGCTGGCCTTCCGTCCCGACGGCAGCAGCTTCCAGTGGCGCTGGATGTGGCAAATGCTGCGCAACTGCAGCCCCGAACGCTACGCCATCAACAAGGAACGCATGGTGCGCCTGGCCGAGTACAGCCGCGATTGCTTAAAAACGCTCCGTGCCGACACCGGCATCGCCTACGAAAGCCGGCAGCGCGGCACCACCCAGCTGTTCCGCACCGAACAGCAACTGGCCAGCGCGGAAAAAGACATCCAGGTGCTGCGCGATTCCGGCGTGCCCTTCGAGCTGCTCAGCCGCGACGAGCTGGCGCGCGCCGAGCCGGCGCTGGAGCACGTCAAGCACAAGCTGGTCGGCGGCCTGCGCCTGCCCAATGACGAAACCGGCGACTGCCAGCTGTTTACCACCCGCCTCGAAGCCATGGCCCGGCAGGCCGGGGTCGAGTTCCGCTACAAGCTTCCCATCGACGCCCTGGCGTGCAGCGGTGGCGCCATCGACGGCGTGCATGCCGGCGGCCAGCTCTTGCGCGCCGATGCCTATGTCGTGGCACTGGGCGCGCACTCGACCGCGCTGCTGCGCTCCATCGTCGACATTCCGGTCTATCCGGTCAAGGGCTACTCGATCACCGTGCCGGTCAGCGATGGCGCGCGCGCACCGGTGTCCACCGTGCTCGACGAAAGCTACAAGATCGCCGTGACCCGTTTTGAGGACCGCATCCGCGTCGGCGGCATGGCCGAAATCGCCGGCTTCGACACCCGCCTCGATGCGCGCCGCCGCGCCACCCTGGAGATGGTCGTCGGCGACTTGTTCCCCGGCGCCGGCGACCTCAAACAGGCCTCGTTCTGGACCGGCCTGCGCCCCATGACCCCGGACGGCACGCCATTGGTCGGGCGCACCGCCCTGTCCAACCTGTTCCTCAACACTGGCCACGGCACGCTTGGCTGGACCATGTCCTGCGGCTCGGCGCAGCTGCTGTCCGACCTGATCTCGGCGCGCCGTCCGGCCATCCCGAGTGCCGACCTGTCGGTGGCGCGCTACGCCGTCAGCGCGCGCGGTGGCAAGCTCGATCTGCAGGAGGCTTGATCATGTCGCGCTTAGGTACGTAAGCAAGTACGTCACTAAGCACGTAACTAAGCACCGCTCCCCACGCCGCGAAAGCGCGCACGAAATTCTTTCGGCGCGATTTCCAGGTGGCGCTGAAAGCACTGGCGCATCGCTTCATCCGAACGAAAGCCGCAGCGCTCGGCGATGTGTGCCAGCGGCAGTGCCGTCCCGCTCAAGAGGCGGCGCGCCGCATCCACCCGCAAGGCCTGCACGTACTTGCCCGGCGCCACGTTCATCGCTTGCGCAAAACGCCGCGCAAAGTGACGTTGGCTCATCGCACAACGCCCGGCCAGCGCATCGACCGACAGGTCGGCCTGCAGATGTCCGGCCATCCATCGCGTCAGCGCGGCGAAGCGCTCCGGCTCGCTCGCCTGGCTTTCCGCCGCCAGCTCGGCGCTGAACTGCGCCTGCCCGCCAGGGCGGCGCAGGAACACCACCAGCTGGCGCGCCACCGCCAGCGCCAGCGCGCGTCCGTGATCGCGTTCGACCAGCGCCAGCGCATAATCGATGCCGGCCGTGACTCCGGCCGAACTGTGATAGCGGCCATTGGCCACGAACAGCGCGTCGCGCTCGATGCGCACGCGCGGATGGCAGGCGGCCAGCTCATCGAAGTGAGCCCAGTGGGTGGTGGCGCGCGCGCCATCGAGCAGGCCTGTCGCCGCCAGCACAAAGGCGCCGGTACAGATCGAGCCGACCCGCGGCACCCGTTCGCACAGGCTTCGCAGCCGCGCGTGCAGCGCCACACCGCAACTGGTTGCCAGCAGGCCGGCTTCCGGTGCGGCCAGCACCAGCTCGTAGGCAGCCGCATGGCCCTCCGCCTGACGCAGCTCGTTCGCCACCGAAAACACGTCCATCGGCCCGCTGATGTCGAGCAGTTGCGCAGGCGCGAACGCGGCGATCACGACACGGTGCGGCATGGATGGCTGCGCCAAAACGCTATTGAACCGTAATGGGCAAGTCGCGCCCGCCCAGCGCCGCGTTACCCGCATAGTCGGCCGCCAGGATGCGGATCACATAATCGCCCGGCGCCAGGGCCGCCGGGTCCCAGCTGCCCGGTTCGGCGCGGCCGTCGCGCACCAGGTTGGTGGCCTGGTACAGGAAGCGCGTCCTGGCGCTGCCGTACACGGTGATGCCGCTGTTTTCCGCATACGCCACCTTGACGCTTTCCTGGTCCGGCGGCAGGCGGTTGAACTCGATGTTCACGCGCGGCTGCTCGAAACCCGGCAACGGCGTGCCATCGGCCCGCAGTACCTGGTAACCCACCTTGTACAGGCCCAGCTTGCGGCGCGCGGCATTGCCGTCCATCTGGTCCCACGCCTCCACCACCAGCGCCAGCGGTCCGCCGCCGGCGGCCACCAGCACACGCCTGGCGTGCTTCTTCACCAGCCGTTGCCCGTCCGCCCCGGCCAGGAACACGCTGTCGATGCGCGGCGCGATCGTATCGGTCAAGCCGGGGAAGGGCAGCGAAATGGGATTGAGGTCGCCGCCCGGTGTCTCGTGCACCAGGTGGACGTGGAACATGCGGTTGACCGTTCCAAGCGTATCGCCCACTGCAAAGCGGGTGCCGCGTTTGAGCCGGACCCGCTGCACCTTGCCCTTGGGGTCGTGCAGCAGCGTAAAGCGCGCGCCGTCGAGCGGACGGTCGCGCACATCGCGCCCCACCCGCATGTGGATGTAGGCCATGCGGTCCACGCTCATCCCTTCGCCGCTGCTGCCTGCGTCCCAGTTGGGGACCGGGCTGCTGACCTTTTCATCGGCCACGGCCAGCACCGGCGTGCCCATCTCGGCCTGCACATCCAGGCCGTTATGAAAGTGGTGGCGGCTGTCGCCGCCATAGCTGCCGCGGCATTCGCCCACGATGCCGACTACCTCATGCCAGCCATTTTGCGGCGCCACCGGCCAGGGGAAGCTGGCTGGTGGCGCGCGATCGGCCTCTGCCTGCGCCGGCACCACCGTGGCCGGCGCTGCCACTGGCGCGGCCAGCGGCTTTGCCGACAGGCGCCGCACCGCCCGCCCGCTCGAATCGGCCACGAACAGCGTGCCATCGCGTCCCACCGCCAGCCCGCTTGGACGCGCCAGCCGCGGCGTGCCGGCGTCGCCGATGGCGATATCGATGCCGACCCCGGTCAGGCCGTGCAGGCTGCCGTCGGGTGCCATCTGCCAGATCCGCCCGCGCTCCATGTCGCCCACGTAAAGATAGCCGTCGGCGGTGGCGGCCAGTGCCAGCGGACGGCCCAGGCGTAGCGCTGTGCCTTCGGGCACGACGCCCGGCACGGTCGTTACCATGCCATCCGGTGCGATCCGGCGGATGCTGCCATTGTGGGTGTCGGCGACGAAAATGGCGCCCTGCGCATCGGCCGCCAGCGCGGTCGGCGTGTCGAACAATGCCTGCGCGGCCGGGCCATCAAGCGCGCCCGGCACGCTGCCGGCGACGGTGCTGACGCTGCCGTCGGGTGCGATGCGGCGGATGCGGTCATTGTAGGTGTCCGCCACCAGCACATTGCCCTTGGCGTCGAGCGCCACGCCGACCGGGCCGTTGAACTGCGCCGCCGCGCCCACGCCGTCGCGGTAGCCGGCCGCGCTGCCACCGGCCAGCGTGCTGACCACGCCCTGCGGGCTTACTTTGCGGATGGCGTTATTGCCGGTATCGGCCACGTACAGATTGCCGGCACGGTCGATCGCCAGCCCGGAAGGCGTATGGAACGATGCAGCCGCGCCGCTGCCATCGGCATAGCCCTCGCGCCCGCCGGCCAGGGTGCTGACCGTGCCATCGGGGGCGATTTTGCGGATACGGTTGTTCTGGCCGGCGTCGGCCACGTACAGGTTGCCGGCCGCATCGATGGCCAGGCCGAACGGGTCGGCAAAGCGCGCCGCGCCCCCAAGGCCGTCGCTGTCGCCCACGCTGCCGTCGCCGGCCAGCGCGCTGTTGTGCGCCTTCCAGCCCAGCACCGTGGGTGCGACCCGCTTGGGCAGCAGCGTCGCCAGCGAGCTGCCGCCTGAGGTGCCGCGTTGAACGATGAGAATGACGGCGGCCACCACCACGGCGGCCAGCAATAGCGCGATGATCAGGCGCCGGCGAAATTGGACAATCAAGACATCCCCTAGCATTGCTTTATATAAAAAGCAAAGCTTACCCGATTGTCATGGCCGGGTGCGCCTGACTAGCTGGCCGTGTCCAGTTCCGCGCGCTCGGTTTCGCTGCGCGGCGTCGCCACGGATGTGCTGGCGCGCATGCGCTCGGGCTCTGGCGCGGCGCGCACCCGCACGGTGGTGGCGAATGGATCGGTGCCCGCTTCGCCGCTGCAGCGTGCGCGGTGCAGCAAAACTTTGCCGGATGGAGAAATCAACGAAGCCGTCATAAAGGTTCCTGTCTTGTTGTACCGGGCGTCCGGTACGGTGCCGTACCGCACGCCGCCGCGTTGCTGTTTGCCTGCTTCCATGCCCACTACGCTATACATAAATTTCGTACACCTCGCTGCCCTGCCCCGCATCGGCCATGCCGCCCGCCAGCAGATGGGTCTGCCCACACTCGTCCGAGGTGCCGAATTCCAGCCTGCCGCTCTGGCGCACCACCGCGTACTCCCGATGCGCCAGCGGCGTGCCGGTACGTTCGTCGAGCAGCACGAAGCGGCCCGCGTGGTCGCGCCGCGTGCCCGCGCGGCCGCGCCGCACCGGCATCGCCATCGTGTCCATGGCCTGGGACAGCGCATGGCCGGTGTCCTTGAGCACCTGGCTGCGGACGGTCTGGCTGGCCAGCAGGCGCGGCGATGGCGAACAGTGGCAGGTGCACAGATCGTTTTCAAGCGCCACGTGGCGGCCTTGCCAGGTTTCCGGAATGCGCGGCCCGACACACAGGATCTTGCCAGTGCTCTTGCACACCGGGCAGCTGACCAGATCGCCTTCGAGGGCGATGGCCACACCGTTGATGAGACAGGCGCTGCTGGCCGACATGACCTTGCCGCCCGAAGTGGTAGAGGCCCCAAGGGTGATCATGTACCGCCTCATGCGCCGGCCTTTGACGCGTTTTTCATGTTTTTGTTCTTCATGCTTTTTCTCTGTTCTTTGATTTTCTTCACTGCCTTGTTAGCGTGAGACGGACCCATGGGTCGCGAATCTGTGCTCAGGAAGCTAGATTACGGAACCATGGCCCCGCCCGGCTTGATCTTTCTCAAGTGTTAATCAAGCTCATTATTGTCTTAACGTTAAGATGCGCAGAAGCGACAGTGGCCCTGGGAAATATTGCCGAAAGCCTGAGCCTGGACTATATTGCCCCTTAGCTTGAGCACACACTCCGCGCCGCCCCGTCCCCGCAGCGCCAACCAAACGATCACTCCTGCATCGCGAGTTGGACCGTTTCACTGCGAACCTTAGCAATATGATATTTACGCACCTGGCTGGACGGCCGCGCCCTGTCGCATCTGAAATTTCTTCCAACACAAGCCGCGTCGCACCGGACGCGGCGCTGCGCGAACTGCTGGTGGCCGACGGCGCCAGCGCCGACATCGGCGAACTGGTCACCAATGCGCGCACCCCGCTGCTGCTGATCGAGCCTGCCGGTAACGCCCTGAAGGCACTGACCGGCGCGATTGCCGCCCAGCCGCTCGACGTGCTGCACCTGGTCGCGCACGGCCGCGCCGGCGCCATCTCGCTGGGTGGCCAGTGGATCGATACGCGCGCGCTGGCCGCCGCCAGCGCCATGCTGATCCAGTGGAAGGTCGCCACCATCGCCGTGTGGAGCTGCCACAGCGGCAGCGACCACACCCTGGCCGAAGTGCTGGGCGCGCTCACCGGTGCGCGCGTGCTGGTCAGCAGCGGCGCGCTCGGCATGGTCGACGGCCAGCCGCGCTGGGAACTGGCCGAGGCCGGGATCGGCGCTGCGCTGGAAACAAGGCGCAAGCCAGGCGTCGCAGCCCCGTTCAACAGCGCGGTGATGGCCATCTGGCCTCACCAGCTCGCCCCAAAAGTGTTGTCAAGTCACGACTAGTCCACAAGCTTTCGTTTTGGTTCCCGACGTCCGTTTGACGCCGGACAAAGAATCCGCTCCGACCCAGGCTTTTACCCAAAGCTCACACGCGCACTTCCCGCATAGTTCAGTTGGGGGCTTCACCCGGCGCGGCGGCACGGTGTGTGATCCGAACGCCGCAGGTGGCCCGCATTTCGTTCTGTAACGATTGACCATGCGACCCTATCTGAGGTGCAAGATGACTACCAAGCCGTTCAATTCCCCGCACGCCGTTGCGCGAATCTTTCCAAAATGCTTACAGCTCGCCGCCGGCTGCGCCGCCGCCCTGCTCTGCCTGCCGCAGGCAGCCCACGCCACCGACCTGGCCGGCCCTGGCCACGACAGCCACTACTGGTCAGTCCAGGCCGGCGTCAACACCCTGTCGCGCTGGCCCGCGCGCGTCAGCCACGGCGGCCCCGCCATGGATGCCGAACTGCGGATGAAAAACGGCGCCCAGTTCGGCCTGGCCGTCGGCCGCCAGCGCCAGCAAGCCCGTTATGAACTGGAATACCAGCGCGGCCGCATCCGCATCAACGAAGCCACCATCGGTCCGGTGACCGACGCGGTGGACGCCTCCGGCCACTACGACGTGCTGACCGCCAATGCCCTGCACCATGCGCCCATCAACCCGTCCTGGTCGGTCTATGCCGGCCTGGGCGTGGGCGTGGCGCGCGTGAACTTGCCTAAGATCTCGCTCGACAATGGTTGCCAGTGCCTAGGCGCGGCCAGCAAGACCGGCTTCGCCTGGCAGGCCCGCGGCGGCACCGAATGGCGCCTGGACCCGAGCAGCGGCCTCTTCGCCCAGCTCGGCTGGCTCAGCGTGCCCGGCCCATCCGCCAGCGCCCCGTCCGTGGTGAGCTATCCACGCAAGGGCTTTGGCGTGGTCGGGCTCGGCTTCCGCAAGCATTTCTGAGCGTCGCCTGGCGGCAGGGCGATCGGCCGGTGTGAATTTCAGCGCCGTGTCATCGCCCTGTCATTCCGGGCAGCTAACATCGAACGGCCTCCACTTCACCGTTCGATCCGATGCTCCGATCTCACCGCGTCGCCCTCCTGCTGCTCTGCGGCGCCCTGGCCGCCCTGTTGTTCGCGGCATGGGCCGCCAGCCTCGATACCTTGTTCATCGCGCCACGCGGCTGGCAGCTCAGCCACTGGCTGGCCGGTGCCGCCACCCTGGCCGGGCTGCTCTGCATCAGCTGCGCAATGCGTGCCTGGCGCCATGAGCGCCGCCAGCGCGCAGGCTCCCTGCCGCCGCGCGACCGCCTGCTGTGCGAGCACCCATCGGTCGACCCGCTGACCCGGGTCGGCGACGCCGACTGCCTGCGCGAGCAGTTGCGCATCGACTACCAGCACGGGCGCCGCAACGGCAGCCTGCTGATGCTCGACATCGACAACTTTCACTTGATTAACCAAGACTACGGCGAGCGCGAGGGCGACCGCCTGCTCCAGTCGGTCACCCAGGTACTGCAGCTGAACCTGCGCGGCAGCGACCTGCTGTGCCGCTACGCCGGCGACCGCTTCGGCGTGCTGTTGCGCGCCACCGACGCCGACGGCGCGCGCGCCATGGGTGAACTGCTGCGGCGCGCCTTGGCCAGCCTGCGCCACCATCCGCACAACGCCGGCCAGCCGATCAGTGTCTCCATGCGCTTCGTTGCCCGTCCCATCAGCGACGATCCGCGCCAACTGCTGCGGGAGGCCAACCGCGCCCTCGAACGGCGCATGGCCCAGGACGCCGGCGAGAGCACGCCCGCCGCCGACGACGCGGCCGGGTCGCAGGCTTACAGCGCCCTGGCCTACGCCGGCACGCCGCTCAAGTGAGGTTTACCGCCGGGCCGCACCGGCCGGCGGCAGCAGCACCATCGAAAAGAAGCAGTGATTGGGACCGTTGGCCAGCTTGAACACCACGGTATTGACGCCCTGCTTGAATGGCAGCAGGCGCCGCGTTTCGTTCAGCTTCCATTCCTTGATCAGCTTGGGCTGCTCGGGGCCGAAGGCCTTCATGAAGAACCAGTCCTTGGCCGGAGTGCCACCGTCATACACCAGCACATCGTTGAGCCACACCTTCACCAGGTCGTCCGCGCCGATCAGCGCCCATATCTCCTGCGCCCGGTCCACCCGGATCTCGGTGTAGCCGTAATAGACCGAATCCTCCACGTGCCTGCGCGGCGAGAGCGGGTAAGCAGCGTTCTCGTGAAGCTCCCAGCTCACCAGCCGGTTGTTCTTGCCGCGGTACACGCCATCGAGCACGATCGCCTTCTCCGGCGGATAAACCGGCGCAGCGGGGTAGTCGCGCCAGCGTGCGCCCTCGAACGGCCCAATGACGTGCCAGCGGTTGATGTACAGCCGGTTGGCGAAGTCGCCGTCGGCGCCGATGCTCATGCCGGTACTTTGGTGGAGCACGCGGGTGCCGGCGTCCGGGATCTCGCTCCAGCTGATGCCGCCTGGCGAGTACGCCTGCGATAAATTGCCGCTGGTCCGTTCCGGCAACGGCAACTGGTCGTTCAGGAAGGCGGTAATGGCCCAGCCGGCGCCGTACCCGCTGCCGCCGCCACCCTCGCCGTCTCCGTTCCCGCTCTTGCCTTTTCCGGTCCCGCCCTGGCCGGTGCCTTTGCCGGCGCCCTGGCCGCCGTCCTTGCCGCCGGCGCCATCACCGCCTTTGGCGCCATCCGCCTTGCCTTGCCCATCCGGCTTGACGGCGACGCCTTCCTGCCGGCTCGCCAGCCGCTCCTGCTTGTCCTTCAAGGCCTGCTTGGACTGCTCCACCAGGCGCTGCATCTTCTGCTCAGGCGTCTCCGGCGGCCCAGGCGGTGGCTTGGGCTGCTCGGCATCGATTTTCTTGCGCGCCTCTTTTTCGGGGATCTTGAGCAGGCGTGCCAGCTCCTTGGCCTTGTCGCGTTTGGCCATCTCCTCGATGGCCGCGGCCAGCTGCTCGGCCTGCGCCAGCGGATCGAGCGGAACCGCTTGATCTTTTTTCTCCGGCAGCTTGATGCCGCTGGCCTCTTCCATGAGTTCTTTCATGGTGTCGAGCTTGCTGGCCTGCTTTTTCAGCGCACTCTCGCTGGTCTTGTGCAAAGTCTCGGCGACCTGCGCCCGCTGGACCGCGGTTTCCACCTTGGGCGGCGCGTTCTTGCTGGAGCTCACGGCCATGGAAGTGAGGGCCGCGAACAGGCAGCCGTGGATGGCGAGCGAGGCCAGCAAAAAACGATGGTCCTTCATGCTAGCGCCGCGTATGCATCGAGATATTCGAGAGGCCTTCGAACTGGCACATGTCCAGCACCCGGACGATATTCTGGTACGCGGTGCCCTGGTCGCCATCGATGCGGATGCGCTGGCCGGGGTCGCGCAAGGCCTGCGCGTGCAGCTGCGTGCGCAATTCGTCGGCGCTGACGCGCTTGCCGTTCAGGAAAAATCCGCCGCCGCTGTCGACGCCGATCACCAGCCGCGGGTCGGCTTGCGCAGCCGCGTCCAGCTTCACCGCCGACTTGGGCAAGGTAAGGGGCAGCGGCTGCTTCTTCTCTTCATTGGCGTGCTTGAACGAGGTGGCCACCATGAAGAACATCAGCAGGAAGAAAATACAGTCGATCAGCGCGATCAGGCCGATTTCCGGCTGCTCTTCTTCGCCAAGCTTAATTGCCATGGGCCGTCCCGTGGTTTGTGACCAGCCGTGCCACCGTACCTGAATGCGGCGGCATGAACCACTCGGCCATCAGCGCGTTGATCTGCTCTTCCAGCTGCAGGCCAAAGAACACCACGCGGTTGCGCAGGTAATGATGCATGCCCAGCGCCGGCAGCGCCACCGACAGGCCGGCCGCGGTATTGATCATGGCCTTGGAGATGCCGCCCGCCAGCAAGGCCGGATTGCCCATGCCGTCGACACTGGCGATCACGTGGAAAGCCTCGATCATGCCGATCACCGTGCCGAGCAGGCCGACGATCGGCGCCACCGTGGCGACAATCGCCAGCGCGTAGCCGCGCTGCTGGTGGCGGCGCAAGGCGATCGAGGCGATGTCGCTGACCCGGGCGTGCACATAATCGTAGTCATGGTGGCGGTGCGCCGACATGAAGCCGATGATCTTGCCCAGGATGCTGCCGTCATCGCTCAGCATGTCCATTTCGTGGGGGCTCTGCCAGAGCTCCCTGGCGTTCGACACCATGCCGGCCGGCGCGATGTATTTGGTGCGGAAATGCAGCAGGCGCTCCAGGCTCACCGCCAGCGCCAGGATCGACAAGCCGATCGTGATGATGATCGCCACGCCGCCTTCGGCCAGCTGCGCACCGAAGTCGACGTCGGCGGCCAAGGCGGGCGCCGTGGCCAAGGCAAGCAGCGCTGCCATTGCATATCTGTTCAGCATGGGATTCATATCGTTCCTGTCCTTATTGGCGAACTGCTTCGTCGATCAGCGCGCCGTTCTGGCGCACGGAAAAGCCTGCCGATTTGCCGCCGGTCGCCGGTTTGAAGTCGACCACGATGTCCATCTCCTTCAGGAAGAACGATGTTTTCGACATCGGATAGAAGGTATTCGGACGGCCCTGGACATCGACCGACAGGTTGCCGCCATCGCGTTTAAATACGAAGAGCGGCTGTATCCTGGCTTGGTACGAACCGGTGAACTGCTCCAGTTCGGCGCTGCTCAGCTTGACCGCCTTGCGCTCATTCGTGTATGCCGCTGGCTGATGGTCGTAGCTGAACACGCGCGACATGATCCAGGCATTGTCCTTGCGGAGCCACAGCGTCTGGAAGCGCGCGGTGCCGGTCGGGATTTTGCCGCCCGCTTTGGGGATGGCAAAGAACTGGTGCTGGCCACCCACCAGCGCGCCGTATACTTCCGGGCCGCGGTTAAGCAGGAAAGTCTGGGTATCCTTGGGCCCGGCCTCGCGCAATACCGCGCCATTCGGATCGCCGCAGATATTCTTGCGCACCGAATCGGTCAGCGCCGCGCGGCCCATGACGGTTCCACCCTTGTCATGATAAAACTCGACATTTTCCGCGGTCAGCGCATCGAGCTTGGCGTAATCGCAGCTGTTATAGGCCTTCCAGTAGGCGGCATCGGCGGCATTGACCTCCTGCTTCAAGGCCGCGTCGTTGGCCTGGGCAAAAGCGACAATCGGCACTGCCAGCGCCAGGCCGGCGATCAAACTCAGTCTCCCCACAATGCTCATGTATTTCCAATCTTTATTCTGTCAGTGGAAATACGATTGTAAGACAGCAATTTACATCGGTCGAGCAGAGATGGATGCATATACAGGCGCCATCAGCGGTCCACTTCCGGGCTGTACTCTCACTGCCGAATTGGAATACACATCGCTCAGGCCCGAAAGCTGAGGGAACGATTTCGACGCGAGCAAAAGCGGGCAGCGGTACCGAAGTACCGCTGCAATGCTCAAGCTAATTCGACGACTGCATGTGACTGAAGCTTACGCTGGACAGTGGGTTCCAGACATGCAACTTTGGTAGGCTGCATTGTAGACATAGTTATACACGTTCTGCTGAAAAGCAGCGATGCATTGTTGCGTGTATGGTTGAGGCACTTGGGCACAGGAATTCAGGGCCGCGCCGTAGGCAATGTTCTTCTGGGTCTCAGCTTGACCTTGTGCGTAACTGACGCAGTACTGCTGGCAAGCGCTAAGCGCTTGGGCAATAGGTGCCGAAAAAATCATGACCGCGGTGGCCGCGGCAGCGAGCAGCTTGAATGATTTTGGGGAGAAAATTTGCATTAGAGTATTCCTAAAAAAGTTAAAGGAAACAACACTGCGTCAATTGCTCCTGGGCGCTCGGGCCACAGAAGTCAATCACTCCCGTACGAAGAAATTCGTGGTGAATTCCAATTACGGAACTTTTTGCACGCGAAGCGAGGCCGACGCCAGCGCGGCGTATCTGGATAAACGAGAAATTCTTCTATTTATATATTTTTCTTGAATATCAATATTTATAACATTGCTTTTTCAGGCATGCCATTATGTTTTTTCGTATCCTCTTTAAGATTTCACCCAAGCTAGGCCCCACGCCGCAGCGACGCCTCGCCCTTTAAGGCAAACGGCATCCCCCTGGCCCAGCGATTGGAGGAGAGCGAAAACGTCAGCGCCCGCACCTGGTGATACCAGCCGGCCGGCACGTACAGCATGTCGCCGGGGTTGACGATGCACTCGATCATCAATGCCTGGCGCGCGAGCGGAAACTTGTCGAAGTCCGGCACTTCCGGGTCGACCGGCGAACCAAACAGGATGGCATTGGCTTCCTTTGTATAAAGGAACTCTTCGTGATGCGGCGGTGACAGGAAGATGCGCTTGCTGCCCCAGATCTGCGCAAAGATATTGTCGTCATAGTCGCAATGCAGCGGCGTGACGGTGCCGGACGGGCCGATCCAGAAGCGCGGCGGGCCCATCTTGTCGAACCAGGCCGGCCAGTGGCACATGCCATTCAATTCCCGCAATTCCAGGTTGCCCAGGTAGGGCGGCAGCGCATGCCTGCCGCCCTCGACCAATTCCAGGTATTCAAGCATCGACATGTCCTGCATGGCCCGGTCGGGCGCGAATGCCGTGTTGATATAGTCGCCGACCCTGGCGCGCACCTGCAGATGGCTGAAGCGTTCGCGCAGCGTTTGCGGAGTCAGCGCGCATAGAGGCCAACGGCCGACCACGCCGGTGATCAAGAACGGCAAGCCTTGTTCGGCGCGCGCACGGAAGGCGGCCGCATCGAGCGGCCCCAGTCGAGGCACGCAAGTGATGACGGGCAGATCGCGCGCGCTGCGCTTGATGGCTTCGCGCATGGCGTCGATCGACGTGACGCCGCGCACCAGCGCATCCTTGTGTTCACGCGCCTCTTTCCTGGCGATGATTGCTTCAGGCGAGGTGGGCCGCGATGCCGCCAGCGGCGGCGGCGAGCGGCGCGCCACGGGCGCCTTTCTTTCCTGGGACATAAATTCTCTACAAAGCGCCGACAAAACTCCAATTCTACAGTGCCATCGTGCGCCGCCTTCCCAGCAAACGAGAATGAGAATCATTCGTATTGAGTTTATTTGTTAAATTCCACAGAATTAACTTTGCATAAACAACAATCAAGGAAGCGCATGGAGTCGACCGAGCAGCAGTTAATTGGAGTACCGTGTTTGTCGAACATCGGCCACAACTGTTACGCGCCGCCTTCAAGGTGCTCGGCAACACCCATTGGGTGCAGGATAGCTTCCTGAAACTGAACGAAGCCGGCCCCCTGTCCGAGATCAGGCAGCCCCTGGCCTCCCTGTTCCAGATGATGCGCAACCTGGCCGTCGACGCGTATCGCCGTGCGGCACTGGAAGGACGGATGTTTGTCGGCGAAGAAGACGGAATGGCCGTCCCTGCCTCCAGCGGCACGCCGGAATCGCTGACCGTAAGCCGCCAGGCTCTGCGCATTGTGGCCGATGCATTAGCCACGCTCCCGGCCCGCACGCGTCGAAGCGCTCGCTGTCGGCAGCATTACGGGTGTCATGGTCGCCACGCTGGCCGGGCCTGACGGAAGCGAAGAATTGGCATATAGCTCGCCACAAAGAGCTTCTGAGTGTGCTTACCAGTCTGGACCCCCCAACCGGGGTCTAGAAGTTCGAAGGCATCAGGCGTTCATTGAAAAACGCCGTAGCCGCGCGCCATCAGCGCGGCGAACACCGGAATAAAAGCGAACAGCACGACTTGGGCGACGAGGAAGCGGCGCACCTGGCCCACGTCCTCGTCGCCCGGCGCCGTGCTGGCGCGGCGCCACTTGATGAAGCTGAGCGTCGGCCTGATCGACAGCAGCCCGACGCCGGCGAAGGCGCCCATCTTGGCCCAGAAAAACCAGTTGTGGGAATAGTAGTCCCATCCCTTGGCGGCGAACACGACGCGCACGACACCCACCGCAATGACCAGGCCGGAGAAGGTGCCGTACAGACGGTCGATTCGCGCCAGCGACACCAACTGCTCAAGCTGTAGGCCGCGCCTGGCGACGCTCAGTTCCAGCGTCAGCAGACCCAGCAAGGTAAACATGCCTAGGTGGTGCAGGACCGCAAGCAACGTATCAAGCATGTGGGTTCTCCTGTCGATTCCGGGTGGATGGCTTAGCGGCTCCTGCTGGCTGCTCACCCACCAGCACGTTTGGCATGGTGGCCGTGCTTTCCCAGCACCTCGATGACCAGCTCGCAGTGGTCGCCCTGCACTTCAATCACACCATCTTTCACAGTTCCGCCTGAACCGCATGCTGTGCGCAACTGCTTGCCTAGTAGAGCAAGTGCGGTGGCGTCGAGCGCAAGCCCCTTGATGAGTGTCACACTCTTGCCACCCCGGCCCTTGGTCTGGCGCGACACGCGCACCACGCCATCGCCTGTGGTCGCGGTCTTGACCTTGCACGCACACTCCGTAAGCGGCCGTCTGCACTCGGGACACATGCGCCCGCCATCGGTGGAATAGACAAGGCCGCCGTTTGAATTGCTCTTCATGTTTTACTCATCCAACAGCGCAAACAATCCGCTCAGCGAGACGATGCATGCACTCATCAGGTCTGTACTAGCGGCATTGCCAAACAGGCCATCAGGCAGGGTCCGGCTTGGCTTCTCGGACAGTTTCGCATGGGCGGCGGCGAGCCTGAGCGTTGCCTCTGAAATCTCCGCCGGTGTGCTGTTGCGGCGGCGCTCGGCTGCGGCGGCCCACACTTCCATCGCTTTGCTTACCGCATCAGCGTCCAGGACGGCGATCGCCGCGCCGCAGTAGGAGCATGCCGTGTCTTTCTCGAGGTTGATGGCGCCACCACATCCGGAGCATTTGATTTGCTTGACGTCGACACGCAGCTGACTGATTTCCATTGGCCTCAACTGGCGGATGAATTGCTTCTCCTTCAGGAAATGGAAGAACGGGGTCAAGCGTCCATGCTCCTGGCAGCGATAGTAGGAAATTCGTCCGGCTTTGCAGATGTCATGGGTGAGGTTCAGCCGCACCTTGCACCGTGGGCACGGCAAGGCATTTGACAGCGGCAGGCGCGGTTTGTCCCAGCAGCTGTTGACGATCTTGAATAGCTCGATGACCGCGCTGGGGGCGAGCTGGGCGCTTTCCATTTTGTCGAACCAGATGACGAAGCATTGGACGCAGACGTCGATGTCGATGGCGCCGACTGAGCGGCCCTCTACGGCGATTGTCTGCATTTTCTGGACGCAGTTGGGGCAGTTTGTACGGTCGTGGTTGCGGTCTTGGTTGGTATATGTACTCAAGTTGTTTGCTCTATTGGCTCGTTTTGCGCTTTCAGGCCTGTCTTTTCAAGATGGCTACTTGTACAGAGGTTCTGTGCTCGAATCCCAGTCTCTCATACATCGCGATCGCTGCAACGTTGGACGTCCAGGCGTGGAGGAATGCCTGCTCACCGCGCTGTTGGATGGTATTTGCGACGACCGACGAAAGTCTTCTGGCGAAACCACGCCCCCGAAAATCGGGATGGGTGCATACGCCGCTGACTTCTGTGAAACCAGGGAAGCGCATACGCTCTCCGGCCATTGCCGCCAGTTGCCCATTGATGCGGATGCCGATGAAGCGGCCCATGGTGTGGGTGCGCGGCAGGAAGGGGCCTGGCTCGGTGAGTTTTGCCAATGCCAGCATTTCTGGCGCGTCCGCATCGGTGAGTGCAATGATCTTGTCTTCGCCTGCCTCGGCCTTGATGGGCCGGGCCGCCAGCAGTTGAACTCCTTGGGCTTCGCGCACCGCCATCAGACCTTCGGGTATGTGGATTGCCGGGACCTGCAGCACGTAGACGCATTCGTCATCTTGGACCAGTGCACTAAGTGCTGCGAGGCTCGCGACGCTGTCGTCGGAGGCGGAAGCGAACAGGTTGATGTCGCGCTGGAATCGCTTGGCGAGCTCACCACCTTCGGCGAGGTGGGGGGCGTGGGTTAGCGTGGCCCAGACGGGCCGGTCGAGGCTGGTCATCTTGATGCTGCCCTTCAGCTTTTTGGCGATCGCGTGCTGGAGGATTCGGCGCCTCAGCTTTCGGGGTCGTAGCCGAACTCGCGAAGCTCTTGCGCACAGCGGCAGGCGGTGGCGATCCTTGCCGCCCATTGAACGGCATCCGCCCTTGACGGGAGCTCGAGCACACAAAAGCCCCCATCGAACTCTCTGGTCTGAGGGTATGTCTCGGTTGTGCAGCTCCCGTTCGGCGCAACCATCACTGACGCCACCTCACCGTTGATTCCGCCGCCAAACACGTAGACCCCAGCGGCCTTTGCCTCTCGGATAAGCGCATGCGACTCCTCACTAACAGCAGCCATGTCCTCGGCAGGAACATCCATCGCACTCGCAGGGAAGGAGATAAGAAACTTTGTCATGGTTAGATGCTCAATGGTGACGTTTTAAGTACGAAAATCGAGACTACAAGCAGCTTATGGCGGGACGATAGCTAATGACCTTTACCAGCGGAACCAATACCTGAATTCTACGGCAGTTCGCAACTGAAACGCCAGGTTCGACGAAGCGGAATTTTGAACTAAGAGTCCGAATTGCGCTCATGTACGAGCATCTCGCGTGGCTTGCGCCGGAGCTCGACGCTTTGCCGAGAAACTGGTCAAGCAACTGTCGGGCGATTACGGTGCAAACCGGATAGATGTCGTGGAACGCCTGAATCGGCCACTGGCGGGATGGGCGAACTTCTATCAGTACACCGACTTTACGGCCACCATGTTCAGCAAGCTGGATCGCATTGTCTTCTGGAAATTTGGGAATTGGCTTGCGCGTAAGTTTCGCCGAAGTTTCCCGTCACTGATGCGCGACCATGTCTGTAAACCAGAGCCGGGGCAAGCAAAGACGTGGGTTGTAGAAGGCCGAAGCAGTCGTGGCTGGTATGGGGCGATAGCGCTTCGGCGGCTCATCACAAGCCGCAAGGGGCAATTCAAATGGCGGACCCCGTCGGGAAATCCGTACATCGTACGTGGCGTGGCGCGGCGAAAAGTTCGACTACGCCCTGCCTCTTACTCTACTCCGGTTGGCCCGGGGCTTTGCCTATCTGGCCGCCCTCATCGACTGGTACAGCCACGAGCTACTGTCCTGGCGCATCAGCAACAACATGGACGCGTCGTTCTGCGTGGAATGGAGGACGCCTTGCGCCATCATGGACGGCCGGAGGTCTTCAACAGCGATCAGGGTTCGCAGTTCACCAGCACGGCTTTTACCGATGTGCTCAAGCGCGAAAGCGTGACCATCAGCATGGACGGGCGCGGACGCGTGCTGAACAACATCTTCGTCGAGCGTCTATGGCGCTCCGAACGTGAAGTACGAGGATGTGTATCTGAAGGGAAACGCCAACATGGCGGAATTGACGGTGGGCCTGGCACAGTATTTCGCGTTCTACAACGCGCTGCGACCGCACCAGTCGCTCGGCTACCAGACCCCCGAACAGGTCTACAGCGCCGAAGCAGGCGGCGGTGCGCTGATCGTCGGTAGTTTCGGTGACCAGGACGAGAGGCAAGAAGAAACGAGCAGTACGGGACAGCGCCGAGCAGCTGACGAAGTGGAAATGGGCACAGCTTAAATTATCAGGCAAAATTTCTTGCCTGATGGGTCCACTTTATCAGCGAAAAAAGTACTTACTGCTAATTAATGCCGGCACTACTTTTGTCCGCCTGATTCTTCTTTTCAGCTTCAACTTTGTCTTCTGATATTTTAGCATTGTTTGCTGATTGATTTGCTAAGTCTAACACCCCAGACATAAGATTTGCTCGACTTTGATACAAACGTACATCCGCCAATGCTTGCTGAAGCGAATAATCGATCGTCGTTGCACCGAGACCCTTTATGATCGCAAGCTTATCCAGTTGCCTCCGATCTTCGATCGCATTGAGAATCGCTGCAAGGGCCTGCTGCGCAAAAAAATTCTTGTCAACTGAAGTTCGTGAACCTTTCAGAAGCGTCGACGCTGCGCCGAGATTTGCCTTTGCCATCGCTCCACCAGTCAAGGTAGTCGCGGTCGACAACATTAGTTCTGATATATCAAGCATCGTATCACCGGTAGCCCGCCCCATGAGCATACTGGTCTTCAACTCCAAGTACGCTGCATCGGCATTAAGCAAGCGCTCATGCACGATCTCGTTGCGAACAGCTCGTCGTTTTTGGTCTGCAAATAAATTATAGTCTCTAGTTATCAAACCTTCCATTTCTCGCCGCATTCTTGCGATTTGAGCCTCCTGATTGGTCGTACGAGCTTGACGAATAACTATTTCACTCTCACGACGCTCAAGTTCAACGCTTAGTTGCTCAAACTTTTCACCTAAATTTTCAAGCTTAGCCTCGTTTTTCTCCTGGTCCTTGGCTAACAATGCCAGCTTGGTTTCCAGCGCGGCGTGCCGCTTTTTAATTACTTTAGTTATTGCATTGGCTTCAGAGAGCTGCTCCCGATACTTCGCATTCTCGGCCTCATCACCTGCAATCTTCTTCATCAAAACATCGATACGTGCGCGATCGGACTGCCGCGCCTCCTCAATAACTTCTTCTGATTTTTCTAATAAATTATCGTAGTACTTAAGTCGATCATTAAAACCAGCTGTGGAACCGTACTTTCCGTCAACATGAGCTTGGTAGGCACGCTCAAAAGCAAGGTTCGCGTCCTTTGCCTTGTATTGTTCCGACATCGGGGCACATCCCACTAAAAAAGCAACAAGTATAAGGTTTGTCAGTTTAACGCTGTGTGTCATGAAGTAATGTGTCATTATCATCCCGCCCTTTTATCGAACCCAAGTTCATCACAATAAGTTTTTTTAATTGATATAAGATTAACTTATCAGAAAATAAAACTTTTGTCAGCTAGTCGCTGGGTACTAGGTAAGAGTGTGGTTTTGTCGAGATCCTACTTGACTTTTGGAAATAAATTCAAATTATCTAGTCAAGACCAGCGGGGTCAGCATCGGTCATGAATGAGCGATTCTTTGTCAGATGCTAGTGTCCTGAGTTGGAAGTTCGTTGCTAGTAAATGTTTCGAAATCGCCGGGAGGCAAGGAACAAAAGCGGAGCAAGGCGCCGCCTTGCGAGCATTTTTGGCGCCGCATCGCGGGGATTCTCGGAATGGCGCGCGCATGCGCGCGCGCAACGAACTTTTAACTCAGGACACTAGGGAAGCACTGATTTAATCCGATTTCGCCCCACAGTCGGCGGACACGCTGGC